>JALYSR010000122.1 GCA_030854715.1 Acidobacteriota bacterium
GCCCTGGGCTGGTAGAGAATCTCCTCGAACACCAGAGGGACCTCTTCGAAGTGACGCTCCAGCGCCTCAAAGTCTTTCTTTGGTAAAGCAGCGAGCAATCGGTTTGCAATGCGTGGGCTCTTTGTGGGCGACATCGGAGACTCCTTGTATCGGTCGCGTCGTAGAAGACTGCAGACGGCATAAGGAAAGGTTTGCGGAAACAGGTCCCGATGTCGGTTAGGGAAAGTGGTTAAAGCATAAAAACCAGCGAGTCACATCCTCTATGAGATTGCGTGTTTGACGGCCTTCTTCGTCCCCCGACCAAAGTGCTTGCCGGCACGCCCTATGTGTTTTCCAAAGTGTTTGCCGCCTCGCAATACGCGGCCATGCTTGACGTTTTGACCCATGCTCTGGCCGGCTTTTTTTACTTCTGAGCCGCTTTCCTTCATCTGCCCCTTGGAGGTGTTGTTATTTTCCTGAGCACCGCCATAAAGAGGGGTCAAGGCTAAAGGTAGCGCCATCGCTGTCGTCATTAAAAACTTCCTTGCTTTTCGGTTCATATTCATCCTTTCACTATGCACTGCCGCGGTGCGCGAGTCTGTGCGTTGCCACACTTATCGGTTTTGAGGGGCACAAGGAGAAACTTATCCTAGCAGGCGATCATACTCGGCTCTGACAACCTGGTAGCATTCGCAGACGCCGGACTCTAACCCTTTCCGATTGAGGATCGTCATATCGCCGCGAACATAGCTAATATAGCCTGCGTTTTGCAGGCGTCTGGCCGCGTGAGTTATTCCTTCGCGGCGTACGCCCAGCATGTTGGCTATTAGATCCTGGGTCATGATTAACCTGTTTGAAGGAAGACGGTCGTGGCTCAACAGCAGCCAGCGGCAAAGTTGTTGATCCACTGAGTGCAGCCGGTTGCAGACAGCGGTCTGTGAAATCTGCGTAATCAACGCCTGGGTGTAGCGCAGGCATAGATTATGGAAACGGCCGCCGAGCGTGAACTCATCTTTCATCAACGCTGACTTCATCTTGAAAGTATTGCCCGCGCTTTGTACCACTGCCCGGTTGGGAGTGGTGTCGCCGCCCATAAAGATGGCAATGCCCACCAGGCCGTCGTTGCCCACCACCCCGATTTCAGCGGTCGAGCCGTTTTCCATTATGTAAAGCAGGGAAATGATCGCTGTCGTCGGAAAATAGACATAGTCCATTTTCCCTCCGGATTCATAGAGGACCTCCCCGAGCGTCAGCGAGAGTGGTTGCAAATTGGGAAGGAGGCGCGCCAGCTCCTCATCGCTGACCCCCGCGAGCAAATGATTCTGACGTGCTTCTTGTTGGATAGCGGTGGCAGTCATCAAGTCGTTTTTCCAGATTGTAGACAGAAGGTGTCTTTCACATCGAGAGTAGAACCCTTGCTCGTCTTGGAGACGAAGCCTTCTTGGCCGAAACAATCAGAGGAAAACCTGAGTAAATAATACGACTTTCTGATATGTGCGTCAACGCACAGACAAAGTTTACAACCCGGTTCAAGATGGCGCCGGACCCAATTGAGATCCCCTACTTGAGAAGGCAGATAATGGCATCCCATCCCCGTCCCCGCGTGCTTTGTGTCGATGATGACGAAGAAGCTTGCGAAATGCTGAAAGTGCTGGTGAATTCGGTCGGAATCGACGCCACCTGCGTGCGATCGGCCGCTGAAGCTTGGCCGCAAATCAAGGCGAAAAGCTTTGATCTTTATCTGCTGGACGGCTGGTTGCCAAGGACCGATGGCTACGAATTCTGCCGCCAGATACGCGAGTTTGACTCCAATACGCCAATCCTTTTCTATTCGGGCGCGGCCTATGAGGCCGATAAGCGAAAGGGAATTGCAGCGGGCGCTAACGCTTACGTGACTAAACCGGACGTTGAGGACCTTCTTGAAACCATGCTGGACCTAGTTGCAAAATTTAGGGCTGATCATGTCGCCGCGCGATGGGTAAGTAACCATCTACCTCCAGCCGACGAGTCGCTTTCTGCTCAGGGCTTCAGAGTCAAAACTGCCGCTAATTGATCGCGGCAAATCATCAGATCAATTGAGCGGGTTCCAACCTCTTCCCATTTCGGGTACGTCTCCCAGCCCACAGAACCGGGTGATTTGTCTTATGCCCTTCTCGGGGTACAACAGTTGCTCTAGTGAGCAACAAAGGAGTGAACTATGAAATCAAATCGTACGAAAATCAGGATTGGGGCGACGATAGCTGTACTGTCTTTGCTGTTTGTTATTGGATCTGTTTCGCGGCAGACAGTGTCGGCGCAGGATCGCAATAACCCATACGGGCAGGGTCGGAATGATGGTTACGACCGCAATCAAAATCGAAGGGGACGAAATTGGGACAACTATGGCAACTATGGCGGCTCTTTCGATCTTCGCCAAACGGCTCTGAATGCAGGCTACAACGAAGGTCTGAAGGACGGCACCGGGGCCCGCCAGAGGGGGAGAGGCTCCGACTACTCGAATCAAAGTGTCTATCGAAAAGCCACAAAGGACTACAGCTCACGCCTCGGTGACCGCGAATTGTATCGCCGCTATTTTCGTGAGGCCTATCAGACTGGATACAACGACGGTCTGAATCAAGGTCGCTATGACAATACTGGGAACGGAGGCTGGAACCGAAACAACGACAATCGTGACTGGACTCGCAACAACGACAACATTGGGAATAGTGGAAATAATGGGAATAGTCGCGGCCGCAACTGGGATCGTTACGACAACTACGGTGGCTCTTTCGACCTTCGCCAAACGGCTCTGAACGCCGGCTACAACGAAGGGATCAAGGAAGGTCGCAACGACCGCAATAGAAATGGCAACTCAGACTTTCGCAACAAGAGCGCTTACCAAAAGGCCACGACCGACTACAACTCAAGGCTTGGCGACCGTGGGCTCTACCAACGCTATTACCGGCAAGGCTACGAGAATGGTTACTACGACGGTCTGAATGGGAACTAGAAGTACACCCAGCAAGGCAACCCGAACTCCTGCTTGTCTTCAACTGTAGCTATTTATTTCGGGGGTGGCGCTGAACGGTCGAGTATGAGTCTCGACCGTTCATGCGTTTGCGGGATGTTTTCCGGTCTCACGAAGATGACGGCTACGCGGTGCCAGACGCCTGAAGCCGTTGACTCTCTTCTCTTGCGGCCATCAGCTTGATCTTCTTCAGCTCCGGCCCTTTGATTCCAAAGAACGTGGCCATCTGGACGATCTGTTTTGGATTCACGAAGTCTTTGGGGTCCGAACAAAAGCTTTCCAGCGTGGGGCCATATTCACGACAGGTCATCGACTTTGGTATCGGTAGACCAAGTCGGCAAGTACCGCCGGGCTCAAACTGCAAACAAAATTCACAAATTTTCAAGGGCAACTTCCTTCAAAAGAAATCTAAATCTCGAGACGTAACTTAGTCGAGCGGCTGCCACAGTCCGACATGGGCCAGTCAGTGTCCAACCGGTATCCGTTGAAAGCGTGTCTTGCCTTCCGGATCCTCCCACGAAATATCCAGCACGTATGGTTTGACTTCGCCCGCGATCACTTTCAGACGAGCCAACAGATCAGCGCTCGACGCGGCAACCTTCCCATTAACCCAGGTCTTGTGAGAGAGAATCACATTCTCTTTTGGACGAATGGAACTGACTGAATCGAACCTAATATGGGCTTGTGACGGGCCACCGCCCGGAGTCTCAAGGTCTTTCAGAAAGACTGTCAGAATCTCGACGCACTTGAGAGCGTGGTCAGCATCATTGCTTAACTCCAGGCGAACATCGGACTCGACATCGATGAATTTAAA
Organism: Acidobacteriota bacterium; assembly: GCA_030854715.1. Taxonomy (GTDB): domain Bacteria; phylum Acidobacteriota; class Blastocatellia; order Pyrinomonadales; family Pyrinomonadaceae; genus PSRF01. Next base: position 3,801 of record JALYSR010000122.1, read on the forward strand.
CGTTAAAGGCTTCGCAGCATTGGTACTCATCTTTGCTTCTTTCCTGCGCGTTGGCCAGGGACCATCTTCTTCGCATCCTTTTTCGCGCCATTCTTCGTGGGACCCAGCGCGAGGACGTCGCCCGGCTTACACTTGAGTGTGGCGCAAAGTTTCTCCAGCGTCTCAAAGTTAATTCCGAGCGCTTTGCCCTTCTTCAAACGCCAAAGCGTTGTGTGGCTGATACCAGTTTCTTTCGCCAACCAGTAGAAGGTTCGCCCGTGCTCCGCCAGTAATTGATCGACCCGAATCTTAATCATAAATGTTTCCATGCGCACTACACTGTTTATCACATACGGTGAATATTGTCCATCTGCAATATATCCTGCATTTGACATACACAGTCAGTTCCCGTAGTGTTGAGTCAGTGATTAACCTTTACATCAATGAACGCCGGGTCGGTGATGTGACTATTCTCGATTTGAAAGGCAGGTTGAGAGTTGGCGGGAACGCGGTAGCGCTGCACAAGTCAATACGTTGCCTGGTTGTCGAAAAGAAAATTCAGATTCTTTTGAATTTGGCAGGTGTTACATTTATTGATTCTTGTGGCCTGGGCGAGCTGGTGGCGAGTCAAGTTTCGGTAGAGAACAAAGGTGGGGAGATCAAGCTGATCGGTCTCACAGAGACGCTTCGTGAATTACTGACGGTGACCAGGCTTCTGACGGTCTTCGATGCTTACGAGAACGAAGCAGATGCAATTCAAAACTTTGCCGACAATGTCTCAAAGATCGAGAAACCTCAGCTGGCCTTCGTTCAGTGAGGCAACATCAATCGCAGTCGTAACCCGTGGCGGCAAGTGCGTATTCGATGCCGGCATCTTTGCAGGAAGGTTGAACGTGACGGAGACTCTTAAACCATCGGTGAAAGCGAATGAAGCCACGCCTTTTTTACCCGACTCTGCGTCGCGTTGGGCTTTCATCAACGGTTGGAGAGTTGAGCCACAGTCTGACGACCGAGCTCCTGTGATTGGCGCGGTCGCTCCCGTTACAGGATCGCCATCCGCTCGCCGCTCAAACGCTCGCCGGAAACACCAGGCGATGTTTAAAGAATGGTCACAAGAGCGACATGACTAGTGAGAACTGATTGGCGGTCAGCTTTAACTGCAACTCGGCAGCCCCTGATTCGTAGTCATGTATGTTATATTGAATGTGTAGTTGTTCTTCGAAAATCTACTCTCGACATCAGGATTTGCGTTTCGCTTCCTTCTCCTAGTGCCGTCTGTTTGTTTTTCAAACTCGACCAGTACCAGGAAATTCTGATGTCTGCTCCACGACTGAATCCAACAGAAAAAAGGTTAGACCTGCGCCTGCACACCATGTGACGGCGATGTCTGTGTAGTGGTCTGGGCGCAACTCCATTGAGCCCAAACACAAGACACTGGTTTTTGAAACGGAAAACTACTCTAGAATTGAGGAATCAATAATGAGCTATGCGAGAAAGAACCTAAAGAACGTGATGGGATCGATCGTTAGCGTGATTGCAGTTGCCGCGATCGCCGTCTGGCAGTTTTACCTTTTCGTTACCTTTAAGAGTGTGGAAGGCGGTACAAGCCATTTGTGGTGGGCCATTGTCATGGCCGTCCTGGCGTGTAGCGCGGCGTTCCTGGTGCTTTCAGTTTTCGTGCGCCACGACACTGACGACGATCTGCACATCACTTCAACCCGCCGCGCGTGAACGCTTGTTAGATTGATGAGGCCATGTCGATGAAGACTTTGTTTGCCATGCGACGCGCCAACGGCGATTGGTTTGCCCTCGATGATCACGGCAGTTTCCGCGTTCCGGTATTTCACAGTAGCGGTGAGGCGATGCTGGCCCGTTCGCGTGAAACAGGAATGGAATGCTTCAGGCCCGTCGCGCTTGACCCTGCGGCGTTTAAGAATCTTACAACCACGGATGAAGGCGGCGCCTGCTTCTGGCTAGTGTCAGATCCACTAATGAAGTTGAGTCGCGGTCTTCCGCTCGACCGCAAGCAGCTTGAGCAATTTATGAGCAACGGCGGAGGAAAACCAGGAAAAAGGGGGGCAAGCCAATGATTTCCTCGTGCGATCACTGTGGCAGGATATTGCCACTATGGAGGATCCGCTGCCCAAACTGCAAAAAGTCGGCGATGAATTGGCTGCAAATTCTGGCCATCGCAGTTGTAGCATTGCCCGCGCTCTTGTTGCTCGTGAAATTTCTTTAGTTGGATTAGAAAGTGCGGACCGAAGGATTCGAGTTCAGCAAAAAGTTCAAAAAAAGTCTTGGGAAGAATAACTATATGATTACTGGCGATAAATCAAATGGTAACAGTCTAACGGGAGTGGCGAATGAGGGAACCTGGCCGGGGATAGATTCCCGGTTTCGTTTGATCATCATAGCCGGCTTAAGAACTAAACAACTGCTGCACGGATCCAAGCCGCGTATCGAGGTTAACCAAAAAAGGCGCAGGAACACGAGCATCGCGCTCGAAGAAGTGAAGCGAGGGCTGGTTCCTTTCATCAAGGTTGATAAAAAGGGAATGCCGATCCCTGATACCGACGCGCTCCAGATAAACTGAATTGAATATTTAGGGTTCCGGCAGAAAGAAGGCGGGCTAGTTTTCGGCAACAGTACTGCTGGCGGATTTGATAGGCCTTGGTGACCGATATGGCTTCAATGGATGGACTGCGCGTCTACATTCACCCCGCGAGCGCGGGCATTTACACAGACGCTAGCACCTTCTACAGCAAACGTGGCAAGGGGCCGATTTACCGCTGGCTATACGAAGAAAGACTTGGCCATTGGCGTAGCCTGCGCATGAACACCTCCCAACTAAACTCGCGTGATCTTTGCAACGCCAGTTGGAAGTCAGTGCCTGAAAAACTGCAATCCCAACTTTCCGAACACTACGTGGATTAAACGTAGATCCTTTCTTTCTCCGGCAGGTTTGCAAGCAACCACCCTCCTGCTAACTACTTCATACTTCGCTCAATTCAACTAGTCATTGAACCTTCACTCGATCAATCCCCGTGATCGATATGGGAGCCCGTAGGACTGCATCAGGATTTTCCCCAGGGTTAACAAAGCTATAGCCGATATGTGCGTTAGCGCACAGACGGGAAATAACGGCTGCCTTAAATTCGCATTCAATCGACAAGGTAACGGATCTGCATCAGAACACGGGGTGAGGAAGTGAGAAGCGCTGGGTTTTGGGCCCGTGCTTCCCATATTTCTAGCCCTGGCCCCTTCTGAACAGAGAAATCAAAGTTACACAAGAACAGTAACGAATTCGTCCCGGAAGAGAATCTCGAGCAAGGGAATAGGCTTTCAGCGCGTTTTCCAGGTCCATCAACAGCCCCAAGCTAGTGATCGGAGGTTCTGTTATGCTTCATAACCTGCAAAAGGCCAAGGCACCCAGCTACGATTTTGGGCATCGATATTTCTGGACATCGCAATCTAACAATCCCCTTGTACTGATGGTGGAAGATCAGGAAGACGCGCGCGCTGACATGAAGGAAGTTCTTGAACTAAATGGTTATCGCGTGATTGATACCGACAACGGGCAGGACGCAGCCAAACGCGCCCGATTTATCCCTCCCGATCTAGTCCTGGTTGATCTGAATGTGCCTTTGCTGTATGCGTTGGTGGCGGCGCGTCAAATTATCAAGAACGCACAACTGGGTATTCTGCCGGTTGTGATCGTCACTCGTGAGGACACCTTAGATGCGGCCGCGATGATGGAAGTGGGAGTACGTCGCAATGAGTACGTAACCAGACTTTCCAATTACCAGCAATTGGAACATCTGCTTGACTACTTACTGCCCGCGCCACCTCGAGCGGTCTGAATCTTATCGGGACGGCTTAATCCGGTCGTATCGAGAAACTTCAACCTGATACCAGCAATTTGTAGTATCCAGTAACTCCATTGAGCACGTATTGGACGGCGAGTGCGGCCAACACTATCCCCATAACGCGAGTGGCTATGTGTACTCCGCCTTCACCCAGTAGTGCGATCAATCGCCCGCCCAGGTACAAAGCCACATAGGAGACAAGAAATACCAACGCGATTGCAACAGCAACCGCGGTCAGCTTTCGCAAATCACCTCCGGCCTGGGAGGTGAGCAGTAAAATCGTAGCGATTACACCGGGCCCCGACAGCATTGGAATGGCGAGCGGAAAGACAGAAATGTCCTCACCCATCGCGCGTTGTTCTATGGGTTCGGCCGCTTGCAGCCCGGCTCGCTGACCAAACAACATCGGCATCGCGGCCGCAAACAAAAGAATGCCGCCACTAATTGCAAAGGCGTGCACGGTGACTCCAAGGTAAGAGAGCACGGCGCGACCAGCGACCAGGAAAAATATAGCAACGCCAAATGCAATAACGACCGCACGCGTAAGAATCGCCCTTCGCCGCTTTGGCTGATCGTCTTTGGTAAGCGCAACGAAGATTGGCACCACGCCCGGTGGATCCACAACGACCAGCAACGTCACAAACGCTGCCACGCCAAACTTGAGAAAATCCTGATCCATTTGTTCCCAAACGATAAACCGGCGGGAGACGTTGTGCAATTGACCGCGAGTTCTCTGCGAACCCCACTTCATTTCGCCTTTTCGAGCTATCGCAAAGATAAATGAAGAGAACTTCCCGATCTTCCGTCTAACTAGTGAAGGACAACAACCTTTTCGGTTTTGACAGATCAAACTAATGACTAAAACACTAAAGACAATGCAAAGCCTGCGCTCAAATTGCCGCCGAATAGTGATGATCCTTGCCGCGGCGTGTGTTCTGTCAACCCCAGCCCTGGCGCACCCCGGGTCTGGCATCGCCGTCGACCGTGTCGGCCAGGTCTATTTTCTTGATACGGGCGCGGGCCTGTGGAAGATCGACGCGAACGGCAAACTGGCTCTAATTTCTGGAACGAGGTTTCATTGGCTGGCTCTCGACGCTAACGACCGGTTCGCCAGGGCTCAGCTGCCCTCAGGCTCCGACTGGGAGATTTTGAAGGTGGGCGCCAACCCCACGCTGCTCCTCTCCAGCGACTTTCCCATCGCGATAGGTCAGGACGGAAATCTGTATTACCCATCTGGTTCCGCAGGTGGTTTGCGGATGATCCGGATGATGCCTTCCGGAAAGTCATCGATACTGGCAAATCTGTCTGCGACGGCAAGAGGGCTGCCCCACGTAAACGGCATCACCGCCGGTCCCGACAATTCCTTGTACTACACTGAAAACAGCGCGATCCGGCGAATCACCGCGCTGGGTCGAGTCTCGACCGTTGCGACAATCCCCGCTCCCGCCGGGTGCTCGTCAATTCCAGGGATAGAAGCGGATGCCCGCCCTTATCTGCGAGGGCTCGCAGTCGACGCGCGTGGTGTTATCTATGTGGCGGCCAGCGGGTGTGGGCGCGTGCTGAAGATCACACCCGACGGAAAGGTCACCACCGTGATCCAAATCCTCAGTCCGTGGTCACCTACGGCGGTCGCTCTATCGGGGAGTGATTTGTATGTGCTCGAGTATCTGCATACGGCGGTGGAATCCCGGCGCGAATGGGTGCCTCGCGTCAGGAGGATATCACCGGACGGGACTGCAACGATCATCGCGACCGTTGAACGGAGCGCGTAGGGGTCATGATGCACCCACAAAATATTCGCCAACTTTTCAAAAGGACTTCTATGCCATCAGTCACGGGCACAATGGCTGAAAACAGCTCCGTGATAAGGCATTAGTTCATGTTCTTAAGTAGAGCAAAGGGTGGGTTTGCGTTGGTGATATAGATTTCGAGCTGAATGGCGACGAATCATCGCAAACTAACAGTTTGCTTTACGAGATCAGCTAATCGCTAAAATGCGCGTCCGTAGGCAAGAACCGCAGAGTTGGAAACTGTTTCGATTGCGGTTATAACTAGCAAGCAGGAAATGCCTGAGCCTACGGAAACTTCTCAAACTCCATCCAAAATCAATAACCGCAATCCAGCTTTCTCCGCGCTGCGTCACCGCGATTTTCGTCTGCTATGGATGGGACAGATCGTCTCCGTCACAGGATCGTGGATGCAGTTGGTGGCGATCAACTGGCACGTTTACCAGTTAACCAGATCTCCTTTTGCGCTGGGAATGGTCGGACTTTTTCGTGGCGTCCCCATAATTCTTTGCTCGCTAGTCGGTGGCGTGGTCGCGGATGCCATGGACAGAAGACGGCTCATGATCGGCACGCAGTCGGTGATGATTGCCAGCGCAACAGCACTTACGTTTTTTACCCTAGCGGGTTCTAAAACTGTTTGGCCCATTTATATATTGACGGGGATTGCCTCGGGAGCCACGGCTTTCGACATTCCGGCGAGACAGGCACTAATGCCCATGTTAGTTCCAGCCAGGGATTTTCCGAACGCGGTCAGTGTGAGTCTTGTCGTTTTCAACGTTGCAATGATTGCCGGGCCTGCGGCAGCGGGTTTTATCCTCGCGAGCCATGGGCCGGCCGTTGTTTATGGCATAAACGCCGTCTCGTTTGTGGCCGTTATCGCGGCGCTGCTGGCAATGAAGACGAGCGGCCGTCTAGATACGGAAAGTGGGCAGGCCGACCAGGTCAATCGCGTGAGCTACGCAGCATTGAAAGAGGGATTGGCCTTCGTCTGGCGCACGCCCGTAATTGTGCAGACAATGACTCTTGATTTTGCGGCCACATTTTTCGCGTCGGCGACTGCGTTGTTGCCAATCTTCGCGGAAGAGATTTTGCACGTTGGCGCCCGAGGTCTTGGTCTAATGGCAGCGGCTCCGGCGGTCGGCTCCGTGATAACGGCTCTACTAATCGCGCGCACGGGCAGCTTTAGAAAACAGGGCCGGGTTGTCATATGGTCCATCGCCGTGTTTGGCCTTGCCACGGTCGCCTTTGGCTTATCTCGCGCCTTCTGGTTTTCGCTTGTGATGCTGGCCATTACCGGCGCTGCGGACACGGTGAGCACGGTTCTGAGACAAACGATTCGACAGCTCGCCACGCCAAATTACTTACGCGGTCGCATGACGTCTATCAACATGGTCTTCTTCATGGGCGGTCCGCAACTGGGCGAGGTGGAGGCAGGCTTTGTCGCGGCCCTTATCGGAGCTCCGCTCTCAGTAATAACCGGCGGACTTGGCTCGCTTCTGGCAGCCCTTCTTGCCGCGGTGAAAGCTAAGGCCCTGCGCGACTATGAAAGCGAGCATGAGCGTGACAAGTGACTGGACGTCGGAAAATACGAGTACACATCAGGACCACGTAATCGCTCACGTTATTGGCGCGAGTGTTTTAGGCTATTTTATTTTCGACGAAGCGCTGTATATTCTGTTGGATATCGGGTTCATGTGGACAATCTTTTTGGGTGGCGAGATGGGTTTGTTGCCGCATCCGGTGGCTATAACTGAGTTGGAGATTGACGAGCCCGCGCGGCAGCAAATCAAGGCTGACGTAGATTCTTTGCTTAGCGGGAGTGATTCATCTCGAGAATTATTGAAAATGAACCTACCGCCGGCCGAGAGTCGAATTGAAGACGTCAGCTTCTT
>JALYSR010000169.1 GCA_030854715.1 Acidobacteriota bacterium
AGCATGAGGCGTTCAGCCACTACTCGGTGTATATAATGTTCAGGCACCTGCTGATGCATGAGATGCTTCACGCATACAGGATAGATGAACTGATGCTGAAAAAGGATTGGGAGTAAACAACTGGCTATACCAAGATGCCATCCAACAAAGCCTTGCAGCTGACGGCGCGACAGCGTGCTTCTTAAGTAATCTTTTTACTTCAGCTTGCGTGCTGATCGCGCGCCGCAACTGAAGGCCAGCGTTAGGTGCTAGTCCGATGTGGAAGAAGAACGTGATGGTTAAGCTTACTCTTACCCTCCTTTGTCTGCTTTTGCTGCCGCTTAGTATCGCGGCCCAAAAGTCCGTCTCTGAATTACCTCCCGCGCACGCATCTGCCTTACAAGAATTCCTAAGCAAGCACTCGGAGTTACAGTTCTTGTCTGAGCGCGAAATGGACAAGGAAACTTTGAAGGATATGCGTAAAAACTTCGGGGCACGCTTAACTCCGTATTACAGAACAGGCGATTTCAATCGTGATGGCATTCAAGATTTTGCCATGATCTTGGCGAAAGAAGGTCCGCCGTCGGAGGATTTAGGTCCAGACATTGCCGAAACCCACCGATACGCGCATGACATCACGGTTGTAATTTTTAATGGTCAAAAGAAAGGCGGGTTTAAAGCTTCCTTCGAGAAAAACACTACGGGTCCTCTTGTTTGTTTCTTATATTCAACCTACGAAAAGAAAAAGCGGCTCTACTTTGCCGTTTATGAAACGGACGAGCACTTTATTATGTCACCGGCCGGAAGAGGCTATATTGTCGAGTATGAACCCGACAAAGATTGAAATCGTATTTACCCCGACTGAGCGGACGGCGCGACAGCGTGCCTCTCAAGTAACCTTGTTCCTTCAGCTTGGATGCTGATCGCGCGCCGCAGCTGAAGGCCAGCGTTAGATGGCTTTCATTTCACGGAAAACTGAGGGCGGAATTCGCCGAGGCGAATCGCTTTCCTTGACACTAGTGACCCGTAACACAACAATCCGAAGTTTCACGGAGTCTGGCTCGATAAACCGGCACGATTAAGAGGAGTTTCACCATGGCCACAATCGTTCTAATCTCCCTTTATGATCGCAACGCATACGGACAGCGATTGATGTCTGCGAGCTTAAAAAAGCACGGGCATCAATGCCACATGATTTTCCTGAAGCGTTACAACACTGATTGGAGCTATCAGTTGGAGCTTGAGGTGGGCGAGTACCCTTGGATGGGCATTAACGAGCGCGGGAAGGTTTTCAAATATGCTTCAAACTCACACATCACCGAGCGAGAACTAGAACTATTGCGTGGACTCCTGGAGAAGATTAATCCTGACGTGATTGGTATGACCGTGAACACGCCCCTGCGCGTGCAGAACATAAAGGTCACGCGCTTCATCAAAAAACATTTCAATGTGCCCGTCGTCTGGGGCGGGTACGATCCGACAGTCAACGCTTCGCAGTGTTTGGAATTGTGCGACTATGCCTGCGTTGGCGAAGGCGACCAGACCATCATCGAGATCGCAGACAGGATAGACGAGGCGCGGAGTCTTGACGATGTCTGTAACCTCGCTTATCTCCGCGATGGCGGCACATTCTTTAACCCCAAAGCTCCTGCTGAACAGAACATAGACAATTACCCATGGCGGGATAACTCCCCGGAGAATAAATATTTGATCGAGCACGATCAGGTTATCGGAAACTATCCGGTCATCAATGACCGGGAGCCGGGCTCGTACCAGACGATGAGCGCGCGCGGCTGTCCGTACAAGTGCACCTACTGTTGTGAGGCGTTGCTTAAAGACATTTACAGCGGAGAAAAATTCCTTCGTCGTAGGTCTCCACAAGATATCGTGGCAGAGCTTGTTGAAGCCAAACGCCAGTTTAACCTTACCCATATCCGGTTTGAGGACGAGATCTTCGGCATGAATCTCAAGTGGTTGGATGAATTCGCGCCACTCTACAAAGAGCAGGTCGGTCTGCCCTTCGACGCATATATCTACCCGAGCCGGAACATAGAGAATATTCTGAAGACTCTCAAATATGCGGGCCTGACGTTCTGCTGTCTGGCGTTGGAGTCGGGCAGCGAGCATATCAACGAGAAGGTCTTTGATCGGGTTTATGACCGCGAACTTTTCCTCAAGACCGCGCGTGTGTGCCAGGAGTTGGATATCCCCTTCTATAGCGACATCATCACCTACAACCCATATGAGAAAGAAGAAGACCTGAAGAAGACGCTGGACGTTCTCATGGAGATGAAGGGCGGCTTCTCCATGTGCATCAACAAGCTGTTTGTACTGCCCGGAACCAAGCTTGCTGAGCAGATGGAGAAGGATGGCATAACTGTAGGAGACGCGAGCAGAGATTCGATGTTTAATTACTATTGCCGGCTATTCTGGATCGCCTCTTTTTCTAAATACTCGCCGCGTTTCATCCGGCTGGTCCATCCGATTGGTATCTTCCGCCGTTACCCCGCTCTCTTAAATCCACTTCAGGTTAAAGTCCTGTTGAACCCATCTTGGGCGTTAAGTCGGCTGAAGGTCAGGGCGTCTCGTCTCTTGACAGGAGCCGGCGGGCTGAATCGGAAGGCATTGTCAGGACAAGATCCTGTATGCCGGTAGCGCTGTTGCAAGTATCCGGAACGTCTACCTAAATGTTCTAACTAATTCACTGTCAAGGCGCCATCTAACAATTCGTTGGACCGGAGCGCGGGTCGCGTGTTCTTTAGCTTGTACGGTGCGTTGAAGAGTGTTGCTAATCGCCGCGCCCGGTCAACTCAGACATTGGATAGCTGTTGAATTCCTTCATCGGTATAATCATCCTGGAGGTGTGAATTGAACTATAAAGTTGTATTAAATGAGTCAGAGGAAGGGTTTAGCGTTTCCTGCCCAGGCTTGCCGGGTTGTTGGTCCCAAGGCGCTACTGAAGAAGAAGCCCTTGAGAACATTCAGGATGCTATTGCTGAGTATCTGAGCGCGATAGATGAGTTAGTGAAAGGGCAGGATGTCCGAGAGGTAAGGGTCGCGGTGTAAATCGTGCCGAAGATTCCTGGAGTTAATCACCTCGCTGCGGTAAGAGCATTGGAGAAAGCGGGCTTTCGCATCGTCAGGCAAGGAAAACATATCGTCATGTCAGATGGAATTCGCATCCTCACAATCCCTCGGCACAATCCGGTAAATGCATTTACGATGGGTGGTATCGCGCGTGATGCTGGTCTGTCGGTCGAGGAGTTCAAGAAGCTTCTCTGATTGCACCGCATCCAACAAAGCCTTGCAGCTGCCGGCGCGATAGCGTGCTTCTCAAGTAATCTTATTCCTCCAGCGTGGATGCTGATCGCGCGCCGCAGCTGAAGGCCAGCGTTGGCCTCCTCGGGGAGAAACACTCATGGACACAACTATTCTTGTCGCCATAATCGCTGCAGTAGCCAGCCTCCTTGGG
>JALYSR010000171.1 GCA_030854715.1 Acidobacteriota bacterium
GATAGACGAAGTTCTTAAAAAAGATTCACACGACAGGCAGGCGCTGCTCTTGCGGGCGAGAGTTCGCGCGCAGACGGGCCAAGCCAATGACTTACAAGCTGCGGTTGCAGATTTAAAAGAAGTCCTGGTACAGGAGCCTAATTCACGCGCCGGGCTTTATTTCATGTCCCAGGTAAACTTCAATTTGGGAAACATGGACCAGGCCCGGGCCTTCGCAGGCGACCTGGAAAGAAACTACCCCGATTATCTGCCAGCCAAGTTGATGCAGGTCCAGATTAGTTTGGCTTCGGGAGATACGAAGGCTGCGCTGCGACTCTCTTCTGAGTTAATCGATCGAATCAACCAGACTGCGCCGGATCGGCAAAGTTCGCCTCAGATGCTCGCGGAAATCCGCGCCAAGGCTTATTTGTCACGCGGTTCCGCGGAACTGGATCAGGGAAATACTGTCGCCGCGCGACAGGATTTCATCATGGCCCGCGATGCAGGCTCAAGAGAGACGTTCCCCTACATCAGTCTCGCCGCAGTGTCGTTGGCTGAAAACAAGGACGATGAAGCGGCCGCTTTCTACGAGAATGCATTGTCGATCGACGGTACAAACTTCAACGCGTTAAGTGGAATAATTCGCTTGCATGCCCGCCGGAATGAGCTGAATAAAGCCCACGCGCGGATAGACCAGATTCTAACCAGCAATCCGAGCAACGCGTCGCTGCATTATCTTAAGGCGCAGATTTATGGTTTTGAACACAACTCAGATCAAGCTGAAGCTGAGCTGCGCCGGACCCTTGAATTAGATCCCAACTACATCGCTGCCTACTCCTCGCTGGGCGCCTTGTTCATTAACACTAAGCAGGCAGAGCGGGCGATTGCCGAGTATCAAAAAATCCTTGAGCGCCGGCCGGACAATGCGACTGCATACACGCTGATTGGCATGCTCGACGACTCGCGGCAGAACTACGATGCCGCGGCTGAAAGCTACCGGCAAGCTCTCGGAAAAGATCAGAACGCTGTCATTGCTGCCAACAACCTTGCCTGGCTTTACGCGGTCAATGGCAAGGGCAACCTCGACGAAGCTGTGCGGCTGGCCCAGGGCGTCGTGCAAAAGAATCCAAACGTCCCCGGCTTTGTCGATACGCTTGGGTGGGTCTACTACAAAAAAGGACTTTATGGCGCCGCTGTGGAACAACTGCAGAAGGCAGTCGCTCTTGACGAACGCGCTGCCAAAACCACTTCATCCATTCCCGCCGCAAATTATCACTATCACCTCGGTATGGCCCTGAAGGCTCGAGGCGATAAAGAGGCAGCGCGACGCGAACTGGAACAAGCCGTGCGGCTCAACGACAAAGCACCGTTTGCAGAAGCCGGTGAAGCTCGTAACGTTTTGGCCACGCTCTAGTAGCCTGGGATTCTGAGGAGACTTCTTATGAGTGTCGAATTTCGGCAGCGACGACCGGGCGAATACGGAAAAATCGCCTGGAAACGCAAGTGGTTAATCATTCTTCCCGCGATTGCTATTGCGACGGCAGTGGGGTGGGTCGTTTATCAACTTCCTGACTTGTACGAGTCGTCAACGCTGATCGTCGTCAAGCCCTCAACCCTACCCAACTCCGTCGTTCCAACAGCCACGGAAGACAGCCTGACTCGCGAAATAAACAGCATCGCGCAGGTTGTCACTAGTCGCAGCTCGCTCGAGCCGTTGATTCAAAAATACGACCTTTACAAAGCGGAAAAATTGCGCGGCGAGCCGATGGAAATGCTCATCGACTACATGCGCAAAAGTATCAAGGTCGAGGTAAACACCAGCCGCAACGACATTACAAACGGCTTCAACATCACCTACCGCGGTAGAAATGCAAAAACCACACAGGCTGTTACTGCCGAGCTCGCCAGCAAATACATCGACGAGCAAACGACCAACACCATCAATTCCACCACCTCCGCCAAGCAGTTCATCGACCAGCAGGTCAACCAAACGAAGGAAGAACTTGACCTGGTCGATAAAGAGCGACTGGACTTCATGCAGAAAAACGTCGGCAATCTGCCGTCGGAAGCTGCGTCTCTGGTGGGCCAATTGTCAGGTTTGCGCGAGCAACAGAAAGCCTACATTTCCGAAGTTGGCCGTTTTCAGGATCGTCGCTCAGCACTTAGCAGCCAGCTTGCCCTGGTGAAGAAGACCTCGGAAAACGCCAAGGAAGACGTCGCCGAAAATACCACTGACCCTAAAACTACACTCGCATGGGCCCAACTCGTGTCACGAAGAGCTGACCTGGAGTCACAGTTGACGCGCATGTTGACCGAGCTGCGGCCGAAGCATCCAGATGTGCTTGCCAAGCAAGCTGAGGTCGACTCCGTTAAAGAAGCAATGGACCAGATGATTGCGGAGTGGAAGCAGCGTATCAAGGAGAAACAAGACAAGCTTCGCGATCGTCCTGACCTTACAGTCGGCAATCTCGAGGCAGAGCTTTCCCTCGCGGATGGCGAGATAAAACGCGGCCAGAGCCTGCTCGCCGACATCGACAAACAAGTTAGCCAGGTGATGGACCGAATCAATCACGTTCCCGGAGCCGAAGTGACTCTGGGCGCGTTGGATCGCGAGTATCAAACTAAAAAAGCCGCTTACGATCAGCTGCTCTTTCAGCAGCAGAAGATTACTTTGGGTGCCGACGCCGCCAGCCAACAGCAAGGCGAGGGCATCCAGGTGGTGGATCCAGCTAATTTGCCGGCACGCCCGGTTGCTCCCAAGCGCGCGGTGCTTATGGGCGCGGGCCTCGCAGTCGGGCTGGCGTTTGGGTTTCTTTTAGCGGGCATGTTTGAGGTTCCGCGGCTGCTCACTATTCAAACCAGCGAAGACGCCTCCCACTATACCTCTCTGCCAGTGCTTATGACTGTACCGGAGTTATTGACTCCGCAGGAGGCTCGCAGCCGTCCGCGACGTCGCAAGCTGCTGCTGGCGACAGCGGTGGCAGCGATGATTCTCGCTATTCCGGCATTGGCACTTATTTTGAAACTGACCCAGGTGTTTGAACGCTTTGCAGTCTAGAAACAGGAAATCGTCGTTTACGAGGCGGGCCTTGTCTGCTGGCGCCGGTTTCAAAAAGCTCAAGACCACGTTTGGAGGTTACCAAGTGTACGCAGAATTTTACGGGCTAAAAGAATTGCCATTCGCGCTGACTCCCGATCCGCGCTTTATCTACTTCACACCTTCGCACACCGAAGTGATGGCCAACCTCCACTATGGAATTGAGAGTGGCAAGGGTTTGGTAGTAGTGACGGGTGAAGTCGGAACTGGAAAAACCACGGTGCTGCGCTGGATGATGCAGCGGCTGGACCGCACAGTCCTGGTTGCCTACATCTTCAATCCACGCTTATCGGTCACCGAGTTTTACCAGCATGTGGCGAGCCTGCTCGACGTGCAAAAGTGGGAAACGAAGCCGGAGTTGCTGTCAGCCCTGGGCCAGGCGCTGGAGTCGCGCCACTCGCACGGGCTGCGCACGGTGCTAATCATCGACGAAGCGCAGGGCCTTTCGTCCAGTGTCCTCGAAGAGATTCGCCTGCTTTCAAACTTCGAGTCGGACACTGCGAAACAACTTCAGATTGTTCTCACTGGCCAACCGGAACTGCGTGACGTCTTGAACAATCCTGATCTTCGCCAGCTCAAGCAGCGAGTCGCTTTACGTTGCGTGATTAAACCGCTGCCCAATGTCGAGGAGACCGATCGCTACATAACGTCTCGACTGCTCGTCAGCGGTGCCGAGCGCACCGATATCTTTTCAGCGGAAGCGATCGACTACATCTATCGGTGTACTGAAGGTATTCCTCGCAACATAAACAATCTCTGCGACAACGCTCTACTGGCCGGCTATGCCGCCGGCGAGCTTACAGTGGGTCGATCGATCATCGAAGAAGTGGCCGAAACTTTCGATATGTTGCCACCCCTCGAGCGCCGGATGCAGGTGGGCGAAGAAAAAGAACTGCAAGCCAGGATCTTTTCTGAGACCGGACGTGCTGAGCTCTGGGCCGCCGGAAATGGCACGGGCGATTCGCACAACCAGTAGGACAGACATTTGTCTGTCACTAGTTAGTCAGTGGAAGAGAGACAGGCAGGAACGCCTGTCCTACGAAGGAGAAGTAATGGGCAGAGTTTATGACGCATTAAAACGCGCCAGCACGGCCGAGTTGGACGATGTCTCAGCTCGCCGGCTGCAAGATTCAACAAATCGCGGCGAAGCCCGCACTCATCACCCGGGGCCCCCAGCGGGGCAGGCCCATTGGGGTGGTGGCATGGTCCCCCCGACGAAACGGATCGAAGAGCAGCTGTTTGACTCTTCCTATCCTGCCCGCGCGGAGACGGCCGTGAAAAGTTCAGCGTTCACTGCGCACACTGCGAATGCATCCGGAGGGACGGCACTCCCCGACGGAACAGCGACGCGTGCTGCTGGGGCAACTTTGGACGCTGCCAGGCCGGCGCGTGCCAGGGGTCTCGTCTCTTACGACGTTTCCGCAGCGCGCGTCGAGCCTCATCTTGTGGCTATTACACAACCGCGCTCGGCCTATTGCGAACAGTTTCGTTCCCTTCGCACTCGAATCTTACAAGCGTGCGAGCGGGAACAGATGCGCACTTTTGTTGTCACCAGCGCGGGAATGGGCGAAGGCAAGACAATCACGGCGCTCAATCTGGCGTGGCTGCTCGCGCAAACTGAAGGAGTTCGGGCGCTCGTGATTGACAGCGACTTGCGCCAGCCTTGCGCGACCGAGTACCTGGCCATTGACGCGCCGGTTGGACTTTCCGAGGTGCTGGGAGGCGAGCTAGGTTTGCAGGATGCCATCGTCCGTTTGGATCCGGCGGGACTTTATCTTTTGCCCGGCGGCCAGGCGCGTGACGACGTGGCGGAGTTGCTTTCCGGCCCTACTTACGCGGGTGTAATTGCGGAAGCGCGCCGCATGTTTGATTTCATAATCATTGATGCGCCGCCGCTGGGAATCTTTACCGACGCCAACGTTCTCATTAATCGCGCCGACGGAGCATTAATGGTGGTCCATGCCGGTAAAACGCGATACGCGATGGTCGATAAGTTGTTGGAAGAGCTACCTCGCGAACGGATGTTAGGAGTTGTTCTGAATCGCGCTGACGAAGAACTCGAATCCAATTCCTACTACTACCAGCAACGCTATTACCGGCCACAGAAAGACCTACCGGAAGAGAACTTGCGGCTCGTAACTGAAATTGATGAACTCGTAACTGTTGATGAAGAACAGGTGGCCATCGCAAGTTGAGACGCTCGCGTGCAAATACTCGTACCAGCTTACTGCTTCTCGCCGAAGCCGCAGTCGTTTTCGGCGCGATAGTTGGAGCTGTGTATTTGCGACTTGGTGCTGCGGATGCTCACGATGAATTAATGCTGCGGCAGGGATTCCTGAAGGCCGGGCTGGCAACAATCTTCTGCCTGGCGGCGTTTTACCTTTTCGATCTTTATGACTTTGTCGTGATGCACGATCGGCGCGAGTTGGTGTTGCGACTTGTGCAAGCGCTTGGTCTGGCCTGGATTGCATTGGCGTTTGCGTTCTATGCCTTCCCTCAACTCATGCTGGGCCGGGGCATTTCGCTTATCGCTTTGGGGCTGGCATTAACGCTCATGGTCGGCTGGCGAGTTTCGATTCACTGGCTGCTGGGCCACCCCGATTTTGGTGAAAAGATATTAATTGTGGGCTCGGGCAGTCTGGCCGTGGAAGTGGCGCGCGAGATGCTCAACCGTCCCGATGCAGGTTATCGCATTGCCGGATTCGTGGGCACCGATCCTGAACTTCTCGGCAAGAGTTTAATCAATCCATGCGTAATTGGTCTCACTTCGGAATTGGATGCCGTGGTGAGGCGCGAAAACATCGATCGGATTGTCGTCGCCATGGGTGAACGGCGCGGGCAGTTGCCGACAAACGAACTGCTGCAACTAAGCCTGGCTGGCACAGTCAACATTGAAGAAGGCGCATCATTTTATGAGCGGGTCACTGGACGTGTCTCACTAAGCATGATTCGCCCCTCGTGGTTGATCTTTTCAAGTCGAGGCAGACAAGCGCGAATTTCAGGAATAGCCCGCAACATTGTGCACCGCATCGTTGCCCTGGTTGGCGGAATTCTTTCGCTGCCAATTGCCCTCGTTACTGCCATCCTGATCAAACTCGAATCTCCTGGCGATGTTTTCTATAAACAGGAAAGAGTGGGCAAGAATGGCAATACGTTTATGGTGATGAAGTTTCGCTCGATGCGCGCCGACGCGGAAAAGGCGGGCCCGGTGTGGGCCAGCAAGGACGACGATCGCACGACGCGCATCGGCAAAATTATTCGCAAGCTTCGCATAGACGAAATTCCCCAGTTCTGGAATATCTTTCGAGGCGAGATGGACTTCGTTGGCCCACGTCCGGAGCGGCCGCACTTTGTTTCGCAGCTTGCAGAAGAGATTCCGTACTATGACCAGCGTCATCTGATCGCGCCGGGCCTGACCGGCTGGGCGCAGATCAAGTATCCCTATGGAGCTTCAATAGAAGATGCGCGGCAGAAGCTTCAGTACGATCTGTATTACATCAAAAACCAGAGCTTGACGCTTGACGCGATAATTCTATTTGAAACCATAAAGATCATTCTCTTCGGCCGCGGTCGTTGAGTTGTATAGTCGGAGGTCTTGCGATGAAGATAATTAACAAACTCCTGGTTCTACTGATTGCGGTGACAATTGTCGTTTCTGCAAATGCCGGTGTTTATGCGCAGACTCCCAGCGCCGGCAACAAGACGCGCCAAAGATTCGCTACCAGGAATCCGGAGCCTGCAAAGAATGTAACTGACAACTCGCAGGACCCTCAGGATAACAGCGCGAAGCCGAACGTTGAGGCTACAACTAAGCAGGGCGTTAACCTTAAAAAGGGTGAGACTGTGGCCTCATCTGGTTCGTCGGGCTCAGCTGCAGTGATCGAACCAACGGGCGGCACCAAGGTGGACCAGTCTGCCGCAACTAAGAAGCGCGTTAATCTTAAAAAGGGTGAGGCTGCGGCCTCTTCTGGTTCGTCGGACTCAGCTGCAATGATCGAACCAACGGGTGGCGCCAATGTTGATAAGTCTGCATCAGTTGCGACATCTTCAGTAACGCCCTCGGACATTCCCTCAGACACGCAGGCAAACCGTCACGAGCTGGCTTCGGAAGAAGCAGCAGTCATTCCGTACTACAACAACTTTTTCAACACCTACCGCCTCGGACCCGAAGATATTATTTCGGTTAGTGTGTTTGGCCAGGATCGCTATTCGAGATCGGGCATTATCGTTCCGCCCAGCGGCCGCATCTCCCTGGCCCTCATTCCTGGTGGAATCTTTGTTAATGGCAAGACAGTGGACGAAGTTTCCGATGCCATCAAGAAGCGTTACGACGAATACATTATCGACCCGCAGGTTTCAGTCTCGCTCGATAAAGCATCTTCTTATCGCTACAGCGTGATTGGTGATGTGACGCAACCCGGCATTCGTTTAATGAATCGTCGCTTGACGGTTACCGAAGCACTGGGAGAGGCAGGCGGTGTGCTGCCAACCGGTGACCGCACCAAGGTCGTTGTGCTGCGAAGGAAGGCCGACGGCAATCTAACGCCGATTCCTGTGAACGTCTCCGCGATCTACAAAGGCAAAGCGCCCGACGTTACCTATCTTGTTCCGGGGGATCAGATAATTGTTCCCGGCAACAAGTTCAAGAGTCTCCAGAAGATCATGACCTTCTTCCCGATTCTTAGCTTCGCTCGCATCTTTACCGGCGGGGTGTTTCCGTAAGCGGCAGGAGCAGGAGCAGGAGCAGGAGATTGTGCAGCAGCGGGGCAGTAGCCCGACCGTCAGGTAGGTCGCAAAACAAATGACGTCGCCCTCAAAATCAAGGAGTAACCGCTGGGGTTACATACAGTCTGCTTTCTGCCTACTGCCTACTGCCTTCTGCCTTCTCGCAATTGTAGCGACTACATTCGCCTCCTCCGGCGCCTGGCAGCGCCAACGATCTCCCTCCCTCGCCTGGCTGCATGCAGTGTTCTTTTTGAATCAGAATCGGGGCTGGGCTGTGGGAAGCCGCGGCACTCTACTCTCCACTACGAGCGGCGGCAGGAGTTGGGAGACAGAATCACGTCCCACGGAAGACGCCATCCGCGATATCTATTTCGCCGACGAACAAAACGGATGGCTGGTCTGTGAAGGAAACATTTACGAGCTTCAGTCGAAGGATACGCCGCGTGCCTACCTGATGAACACGAGTGATGGCGGCGACCATTGGAAGCGAGTAAATATGCGCGGCGCCGATGTCGATGCTCGCCTAATGCGAGCAATCTTTAGTCCCAGCGGACGCGGCTGGGCTTTCGGTGAAGGCGGCTCTATATACACAACGCACGATTCCGGACTGAACTGGACCAGGTTGCAAGCGCCTACCCGATACTTGCTTCTTGGCGGAATTTTTGTCGACGAAAACAGCGGGTGGCTGGTTGGTGCGGGCGCAACTATTTTGCGAACGTCAGATGGCGGCGACACATGGCAACATGCCAGCTTGCCGGCCGCGACGAACGTGCGATTCAATTCTACCTCGTTCGTTGATGCTCGGCTGGGTTGGGCTGTTGGCAGTGGTGGAGCGATTTATCACACTGCTAATGGCGGACGCAATTGGCAATTGCAAAACTCAAATGTCGTGGCAGATTTACTTGACGTGAAATTCCTTGATGCGTTTGAAGGTTGGGCTGTCGGTGACGAAGGCACGGTCTTACACACCAATGATGGTGGACGGCGTTGGACCACGGAGCGCAGCGGCACACCTCATGCGCTTGAGCGCATCTTCTTTGCCGATCGGTCGCACGGTTGGGCAGTGGGTTTTGGCGGGACAATCATTTCCTACGACACCTCTAATGGTCGTGCGGAAGCGCCGAAACTGCGACGATAAGCAGGCCTTCAAAACTGCCGCCTTCAGGCGGCTAGCCCGACAGGGCAATTAGGCCGGCTGCTTAGGTCCCCCCAAAAAGTCTATTTAGGCCGTTTCAACGGCCTTTCGAATCGTCGTTATCGGCGAACCTTTCATAAGGCCGGCCCGTGCGTGTACATGCAGTCAAGAAGGCCGCTGAAGCGGCCTTCAGATCGGGAGGGCGCGCTGAACCAGCCGTAAAACGGCTGGCCTAAGTGCCATGTGGGCTAGCCGCCTGAAGGCGGCATGTGATTCTTCGGTGGACTAGTCTCAGCGGAATCAGAGTTGGCGGAGTTGTCCTCCCCAGCCTTCCGTTCCGGTCGCATATGTGGGAACAAGATCACGTCACGGATTGATTGGCGGTTTGTGAGTAGCATCACGAAGCGATCGATGCCGATGCCGATTCCCGCTGCCGGCGGCATACCATACGAAAGCGCGCGAATGTAGTCTTCGTCCATCACCATAGCTTCCTCATCACCGCGGTCACGCTGTTTCACCTGATCCTGAAAACGCTGATACTGTTCGGCTGGGTCGTTCAATTCAGAAAAACCGTTTGCGCATTCCATGCCGTCGATAAAGAGCTCGAAGCGTTCCGCGATTGCTGGATTGGCCGGCGAGGCTTTGGAGAGTGGAGAAACCGCCTTGGGAAAATCGTAAATGAGAGTTGGCTGTATGAGTCTCGACTCTACATGCTCTTCGAACAATTCCAACAAGTTCTCGTCAGTAATCGCCTCTTCGGCGACAAAACGCGCCACACTTTCTTTCATCGTCAGACGCTCAAACGGCTGCGAGAAGTCAATGTCTTGTTCACCGTAACGAACATGCGTGTGGCCCAGTACGGTAAAGACCGTCGCCCGAATCATCTCCTCGCAAAAATCCATCATCTGGTTCACGTCAGCGTAGGCCCAGTAAAACTCCAGCATCGTGAATTCAGGATTATGACTCCGGTCGATGCCTTCGTTGCGGAAGTTGCGGTTTAACTCGTAAACCTTCTCAAAGCCACCGACCAGCAGTCGCTTCAAGTAGAGCTCGGGGGCGATGCGCGCATAGAGCGGAATTCCGAGCGCGTTGTGATAAGTCTCAAACGGTTTGGCGGCGGCGCCGGTTGCCAGCGGCGTTAGCATTGGCGTCTCAACCTCAATGTAGCCGTGCTCGTCGAGTATGCGACGCAGCTCGCGAATCACCGCAGAGCGACGCTCAAAAACCTGGCGAGATGTCAGCTGATCTTCTTCGTGCTCGAGTTTCAGGCTCCCGGCAATCAAATCCGCATAACGCTGGCGCTGGCGAATCTCAGGATCGTTGATGCCGTGCATCTTGTCGGGAAGCGGCAACAGGGCCTTCGCGAGAAACTGTAGTTTCTGCACATGGATCGAAAGCTCGCCGGTTTTGGTAATGAACAGATAGCCTTCGACGCCGATGAAGTCGCCGTGGTCCAGCAGGTTGAACAATTCCCAGCCATCGACTTCGCCACCAGCGGCATCATTGGTTACTCCGTTCACATCAGCCCGCTTCACATAAATCTGTAAACGCGTAACGCCGTCTGACAAATGAACGAACGCAGCTTTGCCCATCACGCGTGGGGGCGAAGCAATGCGACCGGCCACCCGAACCGTGATTCTATTTAACTGCTGATTGGCAAGCTCGATTGCTTCCGCCGGGGGTCGTCCACCTTCATGCACCTTTGGTTCGAAGGCCCGGTATTTTTCAACCAGCGTGCTGATCATATCCTCGCGATGAGGATCGACTGTGTGGCTGCGTTCAAACTTATTGGGATAAACGTTTCCCACCAACTGGCGCAGAGCTTCAAGGTGCTCTTGCCGCGCCTGGGTCTGATCGTTTTCTTCAAGGAAAGGTATCGACATCCGAATCATCGTAAATGGTAAATGGTAAATGGTAAATAGACCACGCGGTTTTAATTAGCCACATATGAACAGGATAAGGCCGATAAGAAACAATCAGGTATTTCTTTCCCCTGGTCTGCAGCTGATTTGCCACCGGCTTTGCTCGCTCTACTGTATCGGCCACCACGGCCCATGCTAGATTGTCATCTATTGATGCAAAAAAAGGTTCTGAGCCAGGCCGATCTGCTCGGGGTGCGCCAGGGTCTGCGCGCTAAGGGCAAATCGCTCGTTTTCACTAACGGCGTCTTCGATCTGCTTCACGTGGGTCACATTCGTTATCTGGCGGAGGCTCGGGCGCTTGGCGATGCGCTGGTAGTTGCTATTAACAGTGACCGGACCGTGCGCGATTTGAAGGGGGAGGGCCGGCCGGTAATAAACGAAAGCGAGCGAGCCGAAATACTCGCTGCACTGCGTCACGTGACTTATGTCACCGTTTTTGATGATGTCTCGCCTCGCAAGTTAATAGCGGCATTGTTGCCCGACGTACTAGTCAAAGGCGGCGACTACGGACTTGACGAAATCCATGGCCGTGAAGAAGTGGAGGCTGCCGGTGGCAAGGTTGTATCTTTGCCCTTTGTTGCCGGGGCCTCGACGAGTGGGATTATCGAAAGAATGAGGAAAGCTGTAGGCAGAAAGCAGTAGGCAGTGTGCAGTGAGCAGTGGGCAGGAGGCGAAAACCGCGATCTGAACCGGGGCGCAAGATCGAAGAGTGGCTCTTCACGGTCTTTGTGGCGTCTTATTGTCTTCAGAAAGCGATCAATCTTAAATTGTGGCTACGACGATTCAAACACATAGTTTATCCCGCGCATTAGATTCGATTACTGAAACGCCGGATTTCAAACGCCTACTCGCCGAGATTAGTCGCGGCGCACGCGTAGCTTCTCTCAGCGGCCTCGTGGTCGGGTCTGCAGGTGCGCTTACGCTCGCGGCGCTTCAGCGCGAAACAAAAAAGACCTTTGCCTTAGTAACTCAATCAAACCGTGACCTCGAACCCTGGGAAGCCGACTTGCGCTTCTGGTATTGCGCCCTCGCTCAGAAAAAGCATTGCGAAAAGGAAGTGCTGATTCTGCCTTCATCGGAAAGTGATCCCTATGCCGGCTCTTCGCCGCACCCGGAAACACTCGAGCGGCGCGCACTGACGCTCTGGCGACTGGCTCGGCACTCTCAGGATTTTGTATTGCTCACCGCTCGCGCTTTGGCACGCAGGACAGTGATGCCTGATGAAGTCATAGCCGCCGGAGCTTTGATCGCGCGCGGCGACAGTCAATCTCCAGAAGGACTAATCAAACGTCTGGTCGCGGCAGGTTACATACGCGAGGACCCGGTGGGCGCCGTGGGCGAGTTCTCGATGCGCGGCGGCATTCTTGACGTCTGGTCCCCCGGACAGGAGATTCCCGCACGCATTGAATTTTTCGGCGATGAAATCGACTCAATCCGTAGCTTCGATCCCGAAACCCAACTTTCCACCAATCAACTGAGCGAAATAGAAATTGTACCGATGCGCGAACTCGCGGTTCGCAGCGATGATTTTACCGACTGGGCAAACGGTGCTCGGGAACGTTGGCACGATGAGCGTTATGCACGAGCGCTGCGCGATCGCACAGTCTTTGCTGAGGAAGGGGAGAGCTTTGCAGGGTGGGAATGGTTGTTGCCGATTGTGCGCGAACGAAGCGGCAGCGTGTTCGATTACCTCAAGGATGTGGTGCTGGTTATCGATGAACCATCTTCCGTCGATTCGTATCTTGGCGAAGTCTATCAGACGCTCGCCGATCGTTATGCGG
>JALYSR010000225.1 GCA_030854715.1 Acidobacteriota bacterium
TGCTTAAGATGGACTTCTTAGCGCTTACTGCTTTAACTGTTATAAATGATTGCTTAATCACGATTAAGCAACTGCTTGGTGTTGAGATTAACTGGGCAGATATAGCGCTTAACGACGAGAAAGCTATGGCTGTTTTCGGGGAAGGGCGCACGGATGCGGTGTTTCAGTTCGAATCCTCGGGCATGCAGGAGATCTGTCGCAAGCTTAAGCCTAAGGGCCTTGAAGACCTATCAGCCTTAAACGCTCTCTACCGTCCAGGTCCTCTCGATGGAGGAATGGTGGAGGAATTCATCCAGCGTCACCGAGGGCTTAAGACGGTTCGTTACCTGGTTCCGGAGATGAAGGAGATTCTCAGCAACACTTTTGGGGTGCTCGTTTACCAGGAACAGATCATGCAACTGGCGCAGAAGCTGGCCGGCTACACGCTCAGTGAGGCCGACCTGATGCGGCGGGCGATGGGCAAGAAGAAGCGCGAGGAGATGGCCCTGCATGAGCAAAAGTTCATCGACGGCGCCGTAGCGGGAGGCATCAGGAAAGACAAAGCGGAAAAGATCTTCTCGTTGATGGCCAAGTTTTCGGACTACGGCTTTCCGCGAAGTCACTCCATGGCCTACGCCTTCCTGGCGTTTCAGACCGCCTTCCTCAAGGCGCACTATCCAGAACACTTTTATGCGGCCGTGCTTTCCAGCGAAGCACAAGACGCAGCAAAGGTTTTCAAATATTCAAAAGAACTGCGGGCGCAGGGAATCGCTCTCCTCCCGCCGGATGTAAACGAAAGTTTTTCGGGATTTACGCCGCGCACCGGCGCAATCAGATACGGCCTGGCCGCAATCAAAGGACTCGGTCAGTCGATCGTTAATTCCATAATCGAGGCGCGCAAGGATGGCCCTTTCAAGTCGTTCTTCGACTTCTGCGAACGGCTGGGCCATGGCGCTCTGAACAAGCGCGTCCTGGAAGGACTCGTCGGAGCCGGGGCTTTTGATTCCCTGAAATCAGATTCGCGCGAAATGCATGAGTGGCGAGGAGCGCTTTTCAATTCAATTGACGCGGCGCTGGCTCGCGCTCATCGTGTCAGGCGCGAACGCATGCAGGGCCAAAATGGACTGTTTGCCACAGCAGACTTTGAAGACTCGGGATACGTAGAACAGCCGGCCACGACGGGAGTGGCGTGGACTCGTTCACAACTACTACTTGCTGAGAAGACTGCGTTGGGTTTCTATATCACCGGCCATCCCCTGGGAAATTACCTGGAGGTCCTTCAGGCAGCGAAGGCTGTGAAATCGATTGAGCTTCCTAACCTGAGCAGTGGCATTCGTATAAGCATCGGCGGCATCATTAGCGACCTTCAGCCGCGCACGACCAAGAAGGGTGACCGGTTTGCTCTTCTACGTCTGGAAGACGAAGCCGGCGGAACGAAATGCGTTCTCTGGCCGGAAATCTATCGGAAGCATTCAACCTTACTAAAGAACGAACTGCCCGTGTTAATTACCGGCAGACTTGAGATCGGGGAAGACAATCCCCCCTCGATTATTGTCGATCACGTCCAGGGTCTTGACGAAATGGTGAAGGCTAAAGAGTTGGTTGTGTTGCGCGTTCCGCAGGCGGAGGATCCGCCTCAACTATTTGACAGCATCCTTCACCTAATCAACACACACCCGGGAAACTGCGACGTGGTGCTTGAAACCTCGGTTAACGTTGACCTAATCGTTCGCATGAAGGTTAATTCGTCACTAAAAGTGGAGCGGAGTGAAAAATTCGAGAGTGCAGTACGAAAAGCGGGCTGTGGGATCAGGGTGGAAAAGGTGGCGACAGCGTACAATAGCGTCTGATAATACTTGGGCGACAAATGTTGGGGGTTGAGACGAGTGTCGAGGAGTGAAAAAACATCTGCTGGGGTTGAGAACCCGGCGCCGGCGGAACCCGGATCGCTGACAGCCATCGAACGCGTCCAGCTGGCGCGCCATCCCGATCGACCTCATACGCTGGACTTCATTGAGCGGCTCTTCGAAGAATTCGTCGAACTACACGGCGACAGGAGATTTGCCGACGACCCGGCGATCGTTTGCGGCTCCGCGCGATTTCATGGTCTGCCCATCGTCGTCGTTGGCCACCAGAAAGGCCGCGACACAAAGCAGCGTAAGTATCGAAACTTTGGCATGCCCAAGCCCGAAGGTTATCGCAAAGCTCTGCGAGTAATGAAGCTTGCGGAAAAATTCGGACGCCCAATTTTCTCGTTGATTGACACGCCGGGCGCGTATCCCGGGATCGATGCCGAAGAGCGCGGGCAGGCAGAAGCGATTGCCTACAACCTGCGCGAGATGGCCAAATTAAAGGTGCCCGTCATTGTCACAGTAATCGGCGAGGGCGGATCAGGCGGGGCGTTGGCAATTGGTGTTGGCGACCAGGTAATGATGCTTGAAAATGCCATCTATTCTGTCATCTCACCCGAGGGTTGCGCGGCGATACTTTGGAAAGACGCGAAGCAAGCGGATCGGGCAGCAACAGGTTTGCGCCTGACCGCCCAGGATCTTTACGCCGAGAAGATTGTGGATCAGATTATTGATGAGCCGCCGGGCGGAGCCCACAATGATTTTGATAAGGCTGCTCGTTATCTCGACGCGGCTTTGACTGAGCGGCTCGCGGAAGCGGTTAGTTGTAGTCAGGATGAAAGGCTGGCGCGACGCTACACTAAACTGCGAGGGTTTGGCCGTTGGGGCACAGCCTAGTCCTGGCTGTAGCTCTCGAATCACACTCCAAATCAAAACCCAAACTGTTCGCGGCTGGATTCTAGCCAAGATCAGCTAGCGAATGCAGCGTGGCGAAGCGATCTTTTTGACCCGGCGCCATCAACAGCGCTTGCAAAGGATCGCGCAGCGCGTTCTTGAGAAAAGCTGCGGTTGTTTCTTTGCGAGTCTGTCCGTCGATGAGAGTTTTGCCGTCGAGTCGTTTGATTATTGCGTACCGCACCGTGGGCTTTGCGAGATCTACGATCAGGGTAGAGCCGCCCCGAAATGTGAAAGCTTCGGCTGAGCCTTCGATTTCAATCGGTTGCTGCTGCGTGAGCGCGACGATTACCTGTGGTTTCACCAAAC
>JALYSR010000251.1 GCA_030854715.1 Acidobacteriota bacterium
ACTGGATGCTTTGCGACTCCTCGTTTGCAAGCACCTCTGCGCTCGCCTCGCTCAAATCCACCGTATTGGCTTCCAAATCGAACTCCTCCTCATAGTCAACGGCCGTGGCAACGGCAGTATTGCTGGAAAAGTTAGAGTGCGCATTGGCTCGTTCGATGCGTTGTAAAGCCGCCACCACTAAGGGATTCATTGGCGGGAACTCAGCTTGGGGCAGCAGTTCCAGGGGCACAGTGATTCTAGGGCCACTTTCGACGGAAGTCGCAGCGATTTCCCCAGATTCCAGCGTGGCTTCCCGGGCGCGCCTCTCCTGCACTTCACGCACCCGCTCGCCCAATTCCTTGCGCCACTCCGGTATTGAGGGTTTGACGACGCCTGGGAACTCGATTAGAGAAGGCGTCCGCTTCGCGCGGACTGTTTGTTTGGGTTTGGGTTCTGGAGGCTGTGCGACGGCGGTTAATTGATCCAAGTCAGGTTCTCGAGAAGTTGCGACAGTGTTTTTATTACGAAACGCGCCGCATTCAGGGCATTTCAAGGTGCGCTTTTTATAATGCGCACCGCACGAGGGACATTGCATACCAAGCTGCCTCCGAAGGGACGGTCTGCGCTGGCCAGGGCGAACATCCGAGCCAAACCACTGAGCAGTCGGCGCGCATGGTATCAGGAACTACTTTAAGTGGTCAACCAGAAAATATAAGAGGCGTTGGAGTTGTCTAATCGCGGAAAACGCGTTGAGAAGAAGGAAGGGCTGTGGAAAACTCTTCAAAGAGGGGTCCGGCCTCCGAAACCGGCATCCATATCATGCCACCACTCAAGTTGATCGCCTTCGCCCAATTGCCAACAAAGCAAAACGACGCGCCCATCTCGGAGGGAAGGGAAATCGACCAGCCCGCGCTCAAAATCCTTCAGTTGCACTCCGAGAGCTTCGAGTTCCCCTATTTCTTCAGTGAAATTTGCCAGGATAATGGCATAGGTTCCACCGCCTTCCATTCCACCACCTCCGTGTTCAGCTCCTTCGGCGGCGAGCTTGGCTTGTCTTCGGTATTTGGATAGTCGCCTGCGAGAACGCTGGATCTTTCGCAAAATCTGGCGCACTGACGGCAAGAGCGCATTTGCTTCGTCCACGGTGAAGAGCTTCATACTCAAAATAAGTTTCAATTTCAGGCTGTCAGTGCTCGTCGGTGATGCGGATAAACTCAGCCGCGGCGTCAAATTGCTCGGCTTCCTCGATACTTGTCTCCACCACCACTCGCAGTGCAGCCTGAAACCCGTCAGTCGTCGTTTCCTGAATCTGAAGCTGCTCGTGCAGATACTGGGTTGGTTGTTGCTCGTGCAAGTCGCGCTCGTCGTAGCGTGGCCCGTGGAGCTCCTTGCGGACCCGGTCCGCGATTTCGCCGAGGTCTATGAAATAGTCGGCAACATCGATCAGCTTCGGCGCAGTATTTGAGCGAAACCCCGCCACCTCCACACGGCATCCTTTGTAAGCAACCGCGTTTACCGCGTAAACAAAATCTTCGTCGCCGGAGACAAGCACCGCTGTATCGTAGCGGCCTGCCAGCGAAAGCATGTCAACCGCGATTTCCACGTCCAGGTTCGCTTTGCGACTGCCGTCATAAAATGTTTTCAACTCTTTTTGGATCACCCGAAAGCCATTGCGTCTCATCCAGAGCAAGAAACCCTGCTGTCGTTCAGCGCCAACATCTACACCGGTATAGAAAAAAGCCCGGAGTAGTCGTCCATCTCCCAGCAAGACTCGCAGGAGTTTGTTGTAATCAATGTCGATGTTGTGGAACCGCGCGGCGTGGAAAAGGTTGTTACCATCGATGAAAACCGCCACTCGCCCCCGGTGTCCCAGTTGCCATGAGACGTTGTTCGTCGGATCAAAATTATTCATCTGATAAGCTACTCCAAATAAGTTTTTGAAATCGATTCTAGAATGCTTGGTTGTTTATGTTTGGTCAAGCACAGGACCAGCGATGATGTCGACCGAGCTATTCGGCGGCGACTACCTGACCGTTGAAAGCATCTACATAGGCCATTTTTACAGGAGAATTTGTGAGTTCTACTTCCCATGCAATATGAAACTCTAATGCATCGGGCTGGCTTTGTGAGGGAAGAATATAAGTGACTAATTCCCGCGGAGTGATCTGCCCCGCCGCGGATGCACGAAAGCTTAACTTACTTCCTTTGGCATCCGTGTACATTATGTCGCCCTCGCGAAGCTGCTTTACGGCATCTTCGGCTTTGAGATGTATGACCGAAGCAGCAAGCGCAGTTTGGATGCGGTCCGCATCCGGGATGCAACTGCTCATGATGTTGACGATGCGGCGATCCGTTGTAAATCGAATCTGTAACTTGCCGTAGTTGCCGCGAATCGGATAGCGAAACGGACGCTGTTCGTAGTTTGCCAGTTTCGTGCCGTCTGTTTGATCCAGTCGTTCGACGAGCGATAGTTTCGCCGGGTCTGCACCGATAAGCTCCTGGGAGTCTTTGATGAATCGCCGAAGCGATTCCCTCGTTTCTTCTTCGTTCATCACCGCAGCGGTCCCGAGTTTAGGAAGATACAATAGACTACTACCACTCGAGGGCAAACGTTCGATGGTTGCGGTTATGGGTTGAAGCTCAAGGTCTTTCGTTGGGGAGCCGCCCGGCTGAGGCAGGAGTTTGTTTATTGCTGTGACGACTGCATCTCTTCGATGAGGGTCCTCTTTAAAAAGCACGGGATAGACCGGCTCATTTCCCTTCGGTCCGGTCGCACTGGGTGGTTGTAGCGGAGCACAACTGTTGAATGCAAGCGCGAACGCCAGGAAAATACCTCGGATCAATTTGCGGTTGCTCGCGAAGGGCATATCCGGAGATTCCAGAACATTAAACTTCGGCACAGAGTTTATACCATCGTATAATCCAAACTCGTGGAGGAGCTGTTGCCCGAAGATAACGAAAACTTTCCTTTTCCGATTGACGGTCCCCCAGAAAGTCCGGCGGCCCAGCCTTTTGCACCCGAGCAAATGGTGCGCTGCGAAGAGTGCCTGCGAGCTAATCCTCCAACCAGAGTCAACTGCCTTTATTGCGGTGCAGTTCTCCCACTGGATGAAAGCACTGTCAAATTGCAAAAGCCGGCGCTCAGGCCGCTGGAAAAATGGGAGCGAGGATATAACAACATCCTTCTGCCCCCGGCTGCAAATCCCGCGGCGGCCACGCTTAGCGAGGCTCAACTAGCCGAGGCAGCGGATCTCTTACGGCTGACTGCGGAGGAAGTGAGCCGAATCCTAAGTTCGGGAATGCCACTACCTCTTGCGCGAGCCGCTACCCAAGACGAAGCGTCACTCGTTCAACGCCGACTAGGGGCCCTGGAAATCAACACGATGATTGCATCCGACGCGGAACTCGGGCTGGACGAATCTGCACCGTTCAGAGTTCGCGCAATTGAGATCGACGATTCAGGAATCCACGCCTTTCAGAGTCCGGAGTCGTCCCCAGTTCACATACCCTGGGCCGACATCGTTTTACTGGTTGTAGGTAGATTAATCGTCAAGCGCATCGAGTTAAAGGAACAAAAAGGAAATCGCGCGGAAAAGGCTATTCTGGATGCAAGCGAGTTTTTCACGGATGAGTCCGTGTTTGAGTTGTACACGCGAAACCAACCGTTGCCTTATCGCATCACGGCCAACAGTTTCGACTTCTCGTGCCTGGGAAACAGGAAAGGTCTTCTTGCAGGGGAGAACATTCTCGAATTACTCAATCTCTTTTTTGAATATGCTCCCCACGCGGAGCGTGACGAGTCTTACAACTCGGCGCGAAAGGTCCTCGAACCCGTGTGGCCTTCCGAGCAGCAAACCGAATCCGGCGGCTGGCGGCGCGAGCGTCCCGGGAAATACAGCATCGCCAGTGTCTTCGAGCTGAGCAATGAAACTCAGTTTCTGAGGTACTCACGCCTTCGCTACTTTCTGCAATCGAAGGCCGGGTTAAGAACTGATGAAGTCGCGTAAGCCGCCCAGCTCTGAAGCAAACCGCGGCGAGCGTAAGTTTGCCGATCCGCGATTCGATCCGGCCAGTGACCAACTATCAAACCGCGCGGCGAACAATTTCGACTCTGTTCACACGATCTATGGTTTGACGCCCGTCCTAGAGGCATTGCGCGCGGGTCATAAGCAACTTGAGCAAATAACAGTCGCTGAAGGCGCGAAGCATGAGCGTTTGCGAGAGCTACTCGAGCTCGCGAAGCGGAACAGAGTGCCGGTGCATCGCGTACCGAGGGTGGTTCTTGACCGGATTTTGCCCGGCCTAACGCATCAGGGAGTATTTGCCAGGACTGCCGCAGCGAAGTATCGCGACGCCGGTGAACTTCTTGACGAGTTGGGTTCGCAAGTTGGGACGCTAGACAAGCCTCTGGTTCTTGGATTAGACGCCGTCGAGGATCCACGCAATCTGGGAGCAATCCTGCGGACGGCGGAATGTGCGGGCGTAAGCGGGGTCTTCATCCCCGAGCGTCGTGCTGCCGGCTTAACGGGGACGGTCGCAAAAGCTTCAGCCGGGGCGCTGGAGCACATTTCCGTGGCGCGGGTTACCAATCTGGTCCAATTGATAGAGCAGTTGAAACAACGTAACATCTGGGTTATTGGAGCCGCAGCGGATGGCACATCCGATTACACCGAGTGGGATTGGACGGTTCCCAGCGCGCTTTTTCTTGGAGGCGAAGGATCAGGTTTGCATCGACTAGTGCAGGAGCGATGTGATGCTTTGGTTCGTATTCCATTGCGCGGGCGAATAGAATCACTCAACGTCTCGGTGGCCGCCGGAATTATTCTCTACGAAGCCTTGCGACAAAGATCTGCACAAAAGTCAGAGAGTAAAAAGTGAAGGAGAGACTTGACTGAAAGGTCCAGGGCGCCGAGGCGACAGGAAGTGTTATCGTGAAAGTGAGACGATGATCGGAGGCCAGAATGTTTTGTCCTAAATGTGCAACCCAGAATCTTGACGGCGCCAGCTACTGCCGCTCTTGCGGGGCCAACATTAGTCTGATTCCACAGGCGCTTTCCGGCCAGATGCCTCAAGCGGTACCGGATGACATCGACCTCGATAGCCGCGAGGGCAGAAGACGTGGCCGGCGCGGTCTTAGTCTGGATCACGCGTTTAAGAATGTATTTATGGGTATCGCTTTCCTGCTCGTGGCGATCGCGCTTGGATTTTCGAGGATGGGAGGCGGCTGGTGGTTCTGGATGCTCATACCGGCTTTTTCGATGATGGGGACGGGTGTTGCTCAATTCATTCGTTTGAAAGAGCGTGAGAAGCGAGCGTTTCCAATGGGCAACATGGCCCAGCCGACGCTGCACCCTCCACCGCAGTATGCCTCGTTCCCCGCTCGCAAAACTGGCGAGCTGGTGCCGCCGCCGCCGAGCGTTACCGAAGGCACCACTCGTCATCTTGGCGCAGAAGCGCCGACCAGACACTTCGACTCTTCCGACGAGGCGCCGAAATAGAAAGACGTTGAATCTGAAAACCACCCGGAGGCGATGCTTCAGTCTCAATGACACGTAGAGGAAGCATCGCCTTGTAGTTTGTTTGATGGACTTAGAACGACCCCGCATTTGTGTTTCGATTTGCGAACGCTCCATCGATGCTTTGGCAACGGCGATCGCGGGGGCAGCGCGGGCGGCAGATCTTATTGAAATAAGGCTTGATTGTATTGCCGGCGAGGATCTCAAATCGAGCTTCGATCAGATCAACCAACTACTTTCAAATTCATCAATCCCCGCCATCCTAACTTTCCGTCCTGCAGAGCAGGGAGGCGCGAGCGATTCCAGCTACGAGGCACGTCGCGCGTTTTGGAAAGAACAGGGGCTGCCTTCGCCGCATCTGTGCGATCTGGAGATCGACGTCGCCGAACAGTTTGCGAGGGAGGCAGTTTCCAGTCGAATCGATTGGAGTCGGGTTATTTGTTCTTATCACGACTTTGCGGGCGGCCACAGTGGGCGAGGCGTGCTGGACTGGCTGGCCGGGCTGGATCAGATTTACAAACGTTTATCCGCCAGTCCAGCGGGTATTTTGAAGATTGCTGTTCAAGCCGATGACGCGATTGACTGTCTTCCCGTCTTCCAACTACTTGAGCGCGGGCGCAGAGAAGGCCGCGAGATCATCGCGATTGCCATGGGAACACCGGGAATTGCCACGCGAATTTTGGGTCCATCCCGTGGAGCTTTTCTTACGTACGCGGCTCTGGAAAATGAAACCGCGACA
The DNA here is from genome assembly GCA_030854715.1 of Acidobacteriota bacterium. Taxonomy (GTDB): domain Bacteria; phylum Acidobacteriota; class Blastocatellia; order Pyrinomonadales; family Pyrinomonadaceae; genus PSRF01. The sequence continues at coordinate 6,235 of JALYSR010000251.1, forward strand.
GCCCCCGGCCAAATCACGGCGCGCGAACTAAGAGAGATTTATCGGATTGAAGGGATTAATCTCCAAACGAAGATTTTCGGTTTGATTGGCCAACCGGTTTCTCATTCAGTTTCCCCGCAGATGCACAATGCGGCGTTTGCAGCCGCCGGAGCTAAGGCTGTTTATCTTCCGTTCGAGGTTCGCGATATCAAAAGATTCATTGGACGCATGACCCATCCGCGAACTCGGGAACTTGATTGGGAAATAAGTGGTTTGAGCGTGACGGCTCCTCATAAAACTGCGGTGATGGAACATTTGGATTGGATCGCGCCGGCAGCTCGGGAAATTGGTGCAGTGAATACGATCGTAGTTGCAGAGGGTCTCCTGCATGGTTACAACACCGACGCGGTTGGCTTCCTAAAACCTCTCATCCAGAAGTTTGGTCCGTTGCAAGGCGCGCGCTGCGCTGTCATTGGTGCCGGTGGCGCGGCGAGTGCGGCGATCTGGGGGCTGAAGCAGGAAGCGGCGGAAGTAACCATCTATGCGCGCGACATTAATAAGGCCGAAGCCCTGGCTGGGAAGTTTGGTGGGAGCTGGGAAGGTCTTAGAGGTGCCCGGTTCGCGGGCCTCGACTTAGTAATAAATGCTACACCGCTCGGGACTGCTGACGAGTTTGAAAATCAAACTCCGGCAACGGCCCAACAACTTAGCGGCGCGCGTCTGGCGTATGACTTAGTTTACAATCCAACTGGGACGCGATTTCTGGGTGAGGCGCGCGAGGCTGGGTGCGAAACCCTTGGCGGGTTGCCGATGCTGGTGGCCCAGGCGGCTGAGCAGTACCGACTGTGGACGGGCACGAGCGCTCCCGAAGACGTGATGCATGACGCAGCTCAACGTGGACTTTTTAGATCTGAGATTTGAACGATGGACGAACGCTATAGCCGGCAGATCTTATTCAGTGGAATCGGCAAGGAAGGTCAACGCCGGCTTCTGCAGTCGCGCGCGCTAATCATCGGCTGTGGCGCGCTGGGTTCGGCCCAGGCGGAGAGTCTGGCCCGCGCCGGCGTTGGGAAGTTGCGAATAGCCGATCGGGATTTTGTTGAAGCTTCCAACCTTCAAAGACAGACAATGTTCACCGAAAGCGACGCGGCCGAGCGCACCCCAAAAGCCATTGCCGCTGCCAATCACATACGCGAGATAAATCAGGAGATCGCAGTAGAGCCTGAGATTGTCGACGTTAATCATTCAAACATTGAGCGGCTCATTAGCGATTGCGATGTGGTATTGGATGGGACTGACAACTTTGCCACGCGTTATCTGATCAACGATGCCTGCGTCAAGCAGGAGGTGAATTGGATTTATGGCGCCGCCGTAGGTTCCTACGGCGTAACGATGACTGTCCTGCCGCATCAAACAGCTTGCTTGCGATGTGTTTTTGAAGAGGCTCCGCCCGCGGCCACCGCGCCCACCTGCGACACTGCGGGTGTGATCATGCCGATCATAAGCATAGTTGCCGCCGTCCAGGTGGCCGAGGCGATTAAGTTGTTGACGGGTCAAAAAGAAAAGTTGCACGGTTCGCTGATGCAGTTTGATGTTTGGCGAAATGAGTGGCGAAAAATTAACCCTGGTCTACCATCGCCGGATTGCCAGACCTGTGGGCTGGGAAGATTCATAACGTTGGAAGCCGCTTCGGGAGACTTTGCGGCGGTGTTATGCGGTCGGGATGCGGTGCAAATTTCTCCAGGGCAAGCGACACAAGTTAACTTTGAGGAACTGGCACAAAGACTTCGAGTCACTGGAGAAGTGAAATTTAATGACTATCTCTTGCGATTTCGCACCGGGGAATTTGAGCTGACCGTGTTCCAGGATGCTCGGTCAATTATCCGCGGCACTAGCGAAATCAAAACTGCTCGCTCGCTATATGCCAAATACATAGGGAATTGAAATCAAAAATATGTTTCAAGCAAACTTACGAAACGGTCTGACAAGCTTTCTGGCCTGCGTCGTGCTAATCGGTGGTTCGATGTCCGCGAGCTATGCCGGACAACCTGTCGTTTGGCAAATCAGCAGCCGCACCGAGTTACTGAAAGGTGACGCTCGCGGTGTTTCCATCAGCGATACCGGCATGTTGATGTTGGCGCCTCATCTCACCGAAATATTCAACACGGAACAGGCGTTTGTTTGGGCTAGCGCGGTTGACGGTCAAGGCAATGTTTATCTCGGCACCGGACACGACGGTAAAATTTTTCGCGTTACCCCTGATGGCCGCGGGTCGTTGCTTTACGACGCAGCAGAATTGGATGTGACGGCATTGGCAGTGGCCCGCGATGGCTCGGTCTATGCGGGTACCTCGCCCGACGGTAAAGTCTATCGAATTACTGCAGATGGACATGCCGAGGTCTTTTTTGATCCGAGCGACAAGTACATCTGGTCATTAGCCGTTCTTACCGATGGCTCAGTCGCAGTTGGCACGGGCGACAACGGGAAGCTCTATCGCATTCGCAGTGCGGGCGCGAAACCGGAGGCGTCGCTATTAATTGCCACGAACCAAACACACGTTATCTCGCTCGCCGTTACAGCGCAGGGAGATTTGATAGCCGGCACTGATCCCGGAGGCCTGGTATTGCGGATTTCAAACGACGGCAAGGCGTTCGCATTGTTTGACGCAAGTCTGCGCGAGATTCATACGCTGGCCCCGGCTGCGGACGGTTCGATATATGCGCTCGGCCTCAGCGACGCCGCATCCTCGACCAGGCAACCGGCCGCTCCCACACCCACGCCGCAATCCGGAGAAGGGGGTAATTCGCCAAGCACTTCGGTGACCATTACCGCTATCGATGAAAGTGGTGCCCCGATTCAGTCGGCGGGCGCGACGGCCCGGAGCCATACCGATGTTTCCACAGCCCGCAGCGCAGTATTTCGCATCCTTCCCGACGGCGCTACCGATGTAGTCTGGAGTTCAAATTCAATCACCGCTTTCGCTATAGCTCCAACGTTGCAACCCGGCGGTGTTTTGATTGGAACGGCCGATAAGGGACGGATTTACTCGGTAACGAACGATGGGCGAGACACGCTCCTCTTGCAGTCGAGTGAAGGGCAAATCTCGTCATTCATGGTGCGCGGCAACGAGATGTATGCCGCTTCAAGCAATCAGGGAAGACTATTTCGGTTCGGCCGAGATTTGGTAGCCGAAGGTTCATATGAATCGCCAGTGCGTGATGCCAAACTTACTGCGTCCTGGGGTCGTATTTGGTGGCGCGGAAATGGCAACGTGGAATTACAAACGCGAACCGGAAACGGCGAACGACCTGATGCTACCTGGAGCGAATGGAGCGGTTCTTACCGCGATCCGCAAGGGAATCAGATCTCAAGTCCTCGCGCGCGCTTCATTCAGTGGCGAGCTGTTTTGAAATCGGCGGGGGCTGCGGGCCAGACGTGGATGGAAGACGCGAGCCTAGCTTACCTGCCACGGAATGTAGCTCCGGAAGTGCTCTCAATTAGCTCGTTGCCAATTGGTGTCGGCTTACAACAGATAGCCCAGGTCCAGGTTGATCCAAATGTTGAATCCTCCGGTCTCGATCCATCGTTGTTTGGTGCAGTTGCTCAAGTGCCTCCCCGCCGCCTTTTTCAGCGAGGCGCACGCTCATTTCAATGGCAGGCGGAGGATCGAAATGGCGACACGTTGGAATACTCGATCTACTATCGCCCGCTAAACGAAAATACTTTTCGACTTTTGAAGGACAAACTGCGCGACAACTTTTACACCATTGACGGAGCGACACTGGCGGATGGGCGCTACATAATCAAGATCATTGCCTCCGACGCGCCGGACAATCCGGCGGGTCAGGCGCTGACAGGCGAACGCTTAAGCGAACCCGTGGACATCGATAACACACCGCCGATTTTGCGGTCCATCGCAACCCCTCAATCCAACACAGGGAGTACTCGAGCGATCTTCGAAGTTGATGACGCCACCGGCAAAGTCAAGCGGGCTGACTTCAGCCTGGATGGTGCGCCCTGGGTGCCGTTGTTTCCCGAAGATGGCATCGCCGATAGCGGCCATGAAAGATACTCTGTTGACCTGCCGGCGCTCGCTCCCGGCGAACATACAGTCAGCCTTCGAGCATTCGATGGCAGCGGCAATGTCGGCACCCTCAGCGTCACTCTGCACCGCTAAAAAGGGCGGGCTCAGCTGCACGATACCGTGCGAATTGGTGCGAAAGGGTGCGGAGATCTGCGGTAACTGCTGACTAAAGGAGGCGTACGTAGACTTAAGGGCTTTTAGAATTTCTGGCATCGTTATTGCTGATTGAGGGCGGCGCGTCTCTTTCTCCCTCCTATGCGCGCTTGATAAATGCATGAGGAGGACAGGAATTTGATGTTCGACTTAAAACAAAAACTGGTGGCGGTGGCGATAGGGTGTTTGCTCGCCGGGGGAGTCTGTGCCCAAAAGCACGAGGGAGATAAGCGTCCCCCAAAAGAGGAAACCAGGGTAGTAGTTCAGCCCAAGGGTGAGAGACCACCGCCGCAGAACAACAATAATCAAGGCGATAAAAAGGGCGACAAGAGGGGAAAGCCTTAAGAATACGGCTCAGACCAGCCTACTGAGCAGGTAAGAGAGCGGACCCGGGAAGAAACCCGCGAACCTACGTTCACGGGTTTCATGTTTTTTAGGAGGTACAAGTGTCCAGGAAGAGTTCAGCAATATTCAGAGATTCGTTATTCATACTTTTGACCATATTAACCTGGGGCCAGGTTATGGCTACCCCTCAACGGGGGGTGCCCCAGGGTCTCGTCGCCAGGGCTCAGCAAATCACCGGTGACAACTTTCCGTTTACTGCCAGGACGCCCCGGGGCGTTACGGTTCTGGCTGTTTCCAGGCCGCGAGCGGAAGTGTTACAGGCAATCGATCAAGGATTCAGCGATTTGTTCGCAGTGGCTTTACGTCATAACTATCGGAATCGTCTGAATTTTTCCGACTACATAGTTTTTATTGGCCGGCCAGACAGGCTTAAGGACAGTAGGGGGCAATACTCACCCGACATCGCTGTCGGAGCGGCACAATACGCCGGTTCGGTTTACGACCAGGGCGGTTATGTTTTCGCAGCCGGAATGGTCCTGGCATACAATCCAGGAGCGTTCGTAATCGCCGAACACACTCGTGACCTGGGACGAATTTCTAATGTGGTGCGATTTGAAGGAGAGCACATCATTCTCTACCACAACGATCGTAGACTCTATGAGCAGACCGCCGATCACAGCCGCGGCGGCGGTCATCCGATTCTGCAGTGAGCCCGGACCCAGTGATAACTGCTTGATATTCCGCCGAGTGCCCTTGAAGAGCTAAAGGCTGACTCGAAACCCGCACAAGGCTGTTGTGCGGGTTTTTTATTCAGGAGAATTCAGACTTAGCCGGTGGCGAAATCCGACTCCGAGATGTGAAATCAAATCCGGGATTTTGTAATCTTAAGTCTCAGATCTGAAATTTGAAGTTGGTGCCCGCTAGAAGATTCGAACTTCTGACCCCTCGCGTGTGAAGCGAGTGCTCTACCACTGAGCCAAGCGGGCCTCGTTGTTTAGCAACTTCTTATAACACAGGTCGGATCGATAAGATAATGTTGCCGCATCAGCTAGTAGATTGGCACCGTCGCCCTTTCGGTCAACCGAAATCATGGTCCAAACCTGTGCTGTGGCGAGGGTCGGAATGCTTATGATGATGACGAGCAGAAAAACCAAATTCAGAATCCGATTTAGTTATTGGCCGGTCGTTGTTCATGGCAATCCTCCAATGGTGTCAGGCTCAGAAAAACAGTGGCGGTCCAGACGTTGTCTTGCGCGTTGGCCAGGGTTGAGATCAGCACGAGTCCTAAGAATCTACTCAGAAATAAAACTTATGCGCCTGCCTGTTTGATACGCACAATTTTGAGTTTTGGATCGCGCGCTGCAACAACTAGTCAGGTAGAGGTAGGAGAAGAGCAGTAGGCGGTATTTTCATACTGAATGCAGATCTGAAGACATGCCCAAAGATGTGATGTCAAAAACCCGTCAATGCCCCTTTTCTGCCGTTGCAAATACCAGCAGAGGAAGCACTTGCTAAAGTGCTTCCTCTTACTCAGCCAAGCGGGCTTGAATCCTTATTTGTAAACTGCGGGCAAGCGTCGCAGGTTCAGGCTTAATCTGCGCAGTGAACGTCCGGCATACTACATCATTGGGCGGCCTAAGTCATTTTGAGCCATTCAGTAAATAAACCTAGCTAAAATTGAATCAAATGGTTCGCGCAATCAATTGTTGTCAAGCCTACGCCGCCGGCAAATCCTGTATGTCTCGAGATGATGAAGAGCGGTCTGGGAGGTTCGGCGGCAAAGAGTCGATGACAAGGATTAGTATTGCAAGTTTATTAGCATGAACTCCGATAGGTAATGCTGCTATTGTTTTACGTATTCTCAGATTATCGTCGAACGCTAAATCAATCTTGACTTACCGTTCCAATTGGGATTATTGTCTGGGCGTTTTTTACCATAGGCTGCCTCTCAACGAGCCTGCCTTTTCTCGCAACTCGCCGGATCCAGCCACTCCAGGTTAAGAACCTCATTGCTTACTCGCAGGTCGTCAGAGATGGAC
>JALYSR010000257.1 GCA_030854715.1 Acidobacteriota bacterium
GTATTGCCCGCTCAATGCGTCTGCTGTTCCTCTATTACCTGATTCTGAAAGATCGGCTATTCGTGCTAGAGAACCCAATCGTCTTCGGCGTGTTCTCGGCAATGATCCCTACGGCACGTTCCGTGCCGTAAGGGAGAATAATCAGTCAGTCTTTTTTTTGATCGGACTCATTCGGGAAAAACCTGGTGTGAACTTCATCGGTCACTAATTAGAGGTGTGTTTTTGCTCAGGAGCTGGTCTCAATTCTCGAGGTAGGAAGCTGGTGAGACTTTAATAGACTTGGGGTGTTCGCGTTCGCTGACAGGCATCTGCTGAGATTGTCGGCATTTGCTAACACCGCCTCGGATGCCTGGCATGAAGCTCGGCTCATTTTAGGAGATCCTTCATCGAGTGCAGAAGTTGTTCGTCGGAATTTCCCTCTGGCAAACTAGCTTTCAGCATACGAAGGATCTTTTCAAGCTTGTCGTGGGAAATGCCTGAATTACCATTCACCGACGGCGGCTCATTCTTGAGTGTTTTCGCCACCCATTGACTAGCCCTCTTTCCGCAATCCTGGTCCAGAAGTTTGGCGTAACTTTTCAATACTGTTTCCACGGTGTCGCCAAGCATAAAGGCAGCGTCCACGACATTTTTTGTATCCTTGATATATTCTGTCGCCCAAATCGTGCGAACCATGTGCACATTTACAGCAATCCCCGTGAATTTATAGGTGGCCCTCTTGAAAGCTTCATTCACTCCCTCGGCTGTGAGAGGTCCGCCTGCCATATTAAGAAATACGAACTCCTGACCATTCCTTGTGCGCTCACTTCCCTTATGGCGCCCCTTCTGGCCAAGTATTTGAATGGGCCTCCACCTCCAGAGCCACTCCTCCAAGAGGTTAACCAAGTCGCTTGGAAATTCATGCTCAACTGAGTGTACTGCGCCCTTGACGAAAGGTATCTTTAGCTCTGATCCAGAAAAGCGTAGATGCCAGTTTCCATGCCGGCGGTAGAGGTTTTGACCATTCTCTGGATTCTGAGGGTTCCACAGCATCTCTCGAAGGTTTCTCTGTCTAAAGGGGATTCTTATTTCGAGGCCTATCAGCAGTGCGGTCAAGGCATCGCTTGCTAAACCTCGGCCACTTCCAGAGGACCTGCATCCCGTGCTGAGCAACCTTTGACGAACGCGCTCACTCAACTCCGCAACTCTCCGCGCATTAAGAGGATACTTTGATAGTCGAACCTTCTCGAATTCGCTGAGGCTTAACCACCGCTTACTCTTATCGACCGTCGTCATCACTGGACCCAATGACGACCTAAACTGGTTGAGGTCAGCGATTGCTTGCCGCACCTCCGCTTTCTTGTCGGACTCGGCAGTGATTAAGAGATACCTAGCAAGCACTTGAGCCTTGCTTAGTACCATCATGAACCCATTTGTAACTTTTCCCTGCTGCTCGCTATACCATGTTAAGTAATCGACGAGATTGCTTCCTCTGATGAGCGTTGAAAGGGTGATCGAATCGCGGTCGAAGCCCTTGAATTTCACCAGGTAGCCGGCTACGCGAAGGAGTATCGCTCGATGAATTTCAAAGGTGACCGCGCGTTTTAGAAGTTTTCCGGGTCGAGCGGGGTTTACTATCTTGGTACTCCAAGCTCCGTATTCATCTAATTCCTCCCTCAGTTTTCTCGGAACTGGATCGAGCGTGTACTTAGCCGAAAGCACATGTTCGTTTCGCCGGGGGCGTTCCCGGTGCAGCCTTCGATGGGTTTTTTCACTAAAGAGCTCTTGCTTCGCAGATACAAGGCCTAACTCAACCGCCTTTCGAAGAACGAAGCCGACATTGTTCTTCAGGTTCCTAATCGCATCTCGTCCAAGATGAATCGAACCATTTACTTTGTTGGCTGTGGTCCTGCCGACACCCTCATCGATCAGGCGGTTCCTCACGTGATCGCTCTGAAAGTAATTCTCTAAATGGCAATTGAAGGGATCGCTGCAACCTAACAGTTGAGAATACTGTTTCAGAGCAGTCTTTATAGGGCCCCTACGAGAGGGCACAATCGCATTGCTTTCAAGCAGGGCTTCAAATAGTTGGCCGAGTGTCTTTTCTGGGTCTGATATCATGTCGTTCCTCGTAGAAGGTGATTGATTGGCGCTCCGGTTTAAGTAATTAGTAGCGAAGAACCGCTCTCTTCACCCCAAGCTCCAGTTGCTAACTACTAAATTCGAGAAGCTTTAATTGAACTGTAAGGGACACTTATGGTCGGGCTTGGACAGGCGTGGCCAACGAAGCCTACTAATTGATACTAATACCAACATTATCAATAAGTTAGTTGCGATGCGGTGAAGTTCAAGCAACGTCCTTTAAGGCAGGCGACGCGCCTATAAAATCCTCAAGATCGCGGGTTCTGATAAGGTAGCGGCCCCCGAATTTGACGGCTCTAAGTCTCCCGCCAACAATCTGCCTGCGTATGGTTTTTGAACTGCATCGCAGTTCCGCCGAAACCTCGACGATGGTTAAGAATGCCTCCGCATCTGCCGCCCCGGTGGTAACGGTTGGTGTGTTTGATTCTTTTGACATGTGCCCCTCTTTTTTTCTGAGGTTGAAATTAATTATCCGAAAGCAAGGAACGCGTCTGTTGGTGGACAGCGTTCGCGAAGCTTCGGGAGCACAGTGCAATCTTTGTACCGAGGCGGCAGCAGCAAAGGACCTGATTGTTGACGAGATGTTATTTGGTAGGCGGGAAGAACTGACCAACGATTACTGCCCAATCTCATTGGCCCAGCTATTCTGGCGATAGAGAAGATCCTCGAGGGGTATACCGATAAAGACCTGTTGAAACTCTTGTAGCGCTAGAGAAGCGGGTGAAAAAGAACCTGCCGTTAAATGTGAAGGTGAGTGTTTTGAACCCTATCTCAAAACTGCAAGGACTGACCTCGCGGCAAAGCCGGCCTCCGGCGCCAGGTATTATTGACGATTATTTGATTGACGATGTGCTTGATTTTCCTGGTTCTCGGCGAACGCTAATACTTCTTCAAGAATGAAACGAATCTGACGGGTACCGTTGCGTATGCGTGTGAGTTTCTCAGTGCCCGCGCCGCGATTGAGGACCGTTTTTGGCGAGCAGCCGATAATCTCGGCTACCTGCTTGGCGCTGATACGCGTTTTTTTCTTAATTAAGCTCATGGTCGGATTCCTATGCACACGGTTCAACCAACCTCCTGCGAGTCTGATTGAATTATCTCTACTTGGTTGTTGGATTGGTGTAGTAAGTACTGCTTGCCGTCCCTAAACTTGCCGCCCTTCTTCTTCTCCAGGGTCCGCCGGAAGGATATGAAGAGAACAAACAAGAACACTAAAGGGAGAAACGCGGAAGATAAACTGAGGTACTTCAAGTGGCAATGACTGTGAGACAACGAGCAAAGCGTAGCGGCATAGTGCTGACATCGTGAGAGACGAGCAATCTCCCCTCGTCGGCAGCAATCGCCAGTACGGTCGCGTCATTTAGAACCAGCGAGCCCAGCATCATGAGCGTCCTCAAATCAATAGTTAGCTCGCGGCGTCTGAGGCCCGCGATGATGGTTGGCGCAGATCGGCATCTGCTTGAAACCGAACCTTCAAGACCGAACCTCTGGTACTTCTTCAAGCTTCTGATACAAGAGTGGGTGAGCTGCACGCGCTTGGAGACGCAGGTCGTCAAACTTGGCACGGTTTCGCCGCAGGTGGGCGTCGACTTCAGGGCGGTGAGCGAGATAATAGGTGATCGCGCCGTAAACTTGCTCAAGCGTCAGGGTGTCATAGTTATCGGCGATACGCTCCGGAGAAAGACCGCTCAGAAAATCATAGACAACTGAATAAAGCGAGACACGACCGCCGGCGATCCGATAAGCGCCATCAACCTCCATGACGTAGCTTGTTTCCATTTCGTCATCTCCTCCTTTACTCATTCTAGTGAAGGACCCGACTGCTAACAACGTGAGTTTCTGGAGCTTCGCTGTGATGCCTGCCGCCTCGTTCTCGTTTCTTTCAATAGCCGGACGAAATTTCGATGACGTCGCGGCAATTTACCGGGACTGAGCTTCATTTGGGACCTCACAACCGGTAACGTTTCTTTACACTGGAAAGTATCCTTTCGGTTTTCCGCTTAGCACCCTCTTCAAAAGTACTCGATAGTCTCCAGATAAATTTCCTAGTCAGAGTCCTTTCTTAGTTTACGGTCCGAATGGCGGGTCCGCGAGACTAAGGTTCCCGCCCCGCACCCACTGCTGTTTCACTTCGCTCGTAGGTCGTCATTCAGGCTTGATAGACCAGGCATGTTGATGAGCCTTCCGCGAACGACTAATATGGCGCGGTATGTCCTCTGATCTGACCTTCTTAACCAACGAGCCCGGCAAGTCACTGCTTGATCGGTTTCATGCTCTGCTCGGCACACATACTCAGTTCTTCGACTGCCTTGTCGGGTATTTCATGATCAGTGGCTTTTACAAGCTTTACCCGGCTCTTGAACATACAGAAAAGGTGCGCATTCTCATCGGTCTCAAGACCGACCAAAGTACTTACGCTTTTCTTCAACAAGCCAAAGAACAGCAGCAACTTCTCCTAAGCTCCCACGCGGAGGCCAAGAGTCAGATTCCAAGCGAAGTCCTCGACGAATTGGAACACTCTGAGGATTCCGCCGATGTTGAAGAAGGTGTCGATACGTTTATTAGCTGGGTCAAGTCTGGCAAGCTTGAGATAAAGGTATATCCATCTGAAAAGATTCACGCCAAGCTTTATATAATGACCTTTCCCGAAGGTCACTACGACAAGGGTCGAGTGATCACGGGTTCAAGCAATTTCTCGCAGTCTGGGTTAGTCGATAATCTCGAATTCAACGTTGAGCTGAAGAATCGATCCGATTATGAGTTTGCAATCGCCAAGTTCAACGAGCTATGGGCGGATTCGGTTGAGGTATCAAAGGCGTACGTTGACACTATAACGAAGTTATCTCCCTACGCAGAATTCAAACCCTACGAACTATATTTGAAGTTTCTATACGAGTACTTCAAGGGTCGGTTGAACCTGCCGGACGAACTCGAAGACATTTACCTACCTGCCGGCTTCATGAAACTGAAGTATCAGGAGGAGGCCGTTCTGAGTGCGCGCGATACCTTGGAAACGTATGGCGGCGTGTTCCTGTCCGACGTTGTGGGCCTGGGCAAGACTTATATGTCCGCACTTCTTGCGCAGCAACTTGAGGGAAGAAGCCTCGTCATTGCTCCGCCGGCGTTGATTGATGAAAACAACCCTGGTTCATGGAACAATGTGTTCCGAGAGTTTGCTGTGCGGGGATTCAAGTGTGAGTCGCTGGGGAAACTCGACGAACTACTCAAACGCGATCTGTCCGTCTACAAGAATGTTTTCATTGATGAGTCTCACCGTTTTCGGACCGAATCGACGCAGAGCTACGAAAAGCTGGCGCGGATTTGCCGCGGCAAACGAGTGATTCTCGTAAGCGCCACACCGCTAAACAACACGCCACGGGACATTCTCAGTCAGATAAAGCTGTTTCAGAACGGCAAGAAGAGCACGATACCAAATCAGCCGAATCTTGAAGCATTCTTCGGCAATATGGAAAAGAAACTTCGGGGCCTGGATCGCAAGCGTGATCGGGAAGAATACTTTGCGACCGTTCAAGCAAATGCGAAAGCCACCAGGGAAAAGGTTCTGAAGTATTTGATGGTTCGCCGAACACGAAGTGAGATCAAGAAATACTTCGGCGACGACCTGACATCTCAGGGCTTGAAGTTTCCGGAGGTCAAGGATCCCGAGCCACTCTTTTACAAGTTCAGCGCCAACGAGAGCGAGGTTTTCTTCGATACTCTCAAGCTGATCACAGACATTAAATATGCTCGGTACAAACCGCTCGTATACTTCACCGGTAAACGTGATGATAGCGAACTTCAGGGTCAAAAGAATCTGGCGAAGTTCATGAAGATTTTGCTGGTCAAACGACTGGAGAGCAGCTTCTTTGCATTTAGAAATACGCTGACGCGTTTCGTCGAATCCTACGAGCGGGTGATTAAGGAATACAACAGTGGCTTTGTCTACATCAGCAAGGATCATATAAGCAAGGTCTTTCAATTCCTGGATGAGGATAACCCGGAGGGGATTGAACGGTTGCTGGAACAGAAAAAAGCTGAACGCCTGGATGCGGACGATTTCTCTCCTGATTTTATTGCCGAACTGAAAAGCGATCTCGAGGTACTCAAGAAGATTCAGGGGATGTGGGGGAGTATTCTCCGCGATCCGAAGTGGAACTCCTTCCGGGACGAGTTAAAGACCAAGCGCCCGTTCCGCAAGAACAAGCTGATTATCTTTACCGAGTCGAAAGAAACCGCGGAATACCTTGCTGACCGAATCGAACTGGAGATTGATCCCAAGGTGATACTTTTTTGCGGCTCGTCGAGCCCGGCAGATCGCGAGAAGATTCTTGCCAATTTTGACCCAAGGGCGTTCCAGCCAAAGGATGACTACAGAATTCTGGTTACCACCGAAGTCCTGTCCGAAGGCGTGAATCTCCACCGCGCCAACATGGTGGTTAATTACGACATCCCCTGGAATCCAACGCGGCTAATTCAGAGAGTCGGACGCGTGAATCGAGTGGACACGGAATTCGATACTATCCACACCTACAACTTCTTCCCCACCGATGAGTCGGAAGATGTGATTAAGCTCAAGGCAGCCGCCGAGGCCAAGATTGAAGCCTTCATCGAAATGCTCGGCGCAGACGCTCGACTGCTCACGGAGGGCGAAGAGATCAAATCACACGACCTGTTCATGCGTCTGAATTCACGAAAGACAATCACGGGCGAAGATGAATCTGAAGAGAGCGAGCTTGAGTACCTTGCGGAGATTCGCTCAATTAGGGACAACCGGCCAGATCTCTTCGAACGCATCAAACGCTTGCCAAAGAAAGCGCGGTCCACAAGAAGGGCAGAAGAGCTGGCTTCCTCTTTGGAAGAATATCCGGCTCTGCTCACATACTTCCGGCAAGGCAAACTTGATAAGTTCTTTCTCGCGCAGGCAAACACACAACCGAGTGCTGAATTGGATTTCTTTGCGGCGATGAAGTTACTAAAGCCGAAAGATGAAGACGAAAAACGGTTGTCGATCACACGTGATTTTTATTCATTGCTCGAAAGCAATAAGCAGGCTTTCCTGGACGCGACCACCATCGAAGGCGGCGACGGCGTCCATCATCGCAATAGCCAAAACGACGCTTATATTCTCAAGCGTCTCAAAGCGAAGGACATTCGCAAGTTTCAGGGTTTCACGGATGAGGATGAGAGTTATGTCCGACAAGTAATCGACCTGCTTGACGATGGTGCGCTGCCTAGACCTACAACGAAGAAGGTTGCCACGGCGCTGAAGAAGGAAGCAGCGCCGCTTAGAGTGCTTGGCATTCTCAAGCGTGATATTCCTAGAGAGTTCTTTCAAGCCACACCTGCTGACGCTTCTCGCAATTCCTACAGCCTAAGAGAAGTGATTCTCTCGTCATTCATTCCGGAGCCTGCAGACAACGGCGAAAAGTAGAACTGATGGAAAAGAATCAGGCCCGCTCCCTCATCCACCAAACGTTTACCCGGCCTTTCGACAAAGGCGCGTTCCTTCACTTCATCAAGGAACTGCTCAACCGCATTGATGAGTCGAAAGCCACTCCCTGGAACAAGACCTATGTTAAGGATGCCTTCAAGCCGGGCATCAATCGCTTCGAACGGCTCGCGACTTATACCGATCCTTCGGGCGAGAAGATAGACATTCTGGTTGTCTATCTCGAAAAGGAATCAAGCCTGGAACGTGCTCGCACATTCCTACGCAACTTTGTCGCGGATTACCTGGTGACGCGCGGGCAAAAAGAAGCCGCGCTCGTTGCGTTCGTATCACCTTCCGATGCTGACTGGCGTTTCTCGTTGGTGAAGATGGAGTACACGACCGAAGAAGCCGAGTCAGGAAAAGTAAAGGTTAGTGAAAACCTCACACCCGCACGACGCTATTCCTTTCTCGTCGGAGAAAATGAAGACAGCCATACCGCTCAAGCCCAGCTTCTCAACATCCTTGCAGATTCAGACCACAACCCGACGTTGGAAGATCTTGAGCTAGCCTTTGGCGTCGAGCGCGTCACGAAAGAGTTCTTCGAGCAATACAAGTCTTTGTTCCTCGATCTCAAAGACGAGCTTGACGAACTTCTCACAAGAGACTCGCGCGTTCGTCGCGATTTTGAAAAGAAAGGTGTTGATACGGTCGATTTCGCTAAGAAGCTGTTGGGCCAAATAGTCTTTCTGTATTTCCTGCAAAAGAAAGGCTGGTTTGGCGTGGCGCGGGATGCGGAATGGGGTACCGGGCCAAAGAACTATTTGCGACTCCTCTTCGAAAGCCGCGCGCGGATTGGAGCGTTTTCGAAGTCAGGCGGCAGCGGCGTTAATTTCTTTAACGACGTGCTTGAGCCACTCTTCTACGAGGCTCTAGCCAAGGGAGACCGCGAAGACGATTACTACGGCCACTTCCACTGCAAGATACCGTTTCTGAACGGCGGCCTCTTCGATCCGCTAAATGGCTACGACTGGGTACACACTGACATCGATTTGCCGGACGCTCTGTTTTCTAATGACGAGAAAACTGAGAAAGGTGACAAGGGTACTGGCGTCCTCGATGTTTTTGATCGCTACAACTTCACGGTTAACGAGGCCGAGCCGTTAGAGAAAGAAGTCGCGGTCGATCCTGAGATGCTGGGCAAGGTCTTCGAGAATCTGCTTGAAGTAAAGGAGAGGAAATCGAAAGGTTCGTTCTATACGCCACGCGAGATTGTTCACTACATGTGCCGGGAGAGTCTGGTGAGCTATCTTGAAAAGGAGCTTGCAGAAGCGAACGTGCCGCGTTTGGATATTGAGACTCTGATGCGCGTCGGAGAGCAAGCGGCTGACTTTGAATTGGCCCGCCTGGATAAATCGACCGGCTATAAGCCTCAATTACCGAAATCTATTGAAACGAACGCGCCCTTGCTTGACCGGAAACTGGAAGAGATTGCCGTCTGCGATCCAGCGGTCGGGTCCGGCGCTTTTCTCGTAGGCATGATGAGCGAGATTGTTCGCGCTCGCAAAACGCTGACGCCTTATTTCTCGGATAAGTCGCGCCGTACTGCCTACGAGTTCAAGCGGCTTGCTATCCAGTCCTCTCTCTATGGTGTGGATATTGATCCGGGCGCCGTTGAAATCGCGAAGCTGCGGCTCTGGCTCTCGTTGGTCGTTGATGAAGACGACATCAAAGAAATTAAGCCGCTTCCCAATCTCGATTACAAGATCATGCAGGGCGATTCGCTCGTCGAAGAGTTTGAAGGCATTAAGCTCTTCGATAAGCGATTGGTTGAGCAACCGTCTCTAGAGATCAAGGCAAAGAAGTCCGCTCTGAATGCGCGCATCTCCGAGTTGTCACACCAGTTCTTCGATCTTCACGGACGTGGTAACCGTGACAAGCAAACACGGCGAGCCATTGAAAAAGAGATCGATAAGCTCAAGAAAGAAATGAAGGCACTGGATGCGCCAGTCGTAGCTGCGGCGTTACCTAAGCAACGTGAAATTAATGACCTATTCAGCGAGGCCCAGCGCAAGCTGCCACAACTGGAACAGTTGCACCGCGAGTTATTCGAGGCTTCCTCGACCGCCCGGAAAAGAGACATCCGTGAAAGTCTTACAGCATTGGAATGGGAGATCATGGAAGCAACTGTGAACGATGGAATACAGCAAATCCAACAAAAACTAGATCATCTCAAACTGGAATTGGACAACAGCCGGCGCAGAAAGGAACCCGCAGAGATCCTTCAGAGACAGGAACGAAAACTGGAAGAGTTGAAGGCTCACAAAAAAGAAAGAGAAGCAGCGGCCAAATATTTAGAGAGTTTGAGAAACTCTAACGTCAAGCCTTTCTTTTTGTGGAGATTACATTTCCTCGAGGTATTTCAGAGAAAGGACGGGTTCGATGTGTTGATTGGCAACCCACCTTATATTCGGCTGCAGACCTTACAGAACTCCGCGCCGAAACAAGCCGAGTATTTGAAATCGCATTACGTCGCAGCCTCGAAGGGCAACTTCGACATCTATGTGGTCTTTGTCGAACGAGGTTTGCGTCTGCTGCAGGAGCAAGGGAATCTCGCTTACATCCTACCGCATAAGTTCTTCAACGTCGCCTATGGTGAACGGTTGCGCGATCTGCTTGCGGGAGGGGAGCATGTTTCCCAGATAGTTCACTTCGGACACCATCAGGTCTTTCCGGGCGCAAGCAATTACATTTGCTTACTGTTCTTGGAAAAGACCCAAACCCCGCTCCTTCGTTTTGTGACAGTTGACGATCTTGGCGCTTGGTTCGAGAATCAGAAGGGCAGTGAAAGACTGCTGTCGGCGGCTGAATTGAACTCAACCGAATGGGACTTCACGAACGAAACGGCCAAGCCTCTCCTCCAAAAACTCGCACATGAAACTGTACGGTTGCTTGATCTTCCTGCGGCCATGAGTCGTGGAAGTAGCACTGGAAGCGACGCGGTATTTGTCATCGAGAAGTCATCTGAAGCATTGGAAAAGAGTCTTCTCCGTGTGCCTGTTTTTGCAGCCGATTTCGGTCGCTACCTATTCAAGCCCGAAGGACGGTGGTCGGTAATCTTTCCCTATCGTCGCGGCGAAGATGGATTTCGTCCATACGTGGAGATGGAGCTGAAGACCTCATGTCCAAAAACTTTCTCGTATCTGAAGTCCCAACTCGATGTCTTGAAGCGGCGAAAGCATTCGTCTCGATGGTTCGGTTTCAGCGCTCCTCGCAATCTAGATCTTCACGAACGCGCTCAGATTTTGGTTCCTCTTCTCGCAAGGCATGGCTCGTGCGCTCTCATACCA
>JALYSR010000281.1 GCA_030854715.1 Acidobacteriota bacterium
ACTTTACCGACGTAACTCTCGCTGTGTTTCACATTGCAAATTTCCAGCTGAGTTGTGAAGGTGAACGCGTTCGCGTTGGAAACATCGGCGGACCTGGCGGTTCGATAGCTTCCTACAAACATTCACATCTTGAATTCTACCGAGGCGATACAGGCTTGCCGCCGGCGGCCTTGCGTTCTCAATTAAGAATCGATCCCGCAACAGTCTTTGAATCCATTCCCGAGGCGGCATCGCGATCCAAACGCCAAACATGAGCACGCTCGTCTTAATAACAAGCGCCCTGCTCATGTCGGTATTTATCTTTGAGATCTTGGTGTTCCGCCGAAGCCGGAGTCGGTTAGTCCAATCGTGTGAGCCCGGCCTTGAGCGCATAACGTACCAGCCCAGCCGTGTGATGAATATTCAGACGGTCTGTTAAAGAAGCGTGATCTTATCACGTGCCGCAATGCTCGGAGTAGGCTAATCGGAACAAGATACGGGCTTTAATTTGGAGTGTGGTGAGCTATCACCGCACTCCAAACTAAGACCCTACTAAACCGTCAGGTCAATCAGTTTTCAGCCAAAAACCCGTTTTTACTCTGAAATGCCCGCTTTGGTTCTTGTACGCCGCGATCTTGCATCCGTTACGTGACGATTCTGCGACTGTACAGGACGATCTGGGAGCTGTACGTGATGGTCTTGCTGATGTACGAGAAGACCTTGCAACTGTACGTGGATATGTTGGGGAGTACGTGACGAGCTTAAGCCTGTACACGGACGCCTTGCTCCAGCACGTGACGATTTTCGCGATGCGCGTCACGACGGCCGCACTGCGGGAAACGGATCGAAGAGCAAACCTTCGGGTAGGAAGAGGATTTAGCTGTTATGCAACTTGCGCGAGGCGAGGCGAATAGGTTTCGGCGATAACTTTTTCCGCACTGGCGACGCTCATTGGCTTGGAAAAGAAATAGCCCTGACCGTTTTGACAATTGAGGTCTCTGAGGAGTGCTAGCTGCTCCTGGGTCTCAACCCCTTCCGCAACCGCATCCATGCCCAGATTCTCTGCCAGCATCAGGATTGTGCGAACGATCTCTACATTCTCCTTGTCCATCCGTGTGACGAAGGAGCGATCGATCTTCAAGGTATCGATTGGAAATCGATGCAGGTAGGTAAGGGAAGAGTAACCCGTTCCGAAGTCATCAATGCTGAGTCTGACCCCCAGAGCGCGTAGTTGGAACAGCAGAGCGGCCGCAGCTTCAAAATCATCCATCAAGACGCTTTCAGTGATTTCGAGTTTCAGGAAATTTGGATCCAGTCCGGTCTCCTCCAGAATTCCTTTAACCTGCTCGACTAAATCCGGTTGCGCAAATTGTTTCGGCGAAAGGTTGACGGTCATGTATAGATTTTTTTCTGCCGGAAACTTCTCCTGCCAGCGCTTGATCTGGTAGCAAGCTTCTCTCAGCACCCACTCGCCGATTTGCAGAATTTGGCCACCCTCCTCGGCGATAGGAATGAAATCTATCGGCGAGATCAAGCCCCGCTCGGGGTGTTGCCATCTTACCAGCGCCTCGAAACCACATAAGCGGAAATCGTCCAGCGCGACAATCGGTTGGTAATTGATAAAAAACTCTTCGCGTTCATGGGCCAGACGCAGATCCGTTTCCATTTGCATCAGGTTTACGGAGTGGGCATGCATTTCTTCATCAAACGTTTCATGGCGCGCCTTACCAAGCGACTTGGAGCGGTACATGGCCGTATCAGCGTCTCGCATGATCTGATCCGGCTGGTCGTAGGCGACTGTCCCCGGAGCTATGCCGATGCTTACGGTTGTAAAGACATCACGGCCGCCGAGATTAAAAGGCTGCTTCAGTTCCTCATGAATTCGTTCCGCGACACAAATCGCTTCGCCTTCTTCAGTCAGGTCTTCCAAGAGGATTGTAAACTCATCGCCGCCCACACGAGCTATCGTGTCACCAGGGCGCAGACAAGCTTCCAGTCTCCGCGCAATGCCGACCAGTAACTGGTCGCCCACCATGTGTCCCAGACTGTCATTAACAAGCTTGAAGCGATCGACATCAAGGAAGAGAACTGCAAACCCGAGCCCCGGTCTGCGCTTAGCCCGCGCGATGGTCAACTTCAAGTGATCCATCATCAGAGCGCGGTTTGGCAGTCCGGTTAGCGTGTCGTGAAATGCATCGTGTAATAGCCGCTTCTCCGCAGCCTTTCGATCAGTAATGTTTTGAACCTGAAATATTAGATCTACGCTGTCGCTATTCTCAACAAAAACCTGCGATACGCTCCAAAGCGCCCAGATGATATGCCCATCTTTGTGGATGCAACGGGTTTCGGATTGAGAAATAGGTACTTTGCCTCTAAGCAGTTGCTCCACCTTTACCATGGAGGTCAAGCGATCGTCGGGATGGAGCAGATCCTGAAAAGTCTTGGCGAGCAGCTCTTCTTCAGAGTAGCCAAGCATTTCGCAGAGTGAGTGGTTCACTCGATGCCAGCGGCCGGTAGGAAATACCAGCGCCATTCCAATCGTGGAATAATCGAACGCTACGCGAAACATGTCGGTAGTGTCCTGCACGATGGTGATGGATTCTTCCATCCCCTCCGTGACGGATGGTTCCGCCGCGTTCTGACTGCTTTCTGTTTTTGGGTCCGCACGTAACATGGTGTTTATTGTGGTCTCACTGAGGTCTGAGATAGCTTCAATGTGGCATGACGAGTATGGGGCTCAGGGCAGGCCGCCATACCTTGTGCACCCTGTGTGCCGCTCTCGAACTGGTTGCCAAAATGCTTTTGGGCCTTTTTATTGAGGAATTTGAAAAATTTTCGGAGAGGGGTGTTCGTGAGTATCTGTCAAAACGAATAGACACTACCGAAAGGACTGCAATTCGGTCATCTTGAAGGCGGCCAGCAAGGAATTAGACGGGCGAAAGATTCCGACCGAGTCACCGCCGGTGCAATGAGGAGGTGCGGGAATGCTCCCCCCGCTAACAGTTGAGGAGTAAGGCCACGTAACTGTGGCTCATACCACAGTCGTACTGCTCAACCGCAGCCAAGTACGCTGACGTTGGCAAAGGTGCGCGTCGGAGCCGGGCACTTACATTTTAAAAAAATTGATGGGCACAGCTTGGCTCTCGCATTCCAAATCGGAGACCTCTTCCGGTCAAGGCGGGCATGAGATCTGCGCTCCGCTTTTTTCTTACCCCAAAAGGGCAGTGATGCCGGTTATCGCATACCGAATCGTAGACTCACGGACCAGTTAGGATTTCATCAGAGCTTCACTCTAGTTTGAATTTCTTCCAAACTAGGCAGTACCTCGCCGAGGTGGCGCGAGCTTTGGGGC
>JALYSR010000289.1 GCA_030854715.1 Acidobacteriota bacterium
CCTTTACCCCTGACCTTGAAAACTGACTCTGCTACCTCAAAATCTCTAGAGTTGAGGCCTGAGACTTCTCCCACGCGCATGCCCGTCGCGAAGAGCAAGTCGACGAGCGCAAGATTGCGAAGGCCCCGATATGATCTTGCCGACGCTCCCGGAACCTTACTCTTCGCCAGTGCGGAACCTTTGCGCGGAACCTCGGCGGCGCAATGGTTCTGTTTGGCTTGAGTCAAGAGGTCGCGGATTTCGGACTCAGTTAGGGCTCGCGGGAGCTGCACTATTCTTCCGAAGCTGATTTTGACTCTCCAGAACGGTGATTCCGAAAGAACACCTTTCCGAACCCAATAGGAACAGAACACTTTGAGCACAACCATTTTGCGTCGCATTGATGCGGGAGCATAGGACTTGGTCCGCAAATCGGCGGCCCAGTTCTCGATGAGCCCCGCATCAAGCGAAGAGAGAGAACACTCTTTGGGCGCGTACGCCGCTAGCTGTTCCAAATCTGATTTGTATGCCACCTCGGTCTTCTTACTTCTGTCATGGGTGGAAAAGTAGCCACTAAAAAACTCGGTTATTGCTTGGTCTAGTTGCATAGTATTACTCCCGCAAACGAGTCCGGGGGCGGACCCTTCGTAAAATTGAAGAGCTTTTGATTCGTCTTGGTGGGTAGGAAAAACCGCGCTGAGTTTAATCATGGAGGGTTAAGGTTTCAAGGAACCCGCAACGAGCGCGGCCCCAATTGGCAGCCTTCTGTGAAACCTTGTCGCAGAGTCCTCTGGGGGTGATAATGCTGCAACTCATATTAGAGTCGATCGTTTACTTTTCACTTTGGATAACAGGGAGTTATGCGTAAGTCTTCACCTATTCCTAAAATTCTTCAAAGTGGAGGTTTTTCATTTCACTACTACGTCGGTCGGTATTTGAGGCTCGGGTTTTTTTGGCAGTGCTCTGTTGTGGCCGCCATCATTGCCGCGGGCATGCTGCTGGCGAGCAGACTGGACCATAGCTGGATTCTTCCCGGCCACGACGTTGGACTGTTGGAACATCCAGGGCTTTGGGGATTCCCCTTGCTTCAGATCCTGGTCCCACTTTGTATTAGACAATCGCTTCAAAAGTTTCAGCAGGTTCGACTTCACAAAGGTGAGATTAAGAAAGTTGAAGGCAAGCCGTCGGCTTTAGTTGGACCACTTCGAAAATTCTTGAGTTGGCACGACAAAGCAAGCAAGATCGCAGCGACGGTGATCTATCTTGTTGGCTTCACGGCGATTGCTTGGAACACTATTCAAAACCAAAGGCCCGGAATTGTTGTTCCTTACGATTTTTGGGATTCAAATCATTATTTATGGGGCTTTGTCTACACTCGTTTCTACAAGCTATATCTCTTTGGGTGGTTCCTTCCATATATCGGGATGATCCAAGCAGGAATTCTGATTGTTACCCTGCGTTTTGTTCGACGGGCGCGGGTGACCGGTAAGCTACGACTGTTTCCTTTTCACCCAGATGGTGTGGGAGGATTGGACTTTGTCGCGAGTCTAATAAGTACACCGGTCATAATTACTATCGTTGTCGGCTCCCTGGCCACAGCAGTAGTATTTTTCGCTCATGGAAGCGTCGCGGTGACACCTATAATGGCGCTTGTAGTATTGATAGGCTGGGCATTGCTGGCATATTTCGTACCCATCTTGTTTCTCAGATCTGACATTGTGGCAATGAAGCGAGAGGCGCTTGAAAAGCTTCGAGGTCTTCAACAAGAGAATTATGCGAAGATTACGCAAACGCACGGACACGACGTGGAGATGTTGGGAAAAGGAAAGGAGGCCTTAGAATATTTCGATAAGGTATGTACCAATATCCAGGCAATTTCGAACTATCCGCACTTGAGACGTTTACTTCGTCTCTCAAGCATATCTCTGCTGCCGTCTTTAGTGCAGATAGGGATTAAGCTGTATCAGAATGCCGGCCCGCTGCTTACTCCCTTATTGAAAGCACATTGAAAATGATTGCCTAGCCAGCAACGTTGTTTGACTTTCTCATTCATCCACTTGGCGCATTGAGATCATGATCCGATCTGCACTCACAAAAATCCGACTCAGAAGGTTCAAAGTAAAGATGCCCGCGCATGCCCAATAAATATAGCTTGCAATTCTGACGAGGTGAGGTGCCCGGACTAATACTAAAAATAGGGTGTCACCCCAGAGCATCAGAGCCAAGAGACCACCGACCACTTTGCTCGTCGGGAGGAGTTGTCGATTCTCCACGGTGATGATCCGGGCGCCAATCATGATTAGGTCGCGAATCGCAATTAGAGCAAGCGGAAACACATTGACTCCCCGGGCAGATGCATAGAGCAATGAAACGATGGTCATGGACTTGTCGCTGACTAGATCCACAACCTTGCCAAAGTAAGTTCCGGCTTTGAATCTCCTCGCCAGGTAACCGTCAATCAAATCCGTGCACATTGCAAAGACATAGATTCCTGCCACCAGCTTCACGGGAACATCTTGAAAGGCCAGAGAAGTAAATAGCAGCGCCGCGAGTAACCTCGAGAGGCTAATCGAATCCACCAGCCAAATCGCAGCGGCCCGACGAACCATAACTCCCTGTTATCATTACTCTTTGATTAGGTCGGTATGGG
>JALYSR010000349.1 GCA_030854715.1 Acidobacteriota bacterium
GTTTGGAGCGCCGTCAACATTAAGCGCGTGCAGGAACTGAGCGCCCAGGGGCGCATGCAACCGGAAGGTCTCAAGGCCTTTGCAGCGCGCAAGGAAAACAGATCGGGCATCTATTCCTATGAACAACGGCCGCAGGATTTGCCTGAACCATACAAAAAACAGCTAAAGAAAAACAAAGCCGCCTGGAAATTCTTCCAGGCGCAACCGCCTTCATATCGAAAAGCTGCTACCTGGTGGGTACTCAGTGCCAAAAAAGAAGACACCAGACTCACGCGGCTGAGCCAGTTAATCGAACACTCATTGCACCAGCGACACATCCCTCAATTCTTGCGAACTAAACTTTAACGGTTCGTTGCCACTCAGGACCCACCCGCTACCCTCGCGTTAAATCATTTCCTGAAGCCTGCCCACTTCCGATAAAATACCCGCGCCCAATGAATGACAAGAATTTTCGCCTGGCCGGCTTGAACGCTGGTCTAAACGAGCGTCGTGGTGATCTGTCTGAAGAACCGTTAAAGGACGGCTCGCCACCTTTGCTCGTTGAAGGCGAGGACTATTACCTTGAAAATGGCCTCTACGTTTTTATGGAAAGCTTTCTTCGTCGTCGCGGATATTGCTGCGACAGCGGTTGCCGGCATTGTCCCTATCCAAAGGAGTCTAACGAATGATGCGTCGCGCCTTTTTTGTCTTTGCTCTTTTACTGCTCTCCTTAACTTCCCTCTACGCCCAAAAACGCGCCTTCGCAATTGACGATCTCTATCGGGTCAGGAATATTTCGGACATTCACATTTCGCCCGACGGCAAAACCGTAATTTTTGTGCTAACCACGTCTGACTTTCCCCGCGCGAAACGAAACAGTCACCTTTGGGCCATGGACGTCGATGGCCAAAACGTTCACCAAATCACGACCAGTGACAAGAGTGAATCGTCGCCTTTATTTTCGCAGGACGGCAAACAGGTTCTTTTCATTAGCTCGAAGGATGGCGCGGCGAATTTTTATCTAATGAACAGCTCGGGTGGTGAGTGGCGCAGGTTGACCAATATATCGACAGGGGTTTCCGACTCGGTTTGGTCGGCTGACGGCAAGTGGATAGCCTTTTCGTCGGACGTTTATCCGGAGTGCAACGGCGTTGATGCCTGTAACAAACGCATTGCGGAGCGTTGGGAGTCGGGTCCGCTGAAAGCCCACTTGGCTGATGAGCTTCTTTATCGCCACTGGACGGCGTGGAAAGATGGCACACGCACGCACACTTTTGTTGCTAACGCCGCGACTGGAGAAGCCCGGGATGTGACGCCAGGAAAATATGACGCGCCCACTTTTCAGCTCGGTGGACCCACACAATATGATTTCTCGCCTGACGGCAAAGAGCTGGTCTATGTCTCAAACCATGATCCTGTTCCGGCTGTCTCCACCAACAATGATCTGTGGGTTCTTCCCCTGGACAACAAGGATGCGAAGCCGCGCAACATCACCGCTGATAATTTGGCTTATGATGGCAACCCAAAGTATTCACCCGATGGAAAGTACATTGCCTATCGCATGCAGAAGCAACCGGGTTATGAGTCGGACCTCTTTCGCCTGGCTCTCTACGAACGTGCCACCGGTCACACAACCGTCCTGACTGATTCTTTTCGCAACTGGGTTGACGAGTTCCGCTGGTCCAGGGATTCAAAAACAATCTATTTCCTCAGTCCGTTCGAAGGTCGGAATCCGATCTATCGTCTCGACATCAACTCCAAAAACATCACGCAGTTTTTGGTTGATAAGACAATTGACGCCTCCGACTGGGACTCGAGCGAGCAGCGTCTGATCTACATAAAGCGATCGGTCGGCGAGCCTCAGGAGATTTACAGCACACAGATCGTAAACGGTAAAGCTGCAACGCCGGTGAAACTTTCGCACTTCAATGAAGCGCTGATGAATGAGGTCGATGTTCGTCCCGCCGAAACGATGTGGGTGACTGGGTCGGGCGGCGCCCGCGTTCAGGTATTCATCGTCAAGCCTCACAACTTTGATCCAGCGCGCAAGTATCCCTTGATTCTGAATGTTCATGGGGGTCCCCAATCTAATTGGGCTGACGCATTTCGCGGCGATTGGCAAGTCTATCCGGGCGCCGGCTACATCGTGGCGTTTCCAAATCCCCACGGGTCAACCGGCTTCGGTCAGGACTTCACTGCGGAGATTTCCGGCGATTGGGGCGGACGCGTCTTCGAAGACTTGATGAAAGTGACCGACGAGCTCGAGAAATTGCCCTATGTTGATCGCGATCGAATGGGCGCGATGGGCTGGTCGTATGGCGGCTACATGATGATGTGGTTTGAGGGACACACCGATCGGTTTAAGGCAATTGCGTCGATGATGGGCATCTACGACCTGCGTTCATTTCACGGCGCTACTGAAGAACTCTGGTTTCCTGAGTGGGATCTGAAGGGCAAGCCTTGGGATTCGGAACAGTATGAAAAGTGGTCCCCTTCAAATTTCATTAAGAATTTCAAGACTCCAACCCTGGTGATTTCAGGTGAGCGAGACTACCGAGTTCCCTACACGCAGTCGCTTCATTTCTTTACTGACCTCCAGGAGATGAAGATTCCTTCAAGACTCATCATCTACTCGAATGCCGGCCACTGGCCGAGCTGGTATGAGATGGCCTTCTACTACACGGCGCACCTCGAATGGTTCAATAAGTATCTGGGCGGCGGACCTCCACCCTGGACCACCGAGCAATTTCTTCGCAACGCCGTTTTTGATAAAGCGAGTGGCAAGCGAATTGTTGAAACGCCGGATCCGGCAAGCGAGAAGCCAAAGAATCAACAGGGCAAACCGGACGTGAAGCCGACCAGTCCGTAACGAATGCGTGATTTGTATCCACTTTCGTCATGAGGAAAAATTGATGCGCCAAGTACTAACGAAGCTGTGGCCGCTCGCGCTCTGCGTTTTAGTGACGCTCAGTTGCAGCCTTGGTGGCACTTCACAAAACGAAGACGAAGGCGATCGACGGTCAGGACCAGGCTCTTCCTCGCGTTCAGCGGACGCAAGGGGAAGCGGGCTCTCAGGGACTACCTGGAAGGGGACTTTCAAGTGCGATGATGGCGATGAGATGCAGGCTCATTACAAGTTTGCCGACTCGGGCAATCCCATCTATGAGTATCAAACCAAGAGCGGCGCGCGCGAAGTCGAGCTGACGTCGCCGGGTCAACAAATTCAATTCGTGCCACCAGGCGGAGGTGTGACCACCATAGTCATTGATGATATTTCTGTTTCAACCGAGCGTGCCAGCCTTACTATGACAACTTCTTTCGAGAAGGCCAGTGGTGAGACTTTGGACCAAAACGGTGCCAGGATTACTTCTGAGAGTGTGCTCTCAGGCGATGCCCTGGATGTGGAGACAACCATTCGCTCTCAAAACACCGTCAGCCAACCCGGTATTGTTGTGCCGGGCAATGAATCCACAGTCGTCTGTCGGGGGAAGCTCAAGCAATAGGTCCTGAAACCACAACTCTTCCAGCAACGACTATCGACACACAAAGGATACTGTTCATCACTGGACTAAAAGCTCTTGCCAGGCTTCGCACTCTTGTAGTTTCATTAAGGTTCAAGCCCCAAAACTATTTAGCCAACCAGACTAAGGAGCACGCATGAGTCAGACACATACCGCCGCGCCTTCGACCGGCCCGGAACTAACCGCGCGTTCCATTGTTATTGGACTCGTCGTCGCGGTAATCATCGGCAGCGCCTACCCCTATTGCGTCTTAAAGCTCGGCTTTGGACCAAACCTTTCGGTAGTGTCGGCCTTCCTGGGTTTCATGACACTCGTGCCGCTGGTCGTCCTTCTGCGTCTCACTGACACCAACGCGCGCGAAAACAACATTGTGCAGACAATGGGCACGAGTGCCGGGCAAACCGCTTTCATGTGCGTTCTGCTGGCGGCTTTCGACATGCTCAACACTAAGGGCGTGCTCAATCCGCCGATCCACCTTGGCACCGCGCAGATATTCTTCTGGCTTTGCAGCGCCAGCCTCCTCGGCATCCTGCTGGCCGTGCCCATGCGCCGCCATTACATCGACGAAGAAAACCTGACTTACGCGGACGGGCTGGCTGCAGGCGAGACGATCATCGTCTTGCACGAAGGACGGGAGAAGGGTACTTCTGCCCGTCCCCTGAAAGCACTCGGCCTCGGCGCCCTGGCGTCAGGCGTCCTCATGATTCTGACCAGCTTCCTAAAACTATTTCCCGATACGTGGCTGTTCCCGGGCATGCAGGACATGAGAATCGGCTTGAACTGGAGTCTATTGTCATTCGGCTCCGGATTGCTGGTCGGCTTTCGCATCTGCCTGTCTATGGCGATTGGAACGTTCATCAGTTGGTTCCTGCTGCCAAAATTTCTTTTGTCACACGGAATGATTCCCGAATTGACCTACCCCAAGACGTTGCTTTGGGTCATGTGGCCCGCAACGGGATTGATGGTCGCCGGCGGACTGACTTCACTGGCGCTGAAATGGAATCTTATCGTCAAGTCTTTTCAGGGTCTTAAAGGCAGCAAAGTCAGCGCCGCGGATAGGCCCCGAGAGTTTCCTATGCGCTGGGTCGTCATTGGATCGTTGGTGATGACAGTAATTATCTGTCTCGTCCAATACTTCAGCATGGGCATTCCCGTGTACCTTTCATTCATTGCGATTCTGCTGTCACTACCGCTCATGCTCGTCGGCCTGCGCGTGTTGGGCGAAACAAACTGGGGACCGATCAGCGCTCTCTCAAACATGATGCAGGCCATCTTTGCCTTCATCTCGCCCGGCAACGTGCCGGTTAATATGTCATCGAGCGGACTCACCGGAACTATCGCAGTAACTTCCGAAGCGCTGATGCAGGACTTCAAAGCCGGACAGCTAATCCGCTCGAACCCTCGCAGCCTGACTATCGCTCAATTGATCGCCGCGCCCGTGGGCTCCCTGGCGACAGCCCTGGTCTATCCGGTATTGCGCGACAAGTTTGGCATTGGACCTTCAGGTTTGTCTTCGCCGATTAGCGTTAAGTGGGCAGGCTTTGCCGAACTACTTACCAAGGGAATAAACGCTTTGCCCCCCGGCTGTCTCGTGGGTTTGGTCATAGGTATCGTGGCAGGCATTGGCCTCACATTGCTGGCTGAGAAGTATGGCGAGAACGTTCCCTCCCCGGCAGCTATTGGTATCGGTATGCTGATCAATGCGGCAGTGCTGATTACTTTTATTCTTGGTGGGGTGGCGCAGTTGTTCTGGGCCAAGACATCGCCCAAGTCTGAAGAGGACTTTCGTGTTCCGCTCGCCTCGGGTCTGATTGTGGGGGAAGCAATTCTGGCGGTGGTATTAGCAATGCTCGCCGCCTTCGGCGTCAACTTCTAGCTTGACGTGTAGTGTCCTAATTGCATTTCTCTCTGTGTAAACTCCGTGTTCGGCGCTACGATTGTCTATGAAAGCCAAGAGCAACTGAGGTCATCTCTTTTGGTTACGCTTCTGATGCTATCGCCCGCGCTTGTCTTCAGGGTCAACTGTCGAATGGTCAAGATACGAACAAGGCTAGCGCCCAAACAAAAACCGAAAAAGGTGAAGTCGATAAACTCATTGAGAAAATGAGGAAACGGCACGATCAGCTTCTTATAGGTTGTCTGGATAATTGCAAAGCCGAAAAGGATTCTGGAGGGCAACAATAATTTCGAACAAAAGTAGGACAGGCATTCCTGCCTGTCCTGGTTGCGTGAACTGCCGTGGAGGAAGAAAAGGACAGGCCGGAAGCCCGTCCTACCCTCACCTATGGCCAACGCCAATGCGTCTCTGCACGAGTCTTTCCACTTCGATTGGCACTCCTTCAGCTCGTGCTTTCCGAATAAACTCGCCGTCAATCTTAAAAATACGCAGCTTTACGATCTCTTCAACTGAAAGGTCACTCAAACCCTCGTTGCGGACTTCAGTAATAAAGGCAGGCGTGATTTTGAAAATCCGCATTTTGACGAGACTTTCAAACGGTTCTTTACCAAATCCCATCTGCATTGCTTCACTAACAAACTTCGCATCTATTTTGAAGATCCGCGCCTTCACCAATTCTTCCATTCCCATATTCGGAAAGCCGCTTGCTTTCATCTCGCGCATGAACGCGGAGTCGATCTTGAAAATCGCCGCCTTGAAAAGATCTTCGAGCTGAAGCTTTCCGAAACCTGCCGAAGCCAGGTCATCAGCTAGCGCCGTTGTGAGATTCAATGCCGTAGCGGTGAAGAGACTATCTTCAAGATCGTGATCGCCGCGGAAGGTCGCGTCAGTCTCAAAGTCAAAGCCCCGGCTTTTCATTGCTGCCACAAAACTCTGATTTCCTGTAAATCGAAACGTGCCGGAGCCCTTGCCGTTCTGAAAACTGCCTTCGCAGTCGATCCGTCCCGCTTCACGCACAAGTCTAAATTTGGCCGGACCTCCGCTCAATACCTGTTCGCGGCTCAAACCTAACTCGGCGAAGTCGTAGGTCTGGCCCATAGTATGCCGGCCAGTTCTACCTACTCCCCGCTCAAAGTTCACATTAATTCTGGAGTTGTCATCAACGAGAGAGGCCGTCCATTCGCCCGTAATTACGTCCTGGGCAGTGGCTTGGGAACCTACGCTGACATTGGAACCTACGCTCACTTTGGAACTCGAGGCTAAGACCATGAAAGCCAAACTAACGACTAAAGCCAGACTGATACCGATGCGCATCCATATTTTCGTTGACATCGACGAATCTCCTCCACTCAGATTTGCTCCTGCAAACTGGAAACACCATCAGGCCCACATTTGTGGCAGAAATTGATCCGATCTCAAGTCTTCCCTTCCCGTTCGTCTAATGGTATTAAGCTGCTCCTGCGACCATCACTCATACGGAGGTTACGTCGATGACTTTGAGGATCTGCGGTTTTTCCCTTTTCTCGTTCGCTCTTGGCGCTGCACTGTTCGCCACGAGCACGATCCCTGTCTCAGGCCAGGATGACCGCGCGGCTGATCGTGAGGCTATTCGCGCGCACATCGACAGCATCTTCCAGGCCTTTATCAAGAAAGACGCTGCGGCGTTGCGCGCCACGCACGCTGAAAACTGGGTCGGTTATCTGGAAGGGTCGCGCACGATGATTAAAGGCATCGACGGCTACATGGACTGGAACCAGGTCGATCCGAAGAGTCCGTACGGCATGAAGAGTTACAAGATGCGCGAGTTTGACATGATCTTCAAAGGCGATGCGGCCTTCGTCTGCTTCGTCGCCGATGTCGAGTCCAATTGGCCCGGCGCGCCACCGCATCGCGCGCTGCGCATTTGCGATTTTTACACGAAACAAAATGGCCAATGGATCCAAAGCGGGAGTGACACCGCGCTTCATCCGGAATCGACCGAGGAACAGTTGGCGGCGCCACGGCCGTTGGGTGATCAAATGAAGAAGCGTCTGCTCGATTCTCGCGAAGCTGTCTGGCGCGCTTACTTCGCCGGCGATCACGCTACTCTCGAGAAGCTGATCCCTGAAGAGACTGTAGCCATCGAAGCCGGCGACAACACATGGTCAACCCGCCGGACGATTCTTAACGGGGCAGAACAATTTGCGAAAAGCGGCGGCAAGCTTCTCAAGCTCGACTTTCCCAAAACGGAAATCCAGGTTTATGCCTACACCGCAGTGGTGTATTCCAACTACGCGTACGAGCTTGAGGTCGGCGGGCAACACATTAATCGCACCGGCCGTGTCACGGAAGTCTTCGTGCTGCGTAAGAATCAGTGGGTAAATCCGGGCTGGCACATGGACAGTGGGAAGTAGAAGCGTGAGGTCATTACCACCACGCGGACAGGGGTCCCCAACGCGGCAGCCGCGTTGGGGTGGTGGATGCGGTGGATCTCTCGCAAGCTTCAGCGCTCACCTAATCCCAACCAATCCCTGCACCGACTGAATCAACTTCTCCGAGTCGTAGCCAACGCCGTCTTTGAAGACGATCTCGACTTTTTCGATGTCGCTGATGTTGGCGGCGGGATTTCCTTTCACGACCATCAGGTCAGCCTGTTTGCCGGCAGCGATCGATCCTATACGCGCGTCCTCGCCGAGAAATTTAGCGCCGTTGAAGCTGGCGATTTTTATGGCCTCAAGCGGCGTGAATCCTGCCTCGACGAGCAGCTCGACTTCGCGCAGGTCGCCGAAGCCAGCCACCACGCCGCCGTTGCCTGTCGGATCGGGCCCAGCAATTAGTAAACCGCCCGCGGCAACAAAGGCGCGTTCGAAATCCATGGACTTGCGAACCAGCGTAGGGATCGGAGAATCAGAAGCGATGCGAGAGCGTGCCGTCAGGTAACGCACGCGTGCGTCGGTGTTCATTACACTGAGTACCCGGGGGTTCAAGACTGCGCTGGCTGCGCCAATGCCACTTTGAGTTAGAGGAGCGCTGGCCTCGAAGACTGGAAGCGTGGATGTGATTGCCACGTTCTTCGCGACGAGCGTGCGGATAGTGTCCTGGACCGCGGCGCTTTTCAAATCCAATTGCCGCAGGCTGGCGGAAACCGCAGCACCCGGACACTGATCAGGCTTTTTGTCCGGAACAAATTCCGAATCGACGAACAATCCGTGTTCCAGGTCGTCGATGCCGATCTCCGCGGCTTCGCGGAAGCCGATCGAGCACAGGTGACCTGTAACTTTCAGACCGCGCTTGTGTGCTTCTTCCACGACCGCGCGCAACTCGTCGCGCGTGATATTCATGTAGGCTTTGAAAGAGGTCGCGCCCTGATCCGCCCAGAAGTTCACCATGCGGCGCGCATCGTCAGCTCCGGTAAGCTCGTGCATCACTGGCGTGAATGAACCACGTCCTTCCAGGTATGGCGCGGTAATGTGCATCTTCGGACCGATCATGCGGCCAGCGTCGATCAGCTTCTTGATTTCAAGATCGCTATAGGGCGCCACGCTGCCGGTGGTGCGGATCGTGGTGACGCCAAGAGCAAGATAAAGGCGTGGGAAGCTGCTACCCATGTTCGAGTACATCGGAGGCGAGCCGCCCATGGGAAAGAACATGTGGTTGTGCATGCCGACTAAACCCGGCAAAACGGTGTAGCCCTTGAGGTCGAGTATTTGTGCGCTGGGCGGCACACTTGTGTTTGACCCGACCGATTGGATCTTGCCGTCGCTGATCACGATAGTCTGATCCTCGAGCGGCGTCGCGCCGGTTCCATCGACCACACGCACATGAGTTAGTGCGATCGCTGGCGCTTCAGCGCGAATGAACTGTTGGCGCTCAGACGTGGGAGCCTGGGCGAGACCACTGATGAAAACGCTGAGCAGCAATAGGGTAGTGGTTGTTGTTTTCATTGATGTCTCCGACTGGATCCTTATCGCGTAGCGGGTCAGTTTCGAGTCAGCGTGGTCACTACAGAACCGAGCGCGCTAGCGCCGGATGCTAAAGTCAACTTCGGTGATATCGCTCTGTAAATAGGAGAGTCATCGAAACACGTGCGCGGAAACCTTCGGATACAGGTTGATTCCAGCATCCGGCGCTACCGCGTTCGGTTCTGTAATGAATACCCACCACACCCAATTCCCTGATGATTATCAAACTGACCCACAACTGAAATGCAGTATAGCCGCTCGGTCGCAAGTGCTAGTCATTCTTTCATCCGTTTACTAAAAAGATCATCCAGCTCATTAAACGGCGCGGCGTCGGCGAAGGAATCGAACGTGCCTGTCTCCTTCAGGCTGCGCGCGGAGCGGATGAAAGCTCCCCAGGCGACACGCGAGAGTGCGGAACCGACTGACACGCGACGCACACCCAGATCGCCGAGTCGCGAGAGTGACAGTGCGGGGTTGGGTCTCGACGCCAGGACATTGACTGGCTTTGGCGAGACCGCCTTCACGATTTGCGCAATTTCGTCCGGCTCGGAAACGCCGGGAGCATAGAGACAATCAGCGCCGGCTTCCGCATAAGCGACGAGTCGCTCGAGTGACACCCGCAAGGGATCAGAATGTCCAACCAGCCAGGCTTCGCAGCGTGCAGTGAGGATCACGGGAATGCCTGAGGCATCAATCGCCGCGCGTGCAGCCTTGATGCGCTCGATTGCAAGACGCTCTTCATAGAGTGGCGTCTCGTTGTTTCCTGTCGCATCTTCGATCGATAAGCCCGCAACGCCGGTAGCGATGCATAGCGCAACGTTCGCAGCCACGCCTTCGGGTTCGTCCGCGTAGCCCGTTTGAAAATCTGCGTTGACGGGAAGCGGCGTTGCTTCAGCCACCTCGCGGATGTGGCCCAGCATGGCGTCGCGATTAACTGCAGTGACCGTGTCCGGCAACCCTTGAGTAAAGGCGAAGCCCGAGGAGGTTGTTGCCAGCGCCTCGAAACCCAGATGCTGCAGAAAAACAGCCGTACCAACGTCCCAGGGGTTTGGCAGTGCGAAGCACCCTGACTGGTGCATGGTGCGAAATTTTTCAACTGCAAATGATTGATGGCTTCTGCCGGCCAAAGAATGTGTGGCTTGGTTCATGCCACGATCCTATAACCACATGGTGCTAACCCGCCAGCCTTGAAGTGATACCTGGTGTTTCCTCATAAGAAGATTGACAGCTATCCAACTGGGTCAATATTATGCGCCTGTTCTCAGACCCTTTTGGCGCTAACGATTCTCTTTCGTGATCCTCACGTTCACGAACGTCTCTTATTGTTTCCATCATTTTGGTTTGAAGTTGAAAAGTTGATTGATTTGCTTGGGCTGAGTAAGAGCCGGCGACAGTTCAAAGAAACTAGGAGGGATAGAAAATGCTCAAATATCGACTCTCGGGACTTGTACTCGTGACAATGGTGGCGGCGTTGACTACATCGACGGCATGGGGCCAAGCCCGGCCAGATCCCAAGGCGCTGATCGCAGCCCAACGCGAGGGGATGGCGACGCTCGCTATGATGGACGGAGTGTGGAGAGGCCCGGCCTGGACCATCCTGCCCTCCGGCCAAAAGCACGACATCACACAGACCGAAAGAATTGGACCATTCCTGGATGGATCGATCAAGGTCATCGAGGGCCGAGGTTACAACGCGGACGGGAGCGTCGGCTTCAACGCGTTCGCCATCATCTCCTACGATCCGGCGACTAAGGTTTACACGCTGCACTCACACGCTATGGGTCAGGTTGGAGACTTCGTCATCAAGCCCACTGCCGACGGTTACGTTTGGGAGATTCCAGCAGGACCTGTGACTATTCGCTACACGGCCGTCATCAAGGATGGGACGCTGCGCGAGGTTGGAGACCGAATTGCTCCCGGAAAGGAACCTGTTCGCTTTTTCGAGATGAACCTCAAGCGACTAGGCGACACGGACTGGCCCGCCGGCGGTGCGATTCCGCCAAGTGATAAGCCTCCGGGCCCAAGCTTGAACCTATGAACCGCCTCGGCTTCAGTTTACTTTTCGTTCTGCTTCTGGACATCGTTGCTCTCTGTGTTCATCAGCTCGCGCAAATCACAATCTACACAAGCCAGTCTTTAGCGACCGCCAGAATCACGGTGTTTGCTGTCTTTCTGGGCTTGATGATTTTATCCAGGCCAAAGTGGTACTCATCGAGATTTGCCACCTTACTTTTTGCCGGGTTGCTCGTCGAACTAGTCATTTATTTCCGGCCGGTGCCTATAGACCAGTCGGGCATTGGTGAGGCCGCCGCCGGATTCCTACCGTTTTGGCTGGCAATAAGTCTGCTCAACATTGTAATAATTCCGGCAGCGGTTATCCTGCTGATCTATGGTTTTGTTTACCGGGAAAAAACCTACTTCATCATCTTCGCTGCCGGCTATTTGGTGCTGCTCGCTTTCCTGTTTCCGTTTGAGCAGATTTGCCGCTGGGCGGCTTACGCTCTCATGTAAGGCGGGTCAAATATTTGACTACGGCTGGATTAAAAACGCTGACAAGAGCTTGCCCGTCGGGAAATGCAGGAGCCTTGGGACC
>JALYSR010000093.1 GCA_030854715.1 Acidobacteriota bacterium
TCTCGGCTGATAAGGGAGAGGTGGTTGTTGACAGGGTCGACGGCTCCAACGTCTCGACCGACATCCTGGACAAGAACGGCGTATCGATGACACCGATGGGGGCGGGGCGCTGGGACAAGACACTCGGGGTCATCCTGCCGCCGAAAAACGCGGCGCTGAAAGGCATCTCGTATAGCTGCGACGGTTCAACCTTTACGATTGTTCAAGCATTTGCCAAGTCGACTACTACATTTGTTATGAAACGGCAGAGGCCTTAACGATTAAGAACGGCAAAAAACACTTTGGCTACAAAGGGCATATCGGGATTGACGCCGAGAGCAAGATCATCCGCAAACGGACCAGTAAACTGACGTCGAAAGGGAAAACCGAGACCAGCAGCGCAAACGCAGGAGGTCCCGCCGCTTTCGGCATCGGCCCCATGGACTACAACTACACGTGCGATGAGACAACGCTGAAGTTCAAGGCGCTGGTTTACACCGACACGTTCAAACGCGAAAAGAAAACCCCATAGGGAGGGTGCGAAATTTCCGCTTCTGACGGAACAAAAGGAGAAGATATATGATTGAAAGCCGCCGATCTCTGTTACGCCACTTCATATTGTTGGTTTTGTTTGCGCTACTTCTTACTTTTATGTGCTGCGCGAAAACGACTACGAACGTTAACTCGAATAGCGGCTCAGCCCAAGCCAACACCACGACGGAGACCCCATCTCCGGTGGAACCTTCCGGCGATCCAAACACTGCGAACCGGGAACCGAGCCTCGTTTCCGTCTCAGCGGGAGCGTTTATTGTAAAGAGGCCGAGCGAGTGGGCTGACTTCGAATCAGCGTTTAATTTGATCGACGAACGACCAAACATGTGGGCTACAGAAAAAGGCGTCACCACTCCTCAGGTAATCGTCATTGCCCTTCCGGAAAAGACGTTGTTAAAGTCGGTCGAATTCGACAACGAAAATGTTGATGGCCAGTTCGGCGGTTGCAGCGCAAAGGACATTAGCGTTGAAATGTCAGACACAAGTGAGAATGATGGTTTTCAGAAGATCGCCGACGTGTCACTCAAGGACCGAGTGGATAATCAGCGGTTTTCAGTTTCCGCCGAAGTTCCCGGGCGTTGGGTGCGGTTGACGGTCAGGAATAATCACGGCTCTGACGCCGCGATCGAGCTGGCGGAGTTCCGCGCCTACGGTACGCAGTTGACGCACACTCCCCTGCCGGACGTTAGCGGTACGTACGATGTTTACTTCACCGGCCTTCTCCACCTAAAACAGCAGGGCACCTCAGTAACCGGCTGCTACGAGAGTAGACAGGGGCGCGTCGCGGGTGGTATCGAAGGCAAGGTCTTCAAATTCACTTGGTATGAGAAAAGTGGTTATACAGTTCACGAAATTGGTCCCGCGATAATGGTGTTTAGCCCCGATGGTAAACAGATGTTCAGCCTCTGGACCGGTGAATCCAGGGAAAGGCTAGTGCTCGGAACAAAGAAGAGTAATGAAGTAGGGTCGTGTCCGCAGTGGGCTGGCGGCATCGAAGAGCAGTTGACGAAAGACTTGGAAGAGTTCGGGCGCACTCGCGTCTACGGTATCAACTTCGATTCAGATTCCGATCACATTAAAGATGAATCGAAACCGACGCTCGATAAGATCGTCAGCATGTTGAAGGCAAAGCCTGATTGGAAACTGACGATTGAAGGACACACCGATTCAACCTCAACGCCGGAGCACAACCAACAACTTTCCGAAAGACGCGCCCAGGCGGTGAAAAAATATATACAAACGGCCGGCATCGATGCCTTACGTCTTACCGCGGTCGGTTATGGGGCGACAAAAGCGGTGGCGAGCAATGATACTGAACTTGGTCGTGCGCAGAACCGGCGCGTCGAATTGACGAAGCAATAGGGACAGATTCCGTCATTGTCGTACAGGCGGATTTGGCAACTGATACGCACATCGAACAGATCAAAGCCCGCTCAGCTTAACACTGAGCGGGCTTGGTAAATAATCCCGGCGACTTCCTACTCTCCCACGCAGTTACCCGCGCAGTACCATCGGCTCCAGCAGGCTTAACTTCCGTGTTCGGGATGGGAACGGGTGTGACCCTGCCGACAAAATCACCGGAAAAGTGATTCGGGACCAGAATACAGAATTCAGGAGTCAGAATTCAGAATCGCGGTCTCAGATTTCAAACGCAAGCTGCGAGCGTGCGTTACAAAGATCTTGGAGAATCGAATAGTGCTGTCCGAGGCAAGTTCGCGCAAGCGCGATGAACAAACCCAAGCTTGTTCAAGGACAGACTGGAAAGTCTGTCCCACTTTGTTGCTTGAGTAAATTTTATGGTCAAGCCAAGGGACTGATTAGTAGTGGTCAACTGAGCACATTACTGCACTTACATATCCACCCTATTAACGTCGTGGTCTACGACGAGTCTCACTGGCAGAATTAATCTTGGGTCTGGCTTCACGCTTAGATGCATTCAGCGTTTATCCATGCTCCACATAGCTACCGAGCGCTACGGCTGGCGCCATAACTCGTACACTAGAGGTGGATCCATCCCGGTCCTCTCGTACTA
>JALYSR010000016.1 GCA_030854715.1 Acidobacteriota bacterium
CGTTATTACACCACAACGAACTCCGCGAACCTCTCCAATCCAGGCGGCAAACTCTTCGGCGTTACCGATCGTTGCCGACAACAAAAGAAGCCGGATGCGAGGCGGCGTCAGGATGATTGCCTCTTCCCAAACATGGCCCCGATCCTCGTCGGCAAGGTAATGAGCCTCGTCGAGCACGACCAGGTCAGCATCGAGGTCACTTCCACCGCGTAGAGAATCGAAGAGTTGATTGCGATATATTTCCGTTGTGCCCACGATTAGTTGCGCATCCGGATTATCTTTGCGATCTCCCGTGAGTATGCCTACACGATCTGATCCAAACTCTTCCGTAAACTCCTGAAATTTCGAATTAGTAAGAGCCTTCAACGGCGTCGTGTACCAGGCACGGCGTCCGGCTTCCAACAACCGGCGAATTTCCTCGCGAGCGATCCACGTTTTGCCACTTCCGGTCGGAGCCGTGACCAGGACATCTTCAAACTCCAGTGCTGCGAGTGCTTCGACTTGGAAAGGATCGGGTTCGAAGGGTCTTGCCGGCGGCGTCCCGATTCCTTCCAGCAGCGTCTTCACTTCGCGGGATTGGGCAGGCAAGGCCCGGTGTTCTTCTGCGCTGCTGGGAGAACTGTGTCGAGAGTGTTTCGGCCCCTGAGGCCGATCTTTGGCGGATCGAGACTTCTTTTTGAAAACTCTGTCACGAGAACGGTGCATGATTTATTCTATCTTTGAGTCGTTCCCCCACGAAGTGCTAACGTATGACCTCATTTCAGAAAACCCTTCGCAACGCGTAGTCTGTAGTGAGCGTCTAAGGTGCGGAACATAATTTTTGGGGTAGCGTTTTAATAGAACATGACCGAACTGTTTTCAGAGTTTGAAGTGAATCGAGAACTGCGGTGGCCGGCGTTGGTGCGGCTGTTGGGCGCTTCGCTCGTGGCGCATCTAATCCTGGTCATAAGCGTTATCTATATCCCGGGGGTCAGGGATGCCTTCAACATTGGCAGCCTTATTGCAAACACAAGTTTTGTCGACAAGGCCTATCAGAAAACGACGATTGCTGATGATGTCCAACTGGTGGAGCTCAGCGGTAATAAGTTCCACTATCCGGCAGGATACTTCGCTCCCGAAGGTCAATTGGCCGCGTTAACTCCGCCACCACCATTGCCGCAGTTTGTCGCACAAGCTCAACCGCCGAGGTTCCGGCGTGAGCCCCAGGTAACTGTGCCTTCGCCCAGCCCCTCGCCGATTTCGACGCCTTCACCAACTCCAGTTCCGGCTGGTTCGCCATCCGAGGTTGTAGCGCAAGCGAATGCAAGTCCGAGCCCGGGTGTTAGCCCCAGTCCCGCCAAGGGCAATCAAAAGTTGACACCCGACCAGGCTCAGACGGAGCTTGAAAAGACGGCGGCCGAGAATCATATTGATTTGCCGAAGGAAGGTGAGATCAACAAGAAAGCACTAAAAGATTTTGCCGAATATGCTAACGAGTTGAAGAAGCAGGGCAAGCTTGACTTGGATAAGCCCTTCGAGATTGTGATCGAGGCAGAACTTGATCAGGACGGCAAGCTAAAGGATCCGCGCTTTACAAAGAAGGCCGGCGATCCAAATCTGGTGGACTTATTCGGTCACATGGTTTCGGCGCTCAACGACAGTGGGTTCCTGGTTTATCTGAAACCGCTCGACAAAGACAATCCTGGTTCGAAGATTATTTTCACGGTGAAACAAGGGGAAAGCGAAGTTCTCGCCTCGGTGGAATCGGAAACTTCCTCGGTTGACAGTGCTCGTTTGCTGGCTAAGGGATTCAATGCGGCCCTGGTTATCGGTGCCGAGTCGCGGGCAGGAAAAGACGAGGAAATTCTTTTGAAAAACACAACCGCTGAGCCTGTTGGCAACAAGATCATCTTCAACTTCACCATGCCCAGGCAAGCCGTAGTCGATCTTATTAAGAAGCAGCTCGCCCAGGGAAAAACAAGCTAAATGCTGGCTTGCCTACCCTCCTTACGCTCAACTAAAATCAGGATATCGTACAAAAAGTTACGCGGGAGCAGCGGACTATTAGCTATAACCCTTAGAAAAACATTATGAGTTTCGATCAATTACTAACCAAAGTATTCGGCAGCAGCAATCAGCGTTACCTCAAATCAGTCCAGCCTCTGGTTGACGAAATCAACGCACTTGAGCCGGCGATAAAGAAGTTGTCTGACGAACAACTGCGAGCGCGAACTGCCGAATTTAAGGAGCAGTTGCAGCGAGAGGTCGCAGGCATAACTGATTTGGACGAACGCAAGCGTCGGGAGCGAGAAGTGCTCGATGAAATTCTCCCAGAAGCTTTCGCTATAGTCAGAGAAGCCAGCGTGCGCACCACGGGCATGCGCCACTTCGACGTGCAGTTGATCGGCGGCATCGTTTTGCATCAGGGCAAGATTGCCGAAATGAGAACCGGTGAAGGCAAAACCCTCGTCGCCACGCTTCCGGGCTACTTGAATGCGCTCACCGGCCGCGGGGGCGTCCACGTCATCACCGTGAACGACTACCTGGCCTCGCGCGACGCGGAGTGGATGGGCCAGATTCATCGCTTCCTCGGACTCGAAGTCGGTTGCATTCAAAACGACATGGACGATTTCGAGCGCCAAACTGCGTACGCAGCCGACATCACATACGGCACCAACAACGAGTTTGGCTTCGATTATCTGCGCGACAATATGAAGTTTGACCTCGCGACCTGTGTTCAGCGCGGCCACTACTTCGCGATTGTTGACGAGGTCGATTCGATTCTGATTGATGAGGCACGCACTCCGCTGATTATCTCCGGCCCATCGGACGAAGCGACTGACAAGTATTACAAAGCTGACGCCATCATTCCGCAGTTGAAAAAAGGTGAAGAAGTTGACGGCAAGAAAACCGGCGAATACGTCGTTGACGAAAGACAGCACACCGCCGTGCTTACCGAAGAAGGCGTTGACAAGGCCGAACGTCTGTTAGCCGTCGGCAATCTTTACGAGCCGTCAAACATGGAATTGCTTCATTGCGTCGAGCAGGCGCTGAAAGCCCATACGCTCTACAAACTTGATCACCAATATGTGGTGCAGGACGGCGAAGTAATTATTGTTGACGATTTCACGGGAAGATTAATGAAAGGTCGTCGCTGGTCAGACGGCCTGCACCAGGCTGTTGAAGCCAAAGAGGGTGTAAAGATTGAGAAGGAGAACCAGACTCTCGCGACCATAACACTGCAAAATTATTTTCGTCTTTACGAAAAGCTTTCCGGCATGACTGGTACGGCGGAAACCGAGGCAGCAGAGTTTCAGACTACATACAAACTGGACGTAATTGTTATCCCCACGCACATGCCGATGGTCCGCAGTGATCATTCCGACGTGATCTACCGCACTTTACCCGAGAAATGGGACGCGGTCATTGAAGAAATCAAGGATTGCCATGACCGCGGCCAGCCGGCATTGGTTGGTACCGTATCAGTTGAAAATTCCGAGCTAATTGCTCGCAGGCTCCAGCGCGACGCTGTGCCACACAACGTCTTGAACGCAAAGTACCACGAGCGCGAAGCCGAGATCATCGCGCAGGCCGGGCGCAAAGGTGCTGTGACGATTGCTACCAACATGGCGGGTCGCGGAACCGACATTCTGCTTGGCGGTAATCCGGATTTCATGGCGCGCGAATTTTTGAAGAAAGAAGAGATCGATCCGGACGAAGCGACGGAGGAACAGTGGTCTCGAGCCTTCGCGAGCGCGAAGCGCATCGTCGAAGACGAGCACAAGGAAGTGGTGGGTCTCGGGGGTCTCCACATCCTCGGCACCGAGCGCCACGAGTCGCGGCGTATTGATAATCAGTTGCGCGGACGCGCCGGCCGACAGGGCGACCCGGGTTCATCCCGCTTTTTCCTTTCGCTGGAAGACGACTTAATGCGCATCTTCGCCGGCGACAAGGTCAAGGCCCTGATGCAGCGTCTGGGTATGGAAAAGGGCGTTGCCATCGAGTCGAAGATGGTTTCGAAGCGCATCGAATCGGCGCAGAAATCAGTGGAAGGTCGAAACTTCGAATCGCGCAAACACTTGCTCGAGTATGACGATGTAATGAATAAGCAGCGCGAGACGATTTATGGCTTGCGCCGGCAGTTGATGGAAGAGCCCGATCAGCGCGAGTACCTGATGGGGGATCCGCCGCAAGCCGGAGTCGCCTATGATCTGCTGTCGGATTTGACCAAGCAGTATTTGAATCCTGACGTTTCGCCCGACGATTGGGACATCGAAAACTATAAGATTCAAATTAAGACAATTTACGATTTCGATGCAGATGCAGAAGCTGTAGATATTCCGAATCTTACCTCGCAGGAAGTGACCGACGTCATCTGGGAAAAGCTGAAGGTCAAATACGCCGAAAAAGAAAATCAGATTGGACCGGAAGCAATGCGCACCTACGAGCGCATCATCATGCTCAACATAATCGACGCGCAGTGGAAGGACCACTTGCTTTCACTCGATCACCTCAAGCAAGGCATCGGGCTGGTAGGCTACGGTCAAAAGGATCCGCTGGTTGAGTATAAGAAACAAAGCTTTGATATGTTTCAGGAAATGCTCGACCGCATCGATACCAATACGATTAGATCTTTATTCAACCTTCAGGTTGTCGCAGAGGAGCCTCCCGAAACGCTCCGTCAGCGTCGCCTGCCTCGACGTGCTTCAGCCCTCACGTTCACTGGCCCCAACCAGGGAGCGGCTGCGGCCGGCGAAGAAGAAGGTAAGGTCAGGACCGTGGTCCGCGATCAACCGAAAGTCGGGCGCAATGAACCTTGTCCCTGCGGTTCGGGCAAAAAGTATAAGAAGTGTCATGGCGCTGCCGCGTGAAACTTCCATTTTGTCGCCCGTTCAATGCCTGACAAATCTGTGAAGATTCCAACCGAATTCGTGCTAAGTTTGTACAGCGGAATTTTAACTGGCTGCTGACTGACTTGAGCACTGAAATCAAATCAACCAACCCGGTCGTACAAGCAATAATTGGCGGCAGCGCTCCGCAACAGGCGCGGCTGGCAGCGGCGAGCGGACTGTTACCACTTGCCCAGTCTGATCTACTGGAGGTGCTGGTTGCGCTGCGTCAAGTGGACGATTCCGAAATTGCCGCCGCCGCCAGGGAAACGCTTGAGTCCCAGGATGCAAATGAATTGTTGGCAGCCGCGAAGAGCGATGAGACGTCGGTGGCCGTGCTTGATTACTTAGCGACCAATCCAACCGCCGGTCGCCAAATTCATGAAGCCGTAATTCTCAACAACACCACCTCCGATCAAACGGTTGCCAGCCTGGCCTCCTCAACTTCGGACGGCTCCCTGCTGGAACTGATTGCGATGAACCAGCAGCGACTGGTGCGATTCCCAAAAATCATTGATGCCATTCTCGGAAATTCAGACCGCCCCGCGGAAGCAGAACGAAGAGCTCGGGAAACCAGGCGAGAGTTTTTTGAGAAGGAACGAGGCGCGCAGCAGATAGCACAGGAACTGCGGGCT
This sequence comes from Acidobacteriota bacterium, assembly GCA_030854715.1. Taxonomy (GTDB): domain Bacteria; phylum Acidobacteriota; class Blastocatellia; order Pyrinomonadales; family Pyrinomonadaceae; genus PSRF01. The sequence goes on from JALYSR010000016.1 coordinate 5,504, forward strand.
CGCGGCAAAAGTGCTGCGGCGGAGTTTTTTGAAAGTGCCGATCTGTCAGGTGGATTGAGCATTGAAGATGCCTGGCTAATAGCCGAACACATCGAGGTTTCAGATGCCGATCTCGATAACTCATGGCTGCCTTTAGAACGCTACGAGGAACTAAAAACAGAGTCGCCTGAGCAACACGCGGCAAACTTCAAGCGTGTGGTCGAGTATGAACGACTTGAAACGGGCGAAGTGTCCGCCGAGCGGGTTACTTTAATTAAACGCATCATGTTTATGAATGCGCGCGATCGCATGAAGCTGGCCATGAAAGGTGATCGTGAGACCCGAAGCATATTGATCCGGGATCCTAACAAGGTGGTCGCCGCCGCCGTCATCAACAATCCTCGCGTGACTGATCAAGAAGTGGAAGCCATCGCGGGTATGAGGACCGTGTCCGACGAAGTATTGCGCCTCATTGCTATAAATCGCGGTTGGGCTCGTTCCTACCCAATCATCCATAACCTTGTGCGCAATCCCCGGGCTCCGATCGCCACCGTTATTGGCATACTTCCGCGCATTCGAACCAAGGATCTACATAATCTCTCGCTAAACCGCAACGTTTCCGAGGCCGTTCGTAGACAAGCGATTCGTCTATCCCAAAGCCGCTCAGGTCAGTAGATGTCGGTCGACAATTGCGCCTTGCGAGAAATGTTACGAAATCTTCCGAATTGTGCTTGACACGTCACAAAAATTCGGTATAATTTCGCACACTGAAAGCGGTGGTTCAATTGACAACTTGGCCAGTGAATTACGAAAGGCCCAAAAAGATGCAGTTTCTTAGGGAGAGGTAATATTTCTTAATTCGACCGCGAGGCTTTATCCACCCGCAACACGCACCACCTGGTTTCACGGGATCGGCCATAAGTGACGATTCTCAGTTCTTTACCAGCCGCCACCTGAATTTACCCGAACCTGCCGGAAAGTTTGCCCCGCCAATCTTAACTGATTGGCGGGGCACCCCTTTTTATTCACAATAAATCGGTTATCTAGGACTCGACTACCT
>JALYSR010000039.1 GCA_030854715.1 Acidobacteriota bacterium
GGTGAGCCGATTCCGTAAGCGCAGATATTCACTGTCGAAAAATAAATACCAATGCCGAGGCCTCTCAAATGAGGCCCGGCAAGGTCGTGAACGTCAGCAGCCGCCGGCCCAAGCCAGGATATTGCCACGCGTTAACGTGCTCAGCGGCACAACCACCAGCGCGTATGGCTTCTTCGCGCGTAGTAAAGATATTGGATTCGAGATCTTTTGCCGCGCCCAAATACCGCAGTACCGAGCGTGTTAACCCGCTTGACGAATAGCGCACCGTCGTGAGGCTGTAGCGGTCGTAAAGCTCCTTAATGCTCTCGCCGTAGTAATCCACGATCTCCGGCGCGATCTCGGTGCCTTCGTAGTTGACTATTGCGTAAGCTCTGCGGCCTCGACTCTCCAGGATCTCGCGCACCAGTCGTCTCGTCTCGTCCACCTGTTCGCGAGTTTCAATCCGCAGGCCAGCGAAGTCGATGAAGAGAATGTTCTCCTCAGGGTCGAATACAAAGCGATTTCTAAGTTGCATTGGAACTACATGTCCGATGAAGTTGAGAAGGCTGTACTGCAGTGCTTCGTGGCGCACTCCCTGAATCAATTCAGCTGAGCTTCATGCGCCGCAGAAGATCCTGGTAACGCGAGTCTGAACGCAAAGGGGCGAGCAGCGGTTCAACCTTAAAATAGATCATCTCGGTAGAATGATCGTTGTAAGCTTTCTCTAGCCAGGCAAAGGCCTTGTCCTTTTCGCCCAGGCCGACGTAGATCAAGGCGATGTCATAGGGAGGTACGTATTGCCGCTTTGCTCTTTCCTGCAATTCGGTGAGTCCGGCAAGCGCCTCAGATCGTTTCCCTGAAACGGCCATGACGTAGGCGATATTCGCGCTGACTTGCGGCGTGTCACCCGCAATCTGGCTGGCCCGATGATACTCGGCGAGTGCCTCCTGAAAGCGACCTTGTCCAACGTAGGCGAGGCCTAAGCGGAGATGCGTCCGCATGAAGTTCTCGTCCAACTCTAGTGCTCGCTGATATTGTTTGATCGCTTGGTCGTACCGTCCCTCGTAATAATCTATTCGGCCAAGATTCACGTAAATGATCAGGAGGGGATCCAATTCCAGCGCACGCCGCATCGCCGCACGCGCCTCATCCATCCGTCCCATCGCTATCAGGTTTAGGCTCCGCCAATGATGTAACAGCGGATAATTTGGGTTGAGGGAAATCCCTTTTTGAAATTCCGCTTCCGCTCCATTCCAATCCCATTCGTAAAAAGCTTTGACTTGGCCCAGGGCCGTGTAGGCTTCAGCCAGAGTACCATCGATTGCCAGGGCCTTCTCCGCGGCGGCCTTCGCTTTTGGAAAAGCATCATTGGGCGCGTCGATGGTGAAGAAGCTGAGCAGAGTATACGTGTCCGCCAAGCCGATGTAAGCCAGGGCGTAGTTGGGGTCGAGACGAACGGCCTGTTGAAAGTAACCGAGCGCTTTCTGAAGGCTGTCCACAGTCCGCTTATTCCACATGTAGCGACCCCTGAGATACGCTTCATAGGCCTGGTTGTTTTCGGTGTAACGCTTGGTTAGCCGCTCCGTAGTTGCGTCGCCGCCGGCACCCTTCATTGCCCGGATTGTGGTCCGGGCGACCTTCTCGGCGATGGCGTCCTCGACGGCGAAGATGTTTGTGAATTGCTCTTCGAAGTGATCGGCCCACAGTGATGTGCCGTCGCTCGCACGCACGAGCCGCGCGGTCACCCGCACGCGATCCCCAATGCGCTGAACCTGTCCTTCGAGGACCGCGTCGACTTCCTGCTCACGCCCTGCTTCCAGCGGGTCCTTGCCGGTGTTCTGATACTTTGCGACGGCGTCTGTCTGGCGCACGATGACCTGTCGAGTTTGACTAAGACTGGTGATCAGGGCATCGGCCAAACCCAGGCTCAAGTACTCGTCCCCTTTTTCGCTACTCAAAACTCTAAAAGGCAGGACCGCAATAGATCTCACGGGAACTGGAGCCGTCGCGGGGGTGGCATTGCGCGGATGGTTGAAGCGCCACATGAAAAAAAACGTAGCCGCAAGGGTGACTACGAGAACGCTCGCTCCCAAGGCTACTAACCGGCGCCGATCGCTCGGAAGACGGGGCGACGAAGCAGATGAGGAAGGTGAGGGAGATGCCGTGATCTCCTGCTGATATGAAGACTGTTTGCCGCCATTCACGGATGCGGAAGTATTCGGCGTCTCACTCACGATCTCTTCCGGCTCCTCGGCTTTCCGAACCTCCGCCACAAAGCGATAGCCGCACTTTGCCACTGTCTCGATATACCTGCTTGCGCGCGGGTCATCACCCAAAGCCTTTCGCAGCGTATGGATGATCACATTCAGATTGCCCTCTTCTACTATCGTATCGCGCCAAACCCGCTCGAGCAGTTCTTCCTTTCTGACAAGATGTCCACTACTTCGGACTAGTAAAGACAGGGTTTCAAACGCCTTTGGGGTCAGCGCGATTACTTTGTCACCGCGCAGCAGGGTGTGTTCCGCCGGGTCGAGGCGGAAAGGACCGAATTCGTATCTCTCCTGAACTTGCGAAAGCATGATGCCTGTAAGAAATTTTTAAGACTTATTAGAGTGCTTTTAATGCTTTTACAAAGCTTCTCTAAAGACAGTTTTGCGAGTATCAGGTTATTTGTTCCGTTGGCAGAGCATACAACACTTCAGTAAGATTTCGCGGAATCTCTTAGGTCCGCGGAATCTCTTGTGGTTTTATTGCCCGCCAGGGGCGGATCATATAACCGGATCCAGACCGGCGCAAGTCATCGAAAAGAAAACCGGGGGTTTAGAGTTCGCCCTTGCAGGCTGCCGCTTCCAGGCGCAAGCTAAAGGTTGAAGGGTTGAAGTCTAAACCGCATCGACTACCAAAGCGTGCTCTCTGAAAATCCACGAAGGTAGTCTTATGACAATCGTATAAGCGCATCGGCTGTAATCTACAGTATTCGAGTTCATGAGTTCTCATTATCCGCTACCAAACAAACTTCCGAATTCAGCTCAGAAAGGTGGATCAACATGCTGTCCCTCAACTTTGGCAAGGTCACACACGTCTTGGGGCTTCTCATCATTCTGCTAATACCTTTTACCGTTAGCGCCCAGGTTTCCGGAGGGGCCATTTCCGGCAGAG
>JALYSR010000045.1 GCA_030854715.1 Acidobacteriota bacterium
TCGCTTGACATTAAAATGTGGCGAGTATCAAATTTCTTGAATCACAGTTTAGAGTACAACCTTTAGCCTGGTGTTTATCCAAACTGACAAGGTAAAGGCTGAACCCTAAACTTGAGCCGATCGCTGGAGGTTTCCGCGTGTCCCTTGAGGAGTTAGTTTACGACTGGAACACAATCGATCCCACCTTGATCCACCCAAATCGTCACATTGGGTTTGACGATGAGACCTTGCGCGACGGATTGCAGTCCCCTTCTGTCAGCGAGCCGCCGGTTGAACAGAAGATCGAACTGCTTCATCTGATGGACGCGTTGGGCATCGATACTGCAGACATCGGGCTGCCCGGGGCTGGCGGAACTCATGCAGCCGGTGTGGAAATGATGGCGCGTGAAATCGCCGAAAAGAAGTTGAAAATTCGGCCTAACTGTGCCGCACGCACTCACCGCAACGACATTCTTCCGATTGTCGAAATCTCCCAGCGCGTTGGTATTCCCATCGAAGCCTGCACATTCATAGGCTCCTCGGCGATAAGATTTTTTGCCGAAGACTGGACCCTGGACAAGCTGCTTAAGTTGACTGAAGACGCGGTAACTTTTGCAGTCAGTGAAGGTCTACCGGTCATGTATGTGACCGAAGACACGACGCGAGCCGCCCCCGAAACTATTCGGGCGCTCTATACGACTGCCATTCGATGCGGAGCGAAGGCGGTGTGCGTCTGCGACACTGTGGGACACTCAACGCCGGACGGTGCGCGCTCGGTGGTCCAATTCGTTAAAAAGATTATTGAGGAACAGGGTGGCAACATCCGGCTTGATTGGCACGGCCATCAGGACCGCGGTCTCGGTGTCATCAATTCGATCGCCGCCATTCAGGGCGGCGCGGATCAGGTACATGGCTCCGCCCTTGGCATGGGCGAGCGCGTGGGAAATACGCCAATGGACCAGTTGTTGGTCAACCTGAAGTTGATGGGCTGGGTTGAAAATGATCTATTGCGTCTGGGCGAATATTGCGCGACCGCATCGAAAGCGTGCGGCTGGCCCATCCCCTGCAACTATCCCGTCTTTGGTCGCGACGCTTTTCGCACGGCCACCGGGGTGCACGCAGCCGCGGTGATCAAGAGCTATAAGAAGGGCGACAGGCAGCTCGCAGATCTGGTTTACTCGGGTGTTCCCGCGGGGCAGTTTGGCTTGGAACAGGTGGTGGAAATAGGGCCGATGAGTGGCAAGTCAAACGTGATTTACTGGCTCGAGAAGCGGGGAATAGAAGCAAGCGAAGAGCGCGTCGGCCGGATTTATGATTTGGCTAAACAAGCGTCTGGCGTTTTGGCGGATGACGAAATAATGCGTTTGGTTTGAACGCCGGCGATCAGACTGTTAACGGAAACAGCCGTTAGGTGTCCTGGAAACTCCCGATACTACTTATGTCTTCAGTGCAAACATTTCGGCCGCCTGCAAATATTGCGGAGTTAATCGACTCGCAACAGTTGCGGAGCGCCTTCGTCCATATTGATTCCCGTTTGGACAAGATTACTGAAGAGCAGATTCGCATTTGCTCGATTCCGGCGCCTCCCTTTGGAGAAGGGCAGCGCGCCGAATATCTAAAAGAGAGATTTCTCGAACTTGGCTTGGTGGACGCGCGTCTCGATGAAGAAGGAAATTGCGTGGCGTTGAGAAAAGGACATTCGGCTGCTCCGCTTTTGGTTGTCAGTGCGCACCTGGATACAGTGTTTCCGGTTGGGACCGATTTCACAGTGCATCGAGCGGGCGGCAAACTTCTGGCTCCGGGTATCTCCGACGATGGCTGCGGTCTGGTCGCCCTACTGGTTATCGCTGAAGTGCTTGGCGCAATCGGAATAGAAACCGAGGGTTCCATCCTGTTCGTGGGCACGGTTGGCGAAGAAGGCGAAGGAAATCTTCGCGGGGTAAGACATCTGATAACACAGAGCGAATGGGGCCACCACATCGATGCCTTCATAAGCTTCGATGGACCAGGAATAGATCGCATCACAAATCGCGCCCTGGGGTCACGCCGTTATCGTGTGCAGCTACGCGGAACCGGAGGACACTCCTGGGGAGATTTCGGTGCCGCCAATCCGGTCCACGCGCTGGGACGCGCGATAGCCAAACTCACCTCCTACCCTGTGCCTCGGGAGCCACGCACGACATTCAACGTAGGACGAATTGAAGGCGGAAACAGCGTCAATGCGATTCCTCAAGTAGCAGCTATGGACGTCGATCTCCGCTCCGCAAGTGGGCCGGAGCTTTTGAAACTTGACGCCTTCTTTCGTCGTGCGATGCGCGAGGCGGCTGAGGACGAGAATGCCGTGCGACGCAACGGCGATCGCCCACTGGAACTTAAAGTGGTACTGATAGGCGAACGGCCCGGCGGCGAAACTCCCGCCGATGCTGACCTGGTAAGTCTTGCATGGGAAGCGACAAAGGCAATGGGCGCCAAGCCACGTCTCGATCAATCGTCCACCGACTCAAATCTGCCCATCTCCCTCGGCATTCCAGCAATCACATTGGGAGCCGGAGGGACGTCAGGAAACTCGCATACTGTTGAAGAGTGGTATGACCCGCGCGATCGTGATGCGGGACTCAAGCGTGCGCTATTGGTAATTCTCGGTACGGTTGGGCTAAAGAAACAGGGGAAAAGGGTAAGGGGTAAAGAGTAAGAAGCGCCGCTCACGTCTTACCCTTTACCCCTTACCGTATTTCCCGGTTGTCTCTTTAGTTCAGCGGAATTGTAATTGTGGCCGAACCCGCCTTCCCTGCGGGGAAGCGTTTCTGCCGTGCAATGCGAATTGCCGATGCATCGCCGCCCGATGCCTGCGTTACACGTCCTGACTCATCGTAAGTAACCGTTACAGCAACTTTCTTGGGTCCTGACTTCGCCGAATCGGCAACCACATTTGCCGGTGATAGTGAAGACGAACTTGTCGCTGGTTGATTCTGTAGCGTCGTCTGCTCTTCGCGCGCTTTCGCTTTTTCCTTCTCGCGCAGTCGCTTGGCAGCTAAAACTGCTTCGCTGTGATCCGCCGGAGCGTTTGATTCTGAAGACGCAGCCACCTCGTTATTTGGAACCTGCGCAACGGAGGAGGCTGGCGCATTGGAAGCTGAACTCGCTGGCTGACTCTCGGGCTGACTGACAACGGCGGATGCCCTATTGCGAGCGTACCAACCAGCGGGGAAGCCGATAGCGGCAACACTTAGAACCAAAGCCACGGCCACAGCACCTGCAACCATGTATCTTCGCTTGCCCATTGTTTCTGTTCCACTAAAGGAAAGAAATCCCGGCACCCGCAGCTTCTCGAGGTCTGTCAAATCGGTTTCCCGAAAACTGGGCTCCGGTTGCTCAACATCTTTCGAATAGTCTGGCGGAAAGGCGGCAGCGGGAATAATCCCTTCGTCCAAGCGGCGTAAACCCTCAAGCACCACCTGCGTCCACGGTTGGTTGATCGTACGCTCGACCGAGTCGGATGCTCCACCAAATTCAAACTTGGCATTTGGCAGCGTTAACGCATAGTAGACGGCATCGATTCCTCGCAAGACACCAATCCGCGCGTCCACCACTGAGCCGGTCTGAAGATAAAAGTAACCGTGACCCTCCGGATAAAGAACCTTGAGCTGTCCGGTCTTACGTTGGTTGCAGAAAAACTCTATCAATTCGGAGAGCGAAAGATCGCTTAAGTGTCCGGTGAGTGCCATCAGAATTAACTCCTATACGTTAGGTATTTGGTCGAGAGGTCGCCAATCACTGCTTGCCTCTTTGGCTGGATGACTTATTGCGCGAGGGAGAACTTATAGGTAATCAGACCGGACACCTTTACAGGCTGGCCCGAAAGTTTCGTCGGCGAGAACTTCGCACGCATAGCCGCTTGCGCGGCCACCTCTCGCAGGGCCGCGGGACCACTGGTCGCCTGAGCGGAAATTACTTTTCCAGTTTCATCTACAATCACTTCCACGGTAACCAGGCCCGACATTCTTAAACGTCGGGCAGTCTCGGGATACATTGGCGCCGGCAAACTGATTGCGGTGCCATTGAGCACACCGCCCGTAACTGGTCTAAGAATCGGCTTCGGACGAGCAGCTGGTGGAGGTTCTGAATCAAGTCGCACGACCGGAGGCTGGGCACTCGTGTTCGAACGCAGGTTGCCGGCATCCACTTCGGCCATGTTGTTCAGTTTGTCGGAGCTGACTCTTGCACTTGGTAACCCAGCGGATTTTTGACTCGCACTTGCATTGTTGACTGCGGGTTTGGATGCAACTGCCTCGTTCTTCGTTTCCGAATTCACGACGGCCACACTGGTGTTGGCGACGTTGTTTGCGGGCATCGGAGCTGGCTGCACAACGGGCTGGGCCATCTTCATCATGTTTTCATCAAGGTAATACATGATTGAACGGTAGGTTATCTCGTTTGGCTCGAACGACATTTTGCCCGCTTCTATCACGGCAACCGAAGTGGTCATTCTGTTCCAGTTTCCAGCGAAATCAAACTCATACTTGTAGACTTCCTTGCTCAATAACGAGCCATCAGCGTTCACGAGAGTCATCTCGCTGATGTTTCCCTTCTCGTCATATTTGTAGACCTCTTTACCGGTGAGATTCGCACCCGCCATTGGGAAATACTGGTTCTCAGTTTTATTACCCTTAATATCGTAGGCCACAACTTCCAGAACTACATGTTTGCCTTCGAGCAGTTTTCCACTCTCATTCGATAACTTTGCAATCTCCGTTCTGACTCTTCGCACCGGTCCAACCAGTCCGTCTCTAACGCGATCGCTTTCCGCTACAGCACTCGCCGGGGCGGGCTGAATCGCGCTTGCCTTTGCAGTAAGGTTAGACTGCGCCAGCGCGGTACCGCTTGCCAGAGCCAGGGACACTGCAGTGAAAGTAAAAGTAACGATCCGTTTGGACATCTTCATTCGCTCCTAGATTTAAAAAGAGGTGGGATTACAAACTTACGATTGCGAGGCGGCGTGGCTTTGCCGGGTCGGGTAACACGGCCATGGCAATACTAACGGGTTTAACGTAGTTTGTCTAGAGCCAACCTTTATGGGCGCTAGTCCGGTTGAATCTATAGATTTACTGCGATTTTTGCGTCTTTTGAGAGGAAGGACTGGGAAATCCTCCCAAGAGCATGGCGATTTGGTCGATTAGCCGAATGCTATCGCTCCGACCAGTCTGGTCGTTACACATGATGGAAAAAGCTAAAACGTCGCCTCGGGGCGTCGTAAGATAGCCGGAAAGTGAGTTGTCGTAAGTTAGGGATCCGGTTTTTGCTGACACCCGGTCGCTCAGAGTTTTTAGACGCCCTCCAAGTGTTCCGTCTCGCCCTGAAATTGGCAGTGACTGCCTAAACGCCTCGCCCGTGGCTGTTTTTGAATAGGACAACAGTAACCTTGCGGTCGTCTCCGGAGTGACCAGGTCCAGTCTCGATAAGCCAGATCCGTCATGAAACGCGAGACGTGATGTGGGGATTCCGGCGCGCTCCAACCACAACCGAATGATAGCCCGGCCTGCTTCATCATCGCCGCGCTCTCTTCCCACTGGCTCCGGTTGTGCGGTCATTTCTCCACGTTCTCTGCCAAGCGTGCGAAGAATTAATTCCGCATAAAGATTGTTACTCTCCTTGTTTGTCTTCTTCACGATCTCACTCAAAGGCTGACTACTGACCGCCGCCAGCTCAACAGATCGCGTTGGATCGAATCTTTGGCTCTGCGCTACACGAGAATTGCGCGCTTGTGCCTGCCCGGCGATCTCTATGCCTCGAGTCTTCAGCGCACTAAAAAACAATTTGGCTGCCCAGAGCGCCGGATTGTGCACAGACAGCCGCGCACCAAAGCCCTTACTACCAGGAGCGAGTTCTCCCCACACCTCAATGTTGTTGTCGGAAAGGCCGCGGTGCACACCGATCGTCGTACGCACGCCCGCCTTGCCGTTGATCATGCGGTTTTGAACGATCACCTGACTTTCGTTATCGCTAACCCTCATGACCGGGGGCTCTTCGCCGCTGGAAGGAACAAGGTTAACGTCAATTTCATTTCCATTTATTGAAAGGGCGCTGGCCTCAGCCCCGAAATACCATTGAAGATCCGTCCACTGCCAACCATCTCCCAGGGGATCGCCGCGGAAGTAACTTTCATCCCCAATCACGTTCCCCTCTACACGTCTCACGCCGTGCTGATAAAGATCGTCCGCAAGCTTGGCCAGTGAACCTCTGCTCTCGTCCTGGCTACGCGAAACGAGATCCGGCGCACCGCGCCCATAGAGCACGAGGTCACCTTGAATTCTTCCGCTCGCGTCGAGTTGCGTGCTTGCATAAACGGAGGTTCGCCAGCGGTAGTCGGCACCAAGCAGATCGAGGGCCACTCCCGTCGTGTAGACCTTCATATTGGATGCAGGCGTGAAAAGTTTGTCGGCGTTGCGCTGGTATAGGGTTGCTCCATTAGCCATGGAGATCACGCTTATGCCCCAGCGCGCATAACCAAGTTCACTTTCATCAATCAGCCCATCTATTTGGTTGGCCAGCTCCCCGGTCTCCGGGGCGGCAGGCTTTGCGTCGGGAACTGCGACTTGCTTCTTCTGGTCCTTCAAGACCTGGTCTTCAGCTTTACCGGTGACAAGCGGCCGGAGAAGCGTGGTGCCGAGCATCGCGAAAAAGATAACTAAGAGACCCTTTAGCAGGGGGACTCGACCCGCTTTGTAGTTGCTATTCATATTGTTTTGATATTGGGATGAACTTCCTGGGGGAACCTTCGGCCTTAATAAAACTCGAGTGAAACCGGGTCAACTTGCAAACAGGCTGGCCGTCCGCCCGGCAGCAAGTATGAATCGCGTGGCTGCGTAGACTTCCTCTACGCTAATGTCGTCGATGACGTTATTGTAGATCACGCGATGGCGGTCACCCTGCGGCAGATAGCTTTCGGGGGCCCGCTTATCAAGCAGTAGCACCACAGGCGTACCGACTGCCGATGCTATGTGCATTGGCCCCGTGTCATTTGAAACGAACGCCGCGAGCCGCGCCTGGGCTGACGCAAGCTGGGGAATGGTGAGCTGATCGAGAATCACCACGGACGGGGGAAAGCGTTGACGAATTTCTTTGACGAGCGCACGTTCTTCGGGTCCCAGGAAAACCAGGACCTTCACCTGATCGTTTCTAATCAAAAAATCCGCCAGACTGGCAAACTGTTCAAGCGGCCACCGCCGACTGAGATGACCAGCTCCGGGAAAGAGTCCCACCAAGGGAACACCCGCTTCCGCTTTGGCTTTTCTTAAAGTGCGCTCGACAGTCACATCATCGGTTATTCGCGTTTTCAAGGCCGGAAGGCGTTCAGCATTCTTCACTTCGAGAGGGATTAGCACGTCCAGATAACGATCGATTAGATGTCGCTTGCGGTGGTCGGTTTCCACCGGCGGGCGTGGGCGAAAATTTGCCAGGTAGTCCAAAGAGCGTCCCGGCCGGCGCGAATAGAGCCGCTTGGGAGCGCCGGACAAGAAACCCAGCAGGTTTGTCTCAGACAAACTGTGCAGGTCGATAACGAAGTCAAACTTTTGTCGCCTGACCTTTTTAACGATCTCAAATACGCGAAAGATTGAGAGAGGTTTGAATCCATCGCGCAGCGCAACGCGATCGACTACCAGGGTTTCGTCTGCGTAACCGGATAGTCCGATAACCTCAGCTCCGGGCTTGCCGACTGCTACCGTTATGCGCGCTCTCGGGAATCGTTTTCGAATTGCTCGCAGTGCAGGCAAACTAAGCACCACGTCGCCGAGTTGGCCAAAATCAATTACCAGGATGTTGCGCGGATCAAACACTCTTAAGTCGTTAAGCAATCTGGTTTCAATCCAGGTCACGCAGGTCGCGGCCGGTCATCTCCGGCGGCTTTTCGTTACCAAGCAAACCCAGCAGCGTAGGCCCAATGTCTTCCAGCGCACCGCCTTCTCGCAGTTTTGTTCCCCGGGCTGCTTCGTCGATCAAGTGAAACGGTACCGGGTTAGTGGTATGCGCCGTATGCGGCCCGCCACTTTTCGGATTGATCATCTGCTCTGCGTTACCATGGTCGGCGGTTATCATTGTAATGCCGCGCGCTTGTCTGATGGCCTTGGTAATCCAGCCCAGACAAGTATCAACATACTGGCACGCCTCAATCGTTTTATCGAGTTTGCCGGTGTGCCCCACCATATCAGGATTCGCGAAGTTCACGATGAAGATGTCTGTTTCCCTTTCTGCGATCCCGCGCAGCACCTGGTCCGCTACCTTGAATGCTGACATCTCCGGTTGCAGATCGTAGGTAGCAATTTTCAACGATGGAACGAGCAGGCGCCGCTCGCAGGCATGTTCCCGCTCGACTCCACCGTTAAAGAAATAAGTTACGTGGGCATACTTTTCCGTCTCGGCCAGACGATAATTGCGAACGCAGATACTGGCCCAAACTTCCGCCAAAACATTTTTGTGATCATGTGGAGGAAACGCTACCGGCAGGGGAAATGTTCTGTCGTAAACTGTGAAGCATACAAGATCGATCTTCGGGCGTCCTGAGACGTCAAACTCGCGGAAACCTTCGATAGCTAGGGCCCGGGTCAGTTGTCGCGCGCGATCCGGCCGAAAGTTGAAAAAAATAACCGCATCGCCCTCCTGAATCGTGGCCACCAGCTCGCCGCTGCTGTTCACGATCACGATTGGCTCGACAAACTCATCATTGATGCCTCGTTCGTAAGACTGCCGGACTGCTGCGACCGAATCGTTGCTTCGTTCGCCCTTACCGTTTACCAATAAGTCGTAGGCGCGCTGCGTTCTTTCCCAACGCTTATCGCGGTCCATTGCGTAATAACGGCCGATTATGGATGCGATTTGGCCGCAACCTATTTCTTCGATCTTTTTCTGGAGCGCGGCAATATAGTCCACCGCCGACGAAGGAGGCGTATCACGGCCATCGAGAAAGCAATGAATAAACACGCGCTCCAGGCCGCGTTGTTTAGCGAGCCTAAGCAGCGCATAGAGGTGCTCGATTGACGAATGAACCTGGCCATCGGACAGAAGACCCATCAAATGGAGCGTCTTGCCGCGTTGTTTCGCTCCATCCATCACAGCAAGCAACACTTCGTTGCGGAAAAAACCTCCGGTGGCAATCTCGTAATCAACTCGAGAAACATCCATACGTATTACCCGCCCGGCGCCAATGTTGAGGTGGCCCACTTCGGAATTACCCATGACTCCGGCAGGCAAACCAACGCGTTCTCCCGAAGCCTCCACCAACGTATGCGGATAATTCTCCGTAAGTTCGTCGTAATAGGGCGTGTCGGCAAGCGCGATAGCATTGCCCTCGCGTTGCGCAGAGTAACCCCAACCATCAATGATAATGAGGGCCATTGGCCCTCTTGAATCGGACAATGGGATCTCCTGTCAGTCGCTGTCTACGATTCGGTTAACTATCTTCGCATCTTGCCAATAGTCTGGACTTTCCTGCATTTGAGGATCGGGGCGTTCCATCCAGCGTTCCGGCCGCCTTAGTTCACGGAAACCAAACCTTCGATACAGTTCGTGAGCATCTTTGGTCGCCAAAACCCAGCGCCGAAAACGCTGCAACTCCGGATGCGCCAGGATCGATTCCATTAGCCACGTCGCCAGGCCACGTCTGCGGTGCGCTTGCAGCACGAAAACATCTGCCAGCCAGGCAAACGTTGCAAAATCTGTTACCACTCGAGCGTAACCGATCTGTTGATTTCTTTTATAGAGTCCGAAGTTCAGCGAATTTTGGAGAGCGCGGCTTACCGTTTCAATCTTACGTCCCTGGGCCCAGTAAGATTGATTTGATAGGAAGTCGTGAATTAACGGAATATCGAGGCGCTCGATATCGGTGCTGATAGTGTATTCGGCTCGCTGCCATTCGCGAGCGTCGGTTTCTGGCATCTCTCGCTCTGCTCCCTCAGCTTTTCGCGGCGCGAACTTCCCCTGCGTGAGTTGCGGAATTGGAAACAGCCGCTTCCAGTTGATGGAACGCTGAGAGACCCGGGTAGCGAGCAGCTCCGCGCAAATCTTCTTCAATGCGCAGGAGTTGATTGTATTTGGCAATCCTGTCGGTACGAGAGAGCGAGCCGGTCTTGATTTGGCCGGCGTTAGTAGCAACTGCCAGGTCGGCTATGAACGGGTCCTCCGTCTCACCAGAACGATGCGAGATCACTGCTGTACGCCCGTTGGTCCGCGCCAGCTCGATGCAGTCGAGCGTTTCGGTTAGTGTGCCAATCTGATTTACCTTGATCAGGATTGAGTTAGCGACTCCGCTCTCAATGCCTTTGAGCAGGAATTTGGTATTGGTAACAAACAGATCGTCGCCTACGAGCTGTACCCGCCGGCCCAGCTCATCTGTCAAAGTTTTCCAGCCCGCCCAATCATTTTCCGCCATGCCGTCTTCAATCGAGATGATCGGATATTTCTCGGTCCATTCTTTCCAGAACGCCACCATTTGGTCACTCGACAACTTCCGCTTATCACTTTTCTTGAACGTGTAGGAGTCACCTTCAAAAAACTCGCTGGCTGCCGGATCCAATGCCAACAGACAATCTTTACCAGTAGCATATCCAGCCTGGGCAATCGCTTCCAAAATGGTCTCGATCGCTTCTTCGTTGGAGCGAAGATTGGGGGCGAAGCCGCCTTCATCGCCTACGCTTGTTGCGTAACCTTTTTTCTTCAGTACGGCCTTTAGCGTGTGAAATATTTCCGCACCAATGCGCAAAGCTTCGCGAAAACTTCTGGCGCCTATTGGTACTATCATGAACTCCTGAAAATCGACATTGTTATCGGCGTGTGCCCCTCCATTGATGATGTTCATCATTGGGACAGGTAAGGTGCGCGCATTTGGACCACCGAGATATCTATACAGAGGGACTTCGAGATAATTCGCGGCGGCGCGGGCAGTGGCCAGCGAGACTGCCAGCAAGGCGTTTGCTCCAAGCTTCGACTTGTTGGCAGTGCCATCAAGATTGATGAGCGCAGTGTCAACCTCCGCTTGATCGAGTGAATCGAGGCCGACGATTTGCGTGGCGATGATGTCGTTTACGTTAGCAACAGCTTTCAAAACTCCCTTGCCGCCATAACGTTTCTTGTCATCATCACGTAGTTCGACTGCTTCATGTTCACCGGTGGATGCGCCGGAAGGCACGGCGGCGCGGCCTACTTCGCCGCCGACCAAAGTTACTTCCGCTTCAATCGTGGGGTTGCCACGTGAATCCAGAATCTCGCGGGCGTGTATCTCCTCAATCCAGCTCATGTCGTTGGCTCCAGCTAGGATAAAACGTTCGGGCGGAATGGCCTCTTACCAGGTTACGCAAACTTTATCATCGTCGCACTGGGAATCGAAATGTTGGGAGGGGAAATTGTTGGCCGGTTAGCATGCCGCCCGAGCCGTGTCAGTCGACGCCTTAGATACGGCAGTCGCCGCAGCGGCAGGCAATTCGAGTTTCACACTGATGACACGGCGGCGTTCGACGCGGTCAACCTGAAAAAGAAGTCCGTTGTAGTTCACTACGTCACCAGGCTTAAGCACGTGGCCGGCCTCGGTCATCAGGAATCCCGCAATCGTTGTGTAACTTTCCGACTCCGGCAGCGATAGCTTGAGGCGGCGGTTGAGATCGCGCACCGCCAGTCCACCCGCAAGAATGTATTTGTTATCGCCGGCAGACACGATTTGTTCGTTGACTTCTTCATCATGTTCGTCAGAAATATCGCCGACAATCTCTTCCAGTAAATCTTCGAGCGTGATGACGCCTTCAAGTCCGCCGTGTTCATCAACCACGAAACCGAAGTGTGCTTTGGCCTTCTGCATCTGGCGCAAGACATCCTCGAGCCGGGCCGTGTCCACCACATACAATGGAGGTTGCAGAACGTCTTCAAGCCGGAACTTTTCAGGGCACAGCAGATAGGGCATCACGGCTTTGCTATGTATGAAACCGATAACGTTATCGAGCGATTCGCGATACACAGGCAAGCGCGAGTAGCCATATCGATGGAACGCTTTTGTGATCTGTTCAAACGAACTATCAGCCGAAACTGCAGCCATCTCGGTGCGCGGCACCATCGCCTCGCGCACTAACGTGTCTGAAAACTCAAACACGCGATGAATCAACCGGCGTTCTTCCGCGCGCAGGTAGCCACTGTCACGAGCGACATCGATCAGCTGGCGCAATTCAGTTTCAGTGTAAACAGCAGCGTGATCGAGAGTTGACTTCAGGCCAATCAGCCGGCCGAGTGCCGAACCAACAGAGTTGAAGACCCACAACGGCGCGCTAAATACTTTCGCGAAGATCCTAAGAGGGCGCGAACAGAAAAGCGCAATTCTTTCAGCGCGTTCGAGTGCAACCATTTTGGGCATCAACTCGCCGAGCACGATATGCAGAAATGTGATTGCTGAGAACGCGATCACAATTGCCATCACGTGAGCCACCGAGCCTGCCCTGCCTTCCGAAGCAATGCTTGACGCAATTGGTTGTAGCAATGAAGCGACCGTCGGTTCGCCAATCCATCCCAGAGCTAGTGAAGCGAGCGTAATTCCAAACTGGACGGCTGAGATAAATATGGTGGGGCTATCAAGCAGGCGAAGCGCCGCGCGCGCGTTCCTGCTGCCGGCGGCAGCGCGAGATTCCAGGCGCGCGCGACGCACGGAGACGAGGGCAAATTCCGAGGCCACAAAGAACGCATTCAGGGCGACAAGGATCACCACGGACGTAAGTTTAAGCAGCGTGATCATGGCCTGGCCCTGTCGGCTAAAAAGCTGCCAAACGAATTGTTTGCGAGATAACTGGCAGGTTCATCCATTGCGTAAAGGGGTAGGAAGCTGATTCAGTGGAAATTATATCACGTGGGCCAGCTACGGACAGGAGCAGCTAACAGGCACACCCCAGGGTCGGGGCGAAGTGGTTCACCCGATTGAGTTTGGCTTCGATTACTGATTTTGGCTTCTTCAGACCTTAGCGCTCAATGACCGGCGGCAGCCCCGGCGGCACGCGCGCGCGCTGGCCGGCGTTCATGCTTAGCGCAAGCACGGGTGAGAGCTTGTTCCACACGCGGTTCAATATTGCATTCCGGCTGGCGGCAAACAGCAGCAAGTTCGGAAATCACCAGATACCGCGCTCGCTCGAGCATGCGTTGCTCACGAAATGAAAGAGGCTTGAGGTGGCTTAGATAGGTCAAGTGCTTTAGCACGTCGGCAGCTTCAAAGATGTCTCCGGTGCGCATCTTATCGGAAAATTCTTTAAACCGATCCTTCCAATCGTTTGCAGGGAAAGAGAAATCATCCGCCAACACCTTGAAGAGCATTTCGCATTCGCCTGAAGAAATGGGTGATCGGAGGCCTACCTCCGTTGCGTTTGATACCGGCACGAGCACCAGGGAGTTGTTGGCAGCAAGACGAAGCGTATAGAAGGGCAGGGAGCTAGCTCCTATTTGCTTCTGTTCAATCTGCTCGATTGTACCGATACCGTGATTGGGATAAACGACTTTCTGGCCGACTTTGAAGCCCACGCAGCACCTCCATTGGATTGAAAAATCAGACTGCGCCGTCCGCGCGGGTCTGGGGGAAAACCGAGCGACGCAGTAAAGCGCCGGACCTTAACTGGTAAGTGTCTGAAGTCTAGCAAGGGGTCTCGCGAAGCGTCAAGGGATTCTCTGACAAGTGAAAAGCGGAACAAAGTTTTTGATTTTTCGAGCTTGACTTTGAACAATTACTGATGTTCGCGATCACAAGCGACGTGGCACACATTGCCGCAAATTGCTGCAAGCATGTGCCTAATTATTTCTCTTTTTCTATATAACCGGAAGTTTATCCGGAAGCGCCAATTCCAGCTTGGGTTAGTTAAGAGGCAGTTTGGAACCCAACGTGTTCTGGCAAGGTTTAAGCTCAATCTCGGTCTTTGCGGCCTCAGCTTCGCGCCGCAGATTTGCGCGGGCCTCTGATTCGTCTGGCAGGCGCAATTTCGTAAGAACACTTGATTCATTTTCACGGACCACTTTTACGATCACCCAGTAGCGTCCCGGCGCCAGATTATTTATGGCAAAAGCTCCGTCTGCGGCAACTTGCGACGCAAAGAATCGCAAGACGTCTTCTGCTTTTTCGCGCTCTGCCGGGACCAGGTAGACGAATAGCCTTGAGGGTAGTTTCTGTCCCTCGACTAACTTGATTTGTCCGTGGAAAGAAGCAGCTCCCTCAGCGAGCGTTAGGATCAACCCTGAGACTCGCTCTCCAGGCTTCACCAGAGTCCAATTCCTCGCTGCATCAACTGCGCGACTTGCCGTCGCGGCTGCCGCCGCCGGCGACACCGTGGGCTGCAGTGCAATTGATTGCAGATACCAATACTTCGCAAAGGATCGGGTGCTAAAACGGTATTGGGCAGGTGCCAGATTACGCAATGTGAAATTGCCCTGTTTATCCGGGAGTGTTGGAGCGCCATATCCCCAGACGAATTGCGGCTGATCTTTGGTACGGTCTTTCTCATTGTGCCACGCCGAGACAACAGTTTCCGCAAACAACGGCCGGCGTTTACCCTTGCACTCAGGAGTTTTTGATTCCACGAGTGCCACGCGTCCAAGAACCGTGCCAAGCGGTTTCGTGAAAAGTTCGATGCCGGTGAGGTCCGCGCCTTTGACCTTTATCCGTCGGGACTCCGAGAGATTGATCTCTCCTCCGGGAAAGAATGTTTGAGCGGTTAGATCATAATCCCCATCAGCAACGCCAAAAAAAGTAAAACCGCGCCCCCCCGGGGGCTGGAATGAGGATATGCTCATCTGCGCTCCGATGTTGGAGACTGGTGTCAACCTGATAAAAAAAGATGAGTCCGCTGAAGCGGCGGCATCCCTTGCAGTGCCGCTAACCAGGTGGCCAGGGTCCCCACGATAGCGAATGTCTACGCTACCAGTTTCTTCACCGGCACGAACGTTGACCTCCGCAGCGGTTTCACGCGGGGAAGAAGGCGCGTATGTGGGCGCGTCAGCATCGTATGCATTCATATCGAACCCCGAAAAATTGCCGCTACCACCGCCGGCCGACACGATGTAGGTCCCGGGAGCTAGTCCGTAAATTCGGTAAACACCGCGATCGTCAGTTGTCTGTTCTCTGAACGGTATTCCCACACGCGGTGGCTGACCATTGCTGTCGCGAACCATATAGGCCCGCACCCTCACGGACACAACCGGCTCATCAGCCGAAGTGCTTACGAGCCCGGTAATCACGCCACCTTTGATCAACTCGAGCCTAACTGACTCACCCACGCGAGAGTACGCGGATTGAGAACTGTCCGGGTCGCGAGGCATTGTGATGTAAGCGGGAGCCGCAGCGAAGACTAAGTAGGCCGTCGCATCTAAACCCCTTAGTTGAAAATTGCCTTCACCGTCAGTTGTTGTGCTCTGGCCTTGACCCTGGAATCCGAGGGTGCGAACAACAACGCTGGCGTTCGCTAGCGGTTGACCGTTCTCGTTGACAACCCGGCCCGTGATCGCGCCGGTGGTTGTTTCTTCTGATTTATCTTCTCTCGATGAAGGTTGTTGGGCTTGAGCGAGGGAGCACAGCATGATCACCAGGAGACCGCGAGCAAGAATTCCTGCGCCTTCACTTGTTGTCATCGGCTTGCTCTATTCCGGCAAGGAGTGTGAATCGTCTTCCAGACCTTATGGCGAAGTCTTCTGATCGAGATTCACAGTAATTGTGACCTCGGTGACCACTCCTTCCGCAACGGTTACCTGTTGCTTTGCTTCCCACTGCCCTCGCTGCCTACCTGGCACGACCACCGTGATAACCAGGTCATATGTGCCACCCACGAGCCCATCCAACATGAAATGTCCACGCGCGTCCACCACGGGTGGTTGGATGTGGGACATCGTCTCGCCTGCTTTAGTGGATCGAAGGAAGATGCGCGCGTTGGTGGGCAAATCTCCAGTCTCCGCTTTGACGACGCCACGAATTGATGCATTGCCATAGCTAACTATCAGCCGGATGCCGGTAACTTCCTCGCGGGGGCTGACCAGGATACCGTCAGTTTGAGCGATGCCATCTCTTTCAATGCGTGAAACTGAGAACCCTTTCAAGATGCCGCGATCCGGGGCCGCGAGCGAAATATATGCTTTGCCAGTCTCCAAACCGCTTAGGCGAAAACTTCCATCGGCACTAATGGTTGCCCTATGGTCAAAACCAGGACCGTCGCTCTCGACATAGGCCTCAACACGTAACTGTGGCAGCTTCGCTAAGACAGCTTTGTCATCGGAGTTTTCCAGCAAAATGTTTCCCGAGAGAGTGGCGCCGTTTGCCGTTTTTACTACCACGCCTTCCACGTCTCGGTCGATGATGTCAAAAGCACCTTCCACGACCCGTAAGCTACTTTCCGGTTGCGGTAGTAAGAAAACCATATACTTTCCCGGAGTAAGATTCTCCAGTCTAAACTCACCCTGTCTATTTGAGATTGTGGTCCCTCCACCGAACGAGCGCCTACGTGAATCGATCGTCATTTGCAGCCCCAACCGGGCATTCGCTACCGGCTGTTCACTCTCACCATCGATGATGCGTCCACTCGCAACATAAGTTTGAGCGGCACGCCCGAGAGTCAAATCCACCTTGGAAGTCTCGCTGCCCTCGGTCACCTCAACTACAGTAGCCTTTGAAATGTCACTGACATCCGGGTGAAAAGTCTGCTGGTAGGAAGGACGCCCAGGCATACCGTTCATGGAGGGCCTGTCCCCACTTTGCCCAACGGCTACTTTGTAGCGCCCCGGATCCAAGCCAAACATGCGATAGATTCCGCGATCATCAGTCTGCACGCCGTTGAATTGATAGGCACCTCTTTGATTAGTTGCCGTCGGATCAACCGGAACGAGATACACGCGTTCTTCGATAACGGGCCGACCATCTGCGTTAGTCACCTTCCCGGTAATAACTCCGCCACGCACGAGGGAAAAATCGATGCCGTCGACGCTCTCGCCCTCCGCCAGCAACAACGCCTTGCCTCTTTCGCCGAAAGAACTCAAATCAGACACAACGAAGGCAGGCGCAATTGGCGCGACTAGATAATTGCCGGCCGGCACGTTCGTAATGTGGTAGTTTCCCTCCGCATCTGTCGTGTTTTTAAATATTGACCCGGGCGGACGGCCAAACTCTACCGCGCGCATGCCCACGGGTATTCCTGCTTTGCCTTTTCCGTGAATCGTAATGCGTCCGGAAACGCTTCCGGTGGGCGCTTTTCTGATCGTCTTGCGTTGCGGAGTCGTTTGTCCGGGGGTGAGCCTTTGCAAACCCATGCCGCTAATGGCCAGGGTTAAAACCACCGCATAGCGAATGAGGTTGCTCATGCAAAGTGCCGGGGCGATTACCGAAATGAGAGGACGTTTAAATGATACTCAATCTCATTGTCATTGTCTCGGTCTATGCGTTTACCGGTCACGAGGAAACCATGCTAGGATCGACGAAGTGCAGTTCTAAGTTGTTGTCACGCGGCGGCTACTTCGTTCTCCTGATGTTGAAGCGGAAAGACCTCTGGCCTCGGATTCGATTCATTCGTCATGGCATTTCTGAAAATTACTGATGCAAGCGGCCGGCAATGGGAATACAGTTTTGTGCCTCACGCGGTTTGCTCGATAGGGCGCGCGCCGGACAACACCGTCGTGCTAGATGATCCGCGCGCTTCGCGCTATCACGCCCACATCAAACCAGGAGAAGATGGTTCACTTATACTTGTAGATGGCGCGGTAATAAACGGTCAACTCCGGCGCAGTGCGAACAAAGTTTTCGTCAACGGCGGACCACAGTATGAGTATCACCTGGAGAACGGCGATCGCGTAACTATCGGCGCCAGCACTCTACGGTTTGAACAACCCGCAGAAGAGCGCACAACCGATGTGCGCTATGACGACAAGCCTCTCGGCCACACCCAACTGCTCATCTCTGCCAATGACGTAATGTCGACCGTGCTGCACGCAAAGCCCAGCGATTCGATAGCCAACGTGCCGCGAGACAAAGTGATGGAAGCGCTGCAACGCAAAGCCAACATACTCTCGGCGCTTTACGAGATGAGCAAAACATTGGGCTCCGTGTTTGATCTTGACGCTATCTTTGCGAAGGCCACCGACATTATCTTTCGCTCCACGCCGGCCGACCGAGTTGTCGCCCTGCTTGCGGAAGGCAACGGAAGCGAGAATCCCGAAGATGTGAAATTAAATCCAGTGGCTATGCGGGCTCGCGATGAGAGTCTTAATAACCACGCTCGCAAGCTGACCATTGGCCGCACTATCACCAGGAAAGTAATGAAAGATCGGGTGGCCCTGCTTTCACAGGATGCAGCCTCAGACGAACAGTTTGCCGGCGTTGATTCGATCGTTTCGCAGGGAGTTCGTTCCACTATTTGCGCCCCACTCGTGGGCGAGTCGAGAGTTCACGGCGCTATCTACGCGGACCGGCTGGATCCTTTTGCCGCTTTCAAACCCGACGATCTCGAGTTGATCAGCGCAGTGGCATCGCAAACTGCAATCGCAGTCGAGAACGCGCGGGCGCACGAGCGATTGGCGCGCGAGGAAGTGGCGCGGGCGAACTACAGCCGGTTCCTGCCGGAGTATGTAGTTAAGCAAATGCTCGAAAATCCCGAGTCGTTTAAGCTCGGCGGAGTTACCCAAACCATTACTGTTCTCTTCGCCGACATCCGCGGTTTCACCAGTATTGCCGAGCATGCGGCGCCGGAAAAAATCGTGGGCCTGCTGAACCGTTATTTCTCCGCCATGACAGACATAATTTTTGCTCACGGCGGAACACTGGACAAGTATCTCGGCGATGGTCTTATGGCACTGTTCGGCGCGCCCACAGCTACTCCGGAGGATGCCTCAAACGCTTTGAACACAGCGGTGGCAATGCAGCGCCGAATCCTCGGCATCAACGTCGAATTGCGTGACGAAGGTCTGAAGGAAATCGGAGTTGGCATTGGATTGCATACTGGTGAAGTGATCGTGGGCTACATCGGATCCGAACGCCGTTCCGAATACACCGCGATCGGCGACACCGTAAACACAGCGTCGCGGCTGGAATCAAATGCCAGAGGCGGTGAGATTTTACTTAGCGATGCTACGGCGAAGGCCGCCCATAGCCGCTACAAGCTTCTACCGCGCGATCCGATTACGGTGAAGAATCGCGAACAGCCGGTTGTGTTGTGGGAAGTTGATTGGCAGCGCGCCAGCGGTGCGTTCTGACTAACCGCAATAACCGCCAAGACGCCAAGGGCATATCCGCAGATTACGCAGATTTCACAGATTCCTTTAAGAGCCAAAAGCGAAATAGTTTTTGCAAGGCTTTGTTCGGGTCTTATTCTTATCGGCGAATCTGCGGATAGTGCTCTTGGCGTCTTGGCGGTTTAACTTCCACAAGGTTTGCTATGCGTTCTTCTGAGTTATTTCAACGCAAACTCACCATTGCCCGAGTCTATGGAATTCCTGTCAGGATCGACTATCGCTGGTTTGCTGTCGTTGCCCTGAGCGTGTGGCTGATTGCCAGCAACCTGCAAAGCCACGTGATTCAGCTTGGCAACGTCACTCTTCCGGCGCTGGCGCCCGCGACCGCCTGGATCCTCGGGCTCATTTCCACTGCAGGCCTTTTCCTTTCAGTCTTTGGCCACGAACTCTCACACGCTTTGATGGCGAGAGCCGAAGGAATCGAGATTGAAGAGATCGTGCTTCATCCGTTTGGCGGCCTTGCTCGTCTTAGAACTGAGCCTCAAAACCCGCGCGCCGAACTTCGCATTGCTGTGGCGGGTCCGGCCGCCAGTTTCCTGTTTGCCTTGCTTGCCTTTGTTGGCGCCAAGATCGCGGCGCTGGGAAATTACGAAGCGACGGTAGTGGTTTTCTTTTTGATTGCTTCGGGAAATTTATTGCTGGCGCTTTTCAATCTCTTCCCGGGCTATCCCCTTGACGGTGGTCGCGTGTTGCGCGCGATTCTTTGGCGCCGAAGTGGAAACATCAAAGAAGCAACCCGCCTGGCCGGCATATGCGGCGTTCTCATAGCCGGCACGCTTATCCTGTTTGGGATTTACATTTTGATTGCGCCAAACTGGAGACCTTCTCAGCCTTACCTGATGGGCGGCTGGTCCATTCTGGTAGGACTCTTCCTACTAGACACGGCCCTCAAGGTTGTTAAGGGTGCGGCAGGTACCAGGCTGGTGACAGTGGGCGACGCAATGTCGCATCCGATCGCAATCGAACCCGCGCTTACTGTAAGCAGATTAGTTGATGACATTCTTCCGCTCCATCGGCAAACGAGTTTTCCTGTGGCGTTAAAAGGGCGACTGCACGGCATCCTGTCGCTCGCAGATTTGAAATCACTCCCACGTGAGCGCTGGGCCAACACTAGCGTGCAAACCATGATGCGGCCCATCGGCCCGGGACTATTTGTCGAGCCTTCCTCGACGCTCGATTCCGCACGCGACCTGATGAAGGAAAATGGCGTCGGCTCCATCGCTGTGGTCAATGCCAAAGGCGAGCTGGTGGGTTTCCTGCAAAGCGGGAAAATCCGGCGGCAGTCGAAGACGAAATCCGCCGACCCAAGGCAAAAAGCGACACCTTAGAGCCGGCTCTTGCTCAGCAATCAGCCTCATCTATTACCCAGGCTTGAAACTCGCGACAACCTGCCCGCCTTGGCAGACAAGTTCAAATCTAACTTGAAGAATTCCCAACCCAGTCACCATTGCCACACTGCGGTTTTTTCGCGATAATCCGTGCGGAGCTTCATTTCGTAACCGAAGGAAATCGTTGATGCTTGCAGTATTGGGTGCGCTCTTTGCCAACGCCCTAATTGCGGTTTTGAAGCTTGGAGCAGCGTTCATGACGGGCTCTTCGGGCATGATGGCCGAAGCCCTTCACTCAATTGCAGACACAACGAATCAGGTGTTTCTGCTCCTCGGGTTGCGGTTCTACAAGCGACCGGCATCGAAAAAACATCCCTTCGGGTACGGAAAAGAGCGCTTCTTTTGGTCTTTCATAGCGGCGATCTTCATTTTTGGAGTTGGTTCGACGTATGCCATCTACGAAGGGGTAGTCAAACTACGGCATCCGCACCATCCGGAAAATTTGAAGTGGGCCTACTGGGTGCTGGGCATCTCGTTTGTGCTGGAAGGCGCTTCGATTGCCCTGGCGATCTACCAGGAAAGGAAAGAGGCTCAAGATGAGGGCCTCACATTCTTTGCCTATCTTCGCGAGTCGAAAGACCCGACAGCAAAGACAGTGATCTTTGAAGATTCGGCGGCGCTAGTCGGTCTCATCATTGCGGCCGCCGGACTTCTTCTTACCGAGTATCACTCGGGGGCTTACTGGGACGGACTGGCATCGATCGTCATCGGCGTGGTGTTGGCCATTGTAGCCTTTGTGCTGGCGCGAACGTCGCGAGGCTTGTTGCTGGGTGAGGCGGCGAGTCGTAAGAGCCGGCAAGCAATAGCTGAAGCAATTGCCAGTCATCCAAACGTTTTAAAGGTGGTAGAGCTTCTAACTATGCATCTGGCTCCGAAACAGATTCTGATTAACGCGCATGTGAATCTGAGAGACGACCTCAAGACGCATGATATTGAGCAAACGAATGAAGAGATCGAGAAATTAATCAAGCGCGCCGAACCGAAAGTGGCAATGATCTTTCTCGAAACGGCGCGCGCCGGTCATAGCTCAAAGCAAGAGATCATTCCCGAGCACGTTGGCTGATTGGGCTGAAAGGTACCAGGGTTTTTCGATTACGGTTTGGTGAAACTAAATTGTCTCTTCTGAATCGAAAATCGCAAATCCGGAATTACAAAATTAGAGATGCTGTTAATACTGCCATACACGGAGTACCTGGGAAGGCTTAGCGAACCGCGCAATATCGCGGACGTTGTTCTTGTCTTCTTGCTTGTGTATGCAGTTTTGAAGCTCGTTCGCGGCAGTCGCGCCGCTCCCATGACCGCCGCGATTGGAGCGTTTGCCCTCCTCTACTGGCTCGCAGTCAAACAAGATCTGGCAACACTTGCATTCGTCCTGCGCGGTGGACTGCTTTACATCGGCGTGGCCATCATCGTTCTTTTCCAGAATGAGATTCGCCAGGCATTGATCACGTTTGGTAATCGGTTTCGTATGCCGTTCACGCGAAAGCAGCTCGGACAATTTGGCGAGGGCGTCTACGACGAAGTGATCCTGGCTGCCACTACTTTGTCGTCCACGAAGACTGGAGCGCTGATTGTCATCGAGCGCAACATCGGGCTCAAAAACATAATCGATGGCGGCGTAAAGTTGGATGCTGAACTTAGTTACGATCTGCTGGTCAGTATCTTCAATCCCGAATCGCCGCTTCACGATGGCGCGGTGGTCGTTCGCCGTCATCGCGTAGCCGCCGCTTCATGTTTTCTGCCGTTAACTTTGAACCCCCGGCTTTCAAGAGACCTGGGCACGAGGCATCGTGCGGCACTGGGTGTTACGGAAGATACTGACGCAGTCGCGGTCGTGGTTTCAGAGGAGTCGGGTCTGATTTCTATAGTTCAGCGTGGAGAAATTAAGCGGGGTCTGGACGCTCCCAAGTTGCGAGCTGCTATCTCTGAGGCGTTGGAAATCTCGCCCAAACGCGAAAAAACAAAGCCGCAGGAGAAGCCGGGCGAAGCAGAAGCTGAGACTGAAGAGATAGCATCGATTTGAATTTGAATCTTAAACCTCTGAGATTTGAGATCTGAAATCTGAGATCTGAGATCGGAGTTTGAGCTCTGAATCTAACAAATGCCCTTTCAAGACATAGACGAAACCGAAGCGACTCCAATTCCACGAAGCCCTACTTCGCTGGAACGCTGGCTTCGCAAAGTACTGGTCGAGGACTGGGGTTTGAAACTGCTTGCTCTCACAATCACAGTGGTTCTCTGGTTGGCGGTTACGGGGCAAAACAAACCAGTCACCTTGCGCGTCTCGGGTGTTCAACTAAATTTCCTGCGACCTGAAGGCCTGGAGATAAGTAACGAACCTCCCGGCACCGTGGATGTGATTCTCACCGGCAGTAAAGACAAGATCGATCGAATAGGCCCCCGCGATTTGGTGGCCACCGTCGATCTCACTGATCAAAAAGCAGGTGAACGAGTCGTTAGGCTGTCGCTTGATCGTGTAAAAATGGATCTGCGCGAAGACGTAAAGATCCAGGGCTTTCAGCCGGCCACAATTCCTATCCACCTTGAGCGAAGCGTCGAAGCGCCGGTAGATGTTGAAGTCAAGCTGGAAGGTAAACTGCCGGAAGGTTTCGAGGTTGTGGCAGTTAGCATTAACCCAGCACGGGTGAGACTACGTGGGCCATCCGATAGGATCGCTGCGCTTCGCAAAGTGATGACGGAAACTGTATGGCTGGACGGTAAGACAGCTAGCTTCACTCTCCCTCGCGTCGCAATAAACATTCCCGATCCAAAGATCGACATTCTCGATCCCACTGTCGATGTTCATGTGGAAATTGCACCGAAAAAACGCAGCGAAGTACAACTCCACTTTGCCGTCGCTGAAGGATCATTCATAGCCAGTATCGCTGCGCCCACTTATTGTCAGTAGTTATCCACACCGGCGCCACATATTAATGAAGAAACTTTTTGGCACTGACGGCATGCGAGGCGAAGCAGGCCAGTTTCCTCTCGATGCGGATACTGTGGAGACTGTCGGAGCCTCGCTGGCTACTCGCCTACAAGAGAAACTCGGGCGCGCGCCCCTGATAGTGATCGGAAGAGACACACGTGAGTCTGGCGGCTGGTTGGAGCAGGCGCTGGTCAAGGGCGTAACCACCGCGGGAGCTGAAGCAAAATCGGCCAGCGTGATTACCACCCCCGGAGTTGCCTTCCTCGCTCGAGCCCTCAACGCCGATGCTGGCGTGGTGATTAGTGCTTCCCACAATCCCTATCGGGACAATGGCATCAAGGTTTTTGTTCCTTCGGGACGTAAGCTCGACGAAGAGACTGAGAGGCTTATTGAAGACGACGTCTTTTCAATGGGTCAGAAGCCAAATTTGCCTGCAGGGAGTGAATCCACTGGAAGTCGGAACGTTGATGAAGGCGCTGATCTGAGGAATCGCTATCTGGATTTCCTTGCTAACGAAATTGGCCGTGGTCTGTCGCTTACCGGGATCAAACTGGTTCTCGATTGCGCGAATGGTGCTGCTTCAACTATTGCCCCAAAGCTCTTCGAGCAGCTTGGCGCAACTGTCATAGCCATCGGGAACAGTCCCGACGGACGCAACATAAATCTGGATTATGGCTCTCTTCATCCCGAGAATCTGGAGAGTGAAGTGATCCGGCAGAATGCCGATTTTGGAGTCGCATTCGACGGCGATGCTGATCGCTCATTGTTTGCTGATGCGAAAGGTCGGCTGATTAACGGCGATGCGACCTTGTGGTTGCTAGCCAATTACATGCGCAGTCGTGGCCGACTGAATCGCGACACCGTGGTGGCTACGGTGATGAGCAACATCGGCCTGGAAGTCGCCTTTCGTTCCCAGGGAATAAGTTTGGTGCGCACGGACGTGGGTGACAAATATGTACTTGAAGAGCTGTTGAGGCTTGGCGCGAGCCTCGGTGGTGAGCAGTCAGGACATATTATTTTTCCAGAATTAAGTCTTGCCGGCGATGGTTTGATTACAACGCTCTATACGTTGCGCGTGATGACTGAAGAAGGAAAAACCCTCCACGAGTTGACGGAAGGTTTTCGGACCTTTCCGCAGATACTCGTGAACGTCGAGGTCAGGACCAAGCAGCCTTTTGTGGGGGTGCCCTCAATCCAGAATGCTGCCCGCAACATCGAAGCAGAGTTGGGCTCGAAGGGGAGACTCCTGTTGCGCTATTCGGGAACTGAGCCGCTGGCACGCGTCATGATAGAAGGCGAAAGCCAGAATGAAATCGAGAAGTATGCGAATGAACTGGCCGGCGTAATTCAAAAAGAGTTGGGGAGGTAGATCGGGAGATAGGCGTAGAAGTTTTACGCTAAGAACGGGAAATATTTACGTGGTTTTGTCGCTTGATGGCTGGTTTTTTGGGCCGCAGTTTAGCGTGACTCTTCGGAATTCGAGGGAATTCAATTGTGGCGATATCCTTCCCAAAACTATCTTGCAGGGCACGCGCCTTGCGATGTATATTGTGGGGCAAGAGAGACGGTTGGTGAATCCTCCGTCTCAAGTGGTTGCTGGGGTGAGGACAGTGACCACGAATATGGATGGGCGCGACGTACTCCCACGTTTGTCGCGCCCATTCGCTTTTTCTATAGCAATTTTTCAGATTCCAATTCCATTTCAAACCTCAACTGCTCCTGTCAGAGTGCACGCTTCATCGAACTGCACTACAATCCACTTTTGAATTTCTTTGCTAGCCCAACTTGACTCGTCTGACGAGAGGAGTTTGGTCATTGCCCCGGCTGCAAGTTCGCACAAAAGCGCGCCCCTCAGAATACGTCATCCGAATCGGTAGCGGTATTCTGTCCGAAGTTGGAAACACAGCGCGCGCAGCTTTCGGCAAACAGGCACAACGCGTTGCCCTGATTTCAAATCCGAAAGTTTTCTCTCTCTATGGCTCTTCGGTCATCAAAAGTCTACAAGTAAGTGGGTTCTCTGTTTCACGCTGGTTAATGGGTGACGGCGAAAGCCATAAATCCCTTCGTTCCCTTGAGAAAGTTCTTCAGTTTCTCGGCGAAAATCGGCTGGAGCGCGGCGATGGGGTGATCGCTTTGGGCGGAGGTGTTGTTGGAGACCTGGCGGGCTTTGCCGCAGCAATCTATTTGCGTGGCCTACCCCTTATCCAGGTTCCTACGACGCTTCTCAGCCAGATCGATTCATCCATTGGCGGCAAAACGGGTGTGAATATGCCCACCGGAAAAAACCTGGTTGGTAGTTTTCATCAACCTCGCGCGGTCGTGATAGATATCGAAACAGTAAGGACGTTGCCCGCGCGCGAGTTGGTGGCCGGTTGGTGTGAAGGCGTCAAACAAGGAGCTGTTGGCAGCCAGAAACTCTTTAACCAAACAACCAATTTTCTGGAAAGGTTCAATGGGCGGAAGGTTTTAGTTTCCCCGCAACTGGAAAAACTAATTGCCGCGCACTGTGCCTTCAAAGCGTCTATTGTTGCCGCAGACGAACGCGAAGATGTCGCTCGTCGTGATCACCGTTCCCGTCGGATTCTAAACTTTGGTCACACCATCGCGCATGCTTTGGAATCGGTCACACGCTATCGCCGATTTCGCCATGGCGAAGCCGTCGGGCACGGGATGCTGGTAGCAGGCGCGTTGTCGAAAAATCTGGGATTGCTCGACGCTTCGGAGTTAGAATTACTTAGTCAGGCGGTGCGCCTTTGTGGGCCACTGCCTGCAGCGAGTGACCTTGACGAGAACACAATAGCGGGCGCAATAAAGCAAGATAAAAAGCGGACCGGGGGTCACGTCCAATGGGTCCTGCTTGAGAAAATCGGCGGTCCGCGAATGGTTGACGGAAAAGAGATCGATCCAAGGCTGCTTAAACAATCTTTGCGTGAGGGTCTAAGCAAAGATGCCATGGCCACGTTGAGGACTTAAGATGAACACAATCGACAGAATGAATGAACGCGGAAGCGCGCGCCTCAAGTTTATTGTCGTGATGGCAATCCTTTGCATCGTAGCCTACTCTGGCTATTTGTATATTCCCGTCGCTTATCAGGCCTTTCTCTTCAAAGACCTTATGCAGCACGATGTCGATGCTGCTACCGCGTTGAGTCATCCAACAAATTGGGTGACAGAGCAACTGGTGAAGAGCGGACCTGAATATGGCGTGCCGCCGGATGCAGTCATCACGCCGACGCTTGAGGATAAGCGTATGCAAGTCAGGGTTCAGTTCACGCGACCAATAGAATTTCCCGGGTTTACTTATCATTACGAGTTTGATCACACTGCAAAGGGTACCGAGTTTCAGTTTAAGTAATGACGACTTGAACTGACTTCACCTCGCCGGCAGCAAGGGCGCGGAAAGTTTAACTTCCCGCGCTTTTGACGTTTTTGGGTAGGAATTCTAGTGCTGTGTGTTGTCGAGAAAGGCTTTTAGCTTTCGAGAGCGCGACGGGTGACGTAGCTTACGCAGCGCTTTAGCCTCGATTTGCCGGATGCGCTCGCGAGTTACGGCAAAATGCTGGCCCACTTCCTCAAGCGTATGCTCCGAACCCGTCGAACCCAGGCCAAAACGCATCTTGATTACTTTTTCCTCGCGCGGCGTAAGCGTCGCCAACACCTCATCAGTAATTTCGCGAAGATTAGAAGCGACCACGGCGTCAGCCGGATTTAGTATTGACTTGTCTTCGATGAAATCACCAAGATGCGAATCTTCTTCTTCCCCGATGGGGGTCTCGAGGGAAATAGGTTCCTGCGCAATCTTCAAAACCTTGCGGACTTTCGAGACCGGGATGTCCATCTTCCTGGCAATCTCTTCGCTCGTCGGTTCACGCCCAAGTTCCTGCACTAAAGCGCGCGAAGTTCGAATCAACTTGTTGATAGTCTCGATCATGTGTACCGGGATGCGGATTGTGCGCGCCTGGTCGGCAATCGCGCGGGTAATCGCCTGGCGAATCCACCAAGTCGCATAGGTGGAAAACTTATAACCACGCCGCCATTCAAACTTATCAACAGCCTTCATCAGACCAATATTGCCTTCCTGGATCAGATCCAGGAACTGGAGACCTCGATTCGTATACTTCTTGGCTATGGAAACAACTAAACGCAGGTTTGCCTCGACCAGCTCACGCTTGGCTTGACCGGTTTGCTGTTCACCAATAACTATCGCCTGGAGTGATCGCTTGATTTCTACCGGACTGATGTTGTGGTCAGCTTCAATCTGTTGCAGCCGTTTCCTGGCAGCAGAAATCCGGCGCTTATATTCCTTCTGATCGTCAGGCTTGATCCGTTTGCGACTAAGCTTCTCAGTGAAACTATCTATCTCGCGCTCCGAATCGCGCACCTCTTTTTGCACGGCGCGTATGGCGTTGATCAACCGCTGGCGTGCGCGCTCGGTGATATTCAGTCGCCCGATTTCCTGGGCTATCTCCAGGCGCAGGCGCGCAACTTTTCGGCGCATGCGCGTCAGCTTCTTGCTTTTCTTGCCGCGAGTTGCCTTATGTTCCCCACGAAGCTTCTCCCATTCTTTCAGGCCCTGCTTGAAGAGCTTGCGAATGTTTTGAATCCCTTCCACAGTCCAGGATTTGTACTCTTCGGCTTTATCAACATCTTCATCGCCGGTTAGTTCAGCCTGTTCGGAAAAAATAACTATTTCGCGAATGTTCGCGTTGCCGGCTTCCAGCTCTTCCCCGATCTTCAGGACCTCTTTAACTGCAATCGGCGAACGTGCAATCGCTTTTTGTGTCTTGAGTTGTCCGCGCTCGATTCTTTTGGCAATCGCTACTTCGCCTTCGCGCGTTAACAGGGGAACAACTCCCATCTCGCGCAGGTAAAGGCGGACAGGGTCGTTGGTTTTTTCCAGGGCGCCGGCGGAAAGATCAAGCTCGACATCCTCGTCGATGTCTTCGTCATCAGTGACAACAGCCGCAGCCTGCTCCAGCAATCTTTCGTCGGAATCAGCGACGGGAATGTTTGAACCTTCGAGCTTTTGCAGTACGTCTTCAATGTCGTCGGGAGAAACGACATTGTCCGGTAACTCGCGATTTAAATCGTCGAACGTAAGATATTTTTTATCGCCGCCCAACTCCAGCAGGCGCTCCATTACGTCATCACGATCTTTATCTTCGATACTCACCAATTCTCTTCCCCAGTGAACTTAAGATCTATAAATGCGCGGTTGTGAGAAAAACAAATACTGCTAAAGCGTTTTCTGTGCAACGTTAGATTGCCTCAAAAGTTATGAACTATGTCAGGTTCGGCTTTGCCGCCGGATGTAAGGCGGTGGCTATGCCCCGCCGACAGCAGCCAGATTATTTCCGGGGCTATGCCCCTTGTCCGGTTTAACCTTTCGGATTTATTGGGCCAAAGGCCCTACTAAGGGCGTAGCCCAAAAGTAAAGGGCACCTCTACGGCGGGGCATTGCCACCGCCTCACATCCGGCGGCGAAGCCGAAGCCACACCAACGGATAACTTTTGGGCAAAGCCTGCGCCTTCAGTTCTTAAGCCTTCGCGCTGAACCTATTGCCTAACGTTCATCATCGCTGAGAACGCCAAGGACGCAGTGAACGCGCAAAGAAAGCGGAGTTGCTGAATCCAAAACTAAACGCTAATGGCCAATCTGCATTGCTTCGGTTTTTGGATGCAAAGCGCTTCTACGCTTCTCCAATTCTGTTTGGTCAATTGCCAGCCTTGAGACCTTTTCAGCATTTCCACCACGCTCGGCGGTCGCCAGTTCGGCTTTTATCTCGTCAATACGATGTTGGAGTTTCATCAACCGAAAAGTATAGATACACTCTTCCGGCGCATAGTGCTCGTTAGAAGCGTGGAGAGACTCGCTCATTAAAAGCATCGGCAATAGGGCGGTAGACAGCGCGTTGGCGCCAATTTTCAAGCACAAACTGTCAAAATCGATCTCAATGTTCTCTCTCTCAATGTCTAACAACGCTCGAAAGATTGGGGCTGTCGATAGATCCTCATAATCCTCAGTTTGCAACATAGGCAAAACGCCATGACGTAAGTCTTCGTCTGCAAAAAGCAAGCTAAGAAGACGCTCTTCAGCAGGCGTAACTTGGGAAGGACGCGCAAAATCTCGTGAGGCAATCGATCCCGCCTTCCCAGCCCCTCGCACTTGCTGCCAAAGCTCTCGGCGCAAAGCAGCATCGCCTATTCGCAGCGAATCCATCGCAATGTCAAAATACTCGCGCTTCTGTATGCGGCTGTGGACAGCACGAATGTATGGGAGAACCTCATCAATCGCTGCTTCCTTGTCGGCCGGATTGCTAAGTTTGCGATCGCGCGTGGCTTGATCGATCACAAATTGTATGTGGGGTTGTGCCTCGCCGCGCTGTCGCTGGTATTCACTGACGCCTGACTTTCTGATGAACTCATCCGGGTCGGAGCTATCCGGAAGCACCAGAATCTTTACTTCAAGGTCTTCCGCGAGGAGAATCTCGATCGCCTTTTTTGCTGCCTGCACACCCGCAAGGTCGCCATCATAATTGACTACAACTTTGCGGGCAAACCGGCCTAACAACTTCACTTGATCGGGCGTGAGCGCCGTTCCCAAACTTGCGACCACGTTACGAATACCGAATTGATAAGGGACGATCAGATCCAGAAATCCTTCTACCAGAATAGCGAAACCCTGGCGCCTGATCTCATCGCGCGTCAGATTGAGGCCAAAAAGGTTTCGTCCTTTTATGTATGCAGCAGTCTCAGGTGAGTTGATATATTTCGCGTCCTCGTTGCGTAGCGTGCGGCCGCCGAAGGCAATTGGTTTCCCCTGGATATCCATTACCGGAAAGATTAGACGCCCGCGAAAGCGATCATACGAGCCGCCTTCTTCTTTTTTTACGACCAGCCCGCTTTTTTCTATTTGTTCCTGCGTCGCGCCTTTTTGTCTCAGATAGATGGAAAGCGCGTCCCAACTATCGGGCGCGTAGCCCAGCCGAAATGTTTTGCGGGTTTCGTCGGTAATCTCGCGACCCTTTAGATAGTCGTGGGCTATACGTCCTTCCGCACTCGATTCAAGCTGCTGTTCCCACCACTCGAGCGCCCATTTATTCAGTTCAATAACTTCTTCTGATTCCTGACGCCTCGCCTGGAAGCGGCTGTCGTCAACCAATACCGGCAGCGGCACACCCGACTTTTCCGCCACCAGCTTGATCGCTTCGGGAAAGGAGACGCGCTCCATCTCCATCACAAAGTTGAAAACGGATCCGCCCTTGTGACAACCAAAACAATAGAAGATCTCTTTTGCGGGACTGACGGAAAACGAGGGCGTCTTCTCTTTGTGGAAGGGACAACACGCCATCCAGTTTGAGCCCTTCTTCTTGAGCTGCACGTAGTCCTGTACGACGCGCACGATGTCTGCCTGGCGCTTGAGATCGTCGATGAATGTTTGGGGATAGCGCACCAAGGATTACTTACTTTCCGTTTGCAGCTTGTTCAAGAAATCTGGAGGAGAAAAAACTGGCAGCGTTGCGTGCTCATAGTCGTCTAGATTGCGGGTAACGATTGCGTCGAGGCCGCTCTCAGCCGCGCAAGTATGCTGTACGGAATCTTCAAAGTCTTTGAATGCAGTCTTCTGCGCTTTCACCAGTATAGGCTGATCGATAGGGCAAACCATCACCGACGATAAGAGTTCATCAATCGCCCGTCGTGCTTTGTCGAGACCTTTGTTCTTGCGCGTAATGTAAAAAACATTGATAGGAGTGATCGCCGAAACAAAGATGTCTATACGACCCTGTTCGTGTAACTCGAAAAGCTCCGCTGCTACCAGGACGAAAGGCTGGCGATCAAGAACCAAGTCCAGAACTACGTCTGTATCAAACAGAACGCGCATCAGGAGTACTTCTCCTCGAGATAGCGAACATAGTCTTCTTTTAGTTCTTCGTCCGAGGGCATTGGGCCATCAGGCTTTGCAATTCCGCGTAAACGGTTCACTATCGCTCTTCTATCCTCCGGCGGTTTTAGCTTCTCTCGCACGCTTCGTGAGATTGCTTCCAAGAGTTCTACCTGCTGCTCAAGCGAGAGCAGTTTGATTTCTTTGATTAACTCTTCGTGCGTCATGGTAGCCTCATTTTACTTGATTTTGACGGATACGAGCGATATCCACTAAGCGGCGTTCGTCATCGTCGAACTCTTCTGACCGCGTGCTCACTCGCAAGACTATTTGCCTATATTCAACAATGCATCATCCAACGGTGGAAAGCCGTCCAAGTTATCGTCCCAATGCGTTTCGCACTCCGAGAAAGCGTAGATTGCCGCCTTTTCAAGTGAGTTCGCCATTTGCAAACCTGCGTTAGAAAAGAAAATGGCCATTTGCGGATATTGGCTCGACTCAAGTAGTTGTCCGATCCATTTGACGCGATCGAACGAACCAGGCCTCAGAATGTGTTCACGCAACCTCTTACGGGGTGAGATCGCTTGCCCGACATAACGCACGCGAACCAAGTTGTTCAGTTTTTCGGTTTCCACCAGAGCATACAAATATGTGAACCCTGGAAATGCATCGGGGTAGGGATCGCCGAGACTAATAAAATCGCATTCTCTATTGTAGACGACGTCTGTATCAATCAGATCGGGTCTGGGAGCCATTTGGCCGCTCCATGATTTCCACGCTTCCTCAAGTAAGTCTTCGTCTCTTGCGCTTCTACCATGGTGTTTATTGAGATAGCGCCAAAAGTCAATAAATCGTCTCGCCGTTCTTGGCCACATTGGGTCTCGTATAGCTGTCTGAGCGAGTTCCAGACATTCCTGCTGAAAAAGCCATTTAGTAAAACCTGTGGGTCTTACGCGTCTCCACTCATCTTCCGGAAGCCTCAACTCAATGTGAAAATACGCATTCGGGCCGATAATGCTCGAATACTCAAAACCTACATCAACTGCAGCCTGTATGAAAGCGCCATTTGTCACATACCTTCCAATAGCATCCTCCACCACCTTCTTTAGATAAGAAGAATTTAGACATCTATCGGCTGGCAAGTTTTTCTTTCGCGCGTACTGCCTCAGCCACTGCTTACACCACTCAACTTGAATTTGCGAAGGTGCGTCGTTCTCTCGGGCCCCTTTCTTACGAACCCCGAATCCGTGCTCAAGAATTACCTTCGAATATTTGCGGACTTGGCTACTCATGACTCAGTTACTTCTAAGTTCAACCAGGGTGGCGCCCGTGCCGCCCTGATCCTGCGGCGCTGCTTTAAAGCGCGCGACGTGCGGGTGGTCCTTCAGCATATCCGCTATGGCGCGACGCAGAGCGCCAGTGCCGTGGCCATGAACTATACGCACCTGAGCCAGACTGGCAAGCGACGATTCATCGAGAAACTTATCAACCGCGTCTACCGCTTCATCAGTGGTTTGCCCGATCACGTTCAGCTCCGACCGGCCATTCTCTGCACTTTTGAGATGAACTTCAGTGCCTCGTGATTCATTAAGACCGGCAAACTTCTCGGTTTTGGATTTAGCGGGAGTGGCCAATTCAACGAGTTCGAGGTTGCCGAGCTTCTCCCTGAAGCGCAGAGATTTCACGCGCACTTCGGCTTCATCATCTTTAACCTGATCGACAATGCCAATTGAGCCGAACGACTTTAGCCTCACCTTGTCGCCTACCGCAATCGCCCGATGCTCTGTAGTTTTGTAAACCTCATGATCGTCAAGGATAGCGGCGTTTTTCGAAACCGGCACGCCATCGCGAAGTACGCGTATACCACGCGACTGCGGGGGCAAAGTCCCTTCCCGACTCGCTCTTGAAGACACTGAATTACCGCCTCGTGAAGCTTGAGCCGCGCGCTGAGCTTCGCGCTTGAGTTCTGCTACTCGACGTTGAGATTCGCGCTCGACCTTCAAGCGCTCAGAACGATCCTGGATTGTGGCAACCAGCTCGCGTGACCTTTTTTCAAAATCGTGGATGATTGTGTCGAGGGATTTTTGAAACAAGGCCTCGCGCTGGCGTTCCTGCTTCTCTGCTTGCTTATCCAGCGAAGCAAATTTTTCTGCAACAGCTGCGCGCTCTTCTTCAAGCGCCTGACGCAGCGCTTCGGCCTCTTCTGATTCCCGTTTGATCCGGCGCAGATATTCCGAGGCCTGGCGCGACGAATCCTTAACCGACTCGAGCGCCACGTCGATCACCCCGCCCGGAATACCAAACCGACGTGCGATCTCAAGCCCAGAAGACGCACCGGCTACGCCAATGATCAAACGGTAAGTTGGCCGCAAGGTCTTTTCATCGAACTCGACGCTCGCATTCAGCACGCCATCTTCGGTTCCCGCATACATTTTCAAACCGCTGTAATGCGTGGTGGCCATGACTTGCGCGCCACAAACCTTGCGAAAGTAATCAACTACGGCGACGCCGAGCGCCGAACCTTCCTCGGGATCAGTGCCGGTTCCAACTTCGTCAAGCAAAACCAGCGCTGGAGCCTCGCACAACTTTATCATCAGCGAGATGTTGGCAATGTGCGACGTGAAGGTGGAGAGGTTTGCCGCCAGCGATTGATGATCGCCAATGTCCGCGAGCACCGAAGCATAAAATGGTACGCGCGCTTCTCGCGCGGGAACAGAAACTCCGGAAAGGGCCATCAGCGAAAGCAAGCCCACAGTCTTCAGTACCACGGTTTTGCCGCCGGCGTTCGCGCCTGAAATGACCATTGCGTTGTGTTTGTCATCGAGAGACAGAGAGACAGGCACCACCGAACCACCGGAGGCCCGCAGGTTTTCTTCAAGGAGTGGATGGCGAGCTTCAATGAATTCCAGGATGCCTGTTGCGTACGGAAGAGCGGGCGAGGCGCCCGCGGTCCCGGTATTCGCTAGGTCGGATTCACGTTTGGAACCGATCTCCGGGATAACGCAATTATACCTCTGATGAAAAACTGCTTTTGCGTTAATGAAATCGAGTTCGGCAACCGCCTGAGCTGCCGTTTCGATAGCGGGTAATTGTTCGCGCAGCTCCTGGGTTAAGCCAAACAAAATTTTCGAGATCTCGCGTGCCTCTGCCTCATGTAGCGCTTGCAACTCGTTGTTAGCGTCGATTGTTTCAAGCGGCTCTACGAAAGCGGTGGCGCCGGATGAGGAATAACCGTGCGCCACGCCTTGAACACGCGCGCGATGATCGCTTTTAACGGGAATGACAAATCGATCGTTGCGAACCGTAACTAGCTCGTCCTGAATTGCCTCGCCCGACTTTCGCATCACGCTTTCCAGCGTGCGGGTGATGCGCGACCGCAAGGCCCCAATTTCATGACGTATTCGCGCCAGTTCAGGACTTGCGCGATCATCCAGTTCGCCGGTAGGCAGAATTTTGTTGGCAATGTGCGCAATCAGACGGTTCAATTCCAGCGGCAGACTCTCTACCAAAGTCCATAAGATCGGCGAGGCCTCGCGCTCGGCCAAAATTGACGCGCGCGCAGACATCGCCTGTTCAGATAAACGTTTGATTTCGAGAATTGCATTCGGTTCCAGAGCCACGCCTTCCACACGCAGCAACGAAATCTTCTCCGCCGGATCTTCCAGCTCACTGAACGTCCAGGCTGCGCCCCGTTTTCTCAAGTCCACGCATTCCGCAACCGCCAACAGTTCCCGTTGCAGCTCGGCAATATCATCGAGCGGCTCCAGCGCTTCCACCCGTGCGCGCCCCATCGGTGTTTGAGCGCCGCGCATGATTAACGCACGCAGCCCCTGATACTCAAGAATTGTGAAGGCCTGGTGATTCATAGGACAGTGAAACAGTTATGAGCGATGAGCGATGAGTTACTTAGAAAACGGGGCGCGCGACTCAAAACTCGTTAATGTTTTTTACGCTTCGATTCTAGCATTCAGGCGGGATTTTCACAGTCATTGCGGGAAGGGGTCCCGGCGTTAGCAAGGGCGTGCAACATCGCTTAAATCTGCACTCTCCCTTACCGTCAGGCTACTGCCCCGAAGATCTAGTTGAAAATCAAAATTGACGTTGACGTCGCTCGCGGCCTTGCAGCGCAACAGGAAATAATTCCTTCACGTTGAGAACTTTTACTTCCACGTCTCCGTGCCGCAGAACGCTGAGAACAAATCTTTCTTCAGTTGCCATAGGCTGGCTCAAATCGGATTCTGAGACAAGGGAAGTTTCGCCGATTGCAGCGACTGCAAGCGCCAGTTGCTCATCACCCCGCAAGGATATGATGTGGCGCGGGAGAACGTCAGATCCGTCTTCTGGTCCAGTTTCAATGTTTGACAGCACTGCCAGATCGATTACCGTCAACATTCGCCCTTGAATACTCACTACGCCCAGTACCGATTTGGGAGCGTGCGGCAATGGCGTTGGCTCTCGCCACTCTGCGATGGCCGCAATCTCGTCCGTGAAGATCCCAAGCTCAAGTGAACCGGCGCGGAGAAATTGAAGTTTTCGACTTTGATCATCCATTCGCAAGGCATTATAGCTCGAAGCCAGCAACCCCCGCCTCTAAACGGGTCAAGTTGAATTCGGCTAGTGTGGAAACGAAAGCCGACGCAAGCTAGAATGACTGTACATTCCAGCTCGCCCAGTTTTTATTTATTGTTCGCGCCGAACGGCGCGTACAAAGTTAGCGAAAGGGACGCTCTCAGATGGATGAATTCGACCGTTATCGTGCAGACATGAATGAAAAGTTGCTCGGCAGCAACCATCTCGGAATCAAGCGATTTTTCGCGCTCGATACGCAGGCTTACGAAGATGGCGCGCTCGACAAACGTACCAAAGAGTTACTGGGTTTGGTGGCTTCGATTGTGCTTCGCTGTGATGATTGCATCACTTATCACATTAAACAGTGCGCTACCGCCGGAGTGACGAGGCCGGAGTTTCTCGACGCTTTTAACGTCGCGCTCGTAGTTGGAGGCTCGATAACTATTCCCCATCTGCGCCGCGCGGTAGATCGACTCGATCAGGCGCTGGACGGGAAGATGGATGGGTCGAAGCCACACGCACATCAGTGATTTTTGGGCCGCGGTATTTACTTCATCTGGTCAGAGTTTAATTTTTGATCCGCGTCTATCTGCTAAGATCCGCGGCTAATTGTCTTGATGATTTTGAAAACCATTCTACAAAACAGGCGTTTGATTTCCGCGATGGCGCTCTTAGTGTTGCTAACGTTTTTTGCTGACACAAACGTCACGAAAGGTCAGAACATGTCTGCTCAGGAAAAAGTTCGCGTGCGCGCCCCGGAGATAAAGGGTGGCCGTGGCTGGCTAAACACTGACAAGCCACTCTCAATCGCCGCGCTCAAAGGCAAAGTTGTGCTGCTGGATTTTTGGACCTACGGCTGCATCAACTGTATTCACA
Source organism: Acidobacteriota bacterium (assembly GCA_030854715.1). Taxonomy (GTDB): domain Bacteria; phylum Acidobacteriota; class Blastocatellia; order Pyrinomonadales; family Pyrinomonadaceae; genus PSRF01. The sequence continues at coordinate 36,893 of JALYSR010000045.1, forward strand.
TCATTCCCGATCTGAAGCGGCTCGAAGCCAAATATCCCAACGAGCTTGTGGTCATCGGTGTCCACTCCGCGAAGTTTGAAAACGAAAAGGACACGGAGAACATCCGGCACATCATTCTCCGTTACGAGTTGGAGCATCCGGTTTACAACGATGCGGACTTCAAAGTTTGGCAAAGCTACGGCGTGCGCGCCTGGCCGACCCAGGTTTTGATTGACCCGGCCGGGTACATCATTGGCGGAGTCTCCGGTGAAGGAAACTACGATCTGATTGATCAAGTGGTTGCGAAGTCCGTCGCCGAGTTTCGCAAACGCGGTGAATTAAATGAAGAACCGCTGAAACTGACTCTCGAGCGCGCCAAGGTCGGCGACCTGCCGCTCGCTTTTCCGGGAAAACTCCTGGCTCAGGCGAAGGGCAATCGCTTGTTCATCGCTGACTCAAATCACAATCGCATCGTCATAACTAAACTGGACGGAACCCTCATCGAGACTCTTGGAACAGGCGCGCGCGGAGCTGTCGACGGGCCTTTTGACAAAGCCAGTTTCTATCGACCGCAGGGGCTGGCACTGGATGGGGACAATCTGTATGTCGCAGATACTGAGAACCATTTGATTCGCCGAGTCGATCTCAAGACGAAAACGGTGCAGACGGTAGCGGGTACGGGCCAACAGTCGCGCGAGTATTTTCGGCAGGGACCCGCGCGCACCATTGAGTTGAGTTCCCCCTGGGACTTGCAATTGGTCGGACGTCTGCTTTACATCACAATGGCGGGCACACATCAGATTTGGAAAATGGATCTCGACAAGCAGGAAGTCTCTACCTTCGCGGGATCAGGGCGGGAAGCGCGTCAGGATGGATCGCTGCTCGAAGCCGGGTTCGCGCAGCCGTCGGGGATCACTTCTGACGGCAAGAATCTTTACATAGCCGATAGCGAGTCAAACATTATTCGCCGAATCGATCCAACAATTGGCCAGGTTGATACATTGGTCGGGGGTGACTTGTTTGAATTTGGTGACGTGGACGGCACTGGCGACCATGTTCGCTTGCAACACCCCCTGGGCGTGTATTCGGGCGGCGACAAAATACTGATTGCCGATACCTACAATCACAAGATTAAGGAACTCGATCCTAAAACGCGCTCCGTGAAAACATTTCTGGGCAAAGGCAAGCCGGGACAGTCGGACGGCGCTTCGCCTTCATTCTACGAACCCGGAGGGTTGAGCGAGGCAAACGGCAAGCTCTACGTCGCCGACACCAACAACCATGCGGTGCGCTTGGTGGATTTGAAAACGAAACAGACTTCCACCCTCAACATCAAGGGACTAGAGCCGCCCGTCTCGATCGCAAGCGCTGATTTCCCCGCAACTGAAGTCGGGCCGAACGCCGAAGAGACGAAGCTCGCCTCGCAATCGTTGCGCGCCAGTAACGATGCAGCTCTGATCGCACAAATCGAACTGCCGCCCGGGTATCATCTCAATCCAGCGGCGCCGCAGCGTTACCGAGTATCAATTGAGAGTGGTACCCAACAACTCGGATTACTGTCGGAAACGGAGCTCGGCGCTACGGGACACGACAAAGTTGTCAGCCGCTCTCAAAAGAATCTACAACTACCATTGCGCATTCCCATTCGGACCTTTGAAACCGGCAAGGCTGAACTTCGCCTTCAACTCACGCTCTTCTACTGCCGCGAAGACAACACCGGCACTTGTCGCATAAAGACTCTGGTGTGGCGTGTACCGGTGGAAGTTACAAACGATGCGGGCGCTCCAAACGAAATCAAAGTGGAAGGCAAACTCGCCGCTGAATAAGCGTCTGAAGTTCAGAGTTCAGCCTTTAGACTGCTAATTTGAACGAAGACCAAGCCAAATCTTGAACTCTGAACTCCAGGCCCGGTTGCGAGCGACTGAGCCCGCTTGCTCCTCCTGCGCGAGGCGAGTACCATTAATTTCCCCTAATCTAATATCAGGAGTAAAAGCCGTGGCTGACCAACCAGGAGCAAAGGCTGTGACTAACAAACCATTTCTTACCGACATCAAGACTTTGCGGGAACGCGCCCGCCAACACATTGAAAATGGCGCGATCACTGAAGGCTATAAAGTTGACCGCGAGACAGCAGTTAAAATTTTGAATGAAGCTTTGGCCACTGAAATTGTCTGCGTACTCCGATACCGGAGGCATTACTTCATGGCCTCCGGGATCCACGCGGAGGGCGTAGCAGCCGAGTTTCTCCAGCACTCAAATGAGGAACAGGGCCATGCCGACCTGATTGCCGCCCGCATCGTCCAGCTTAAAGGTGCGCCTGACTTCAATCCTCAGGGCCTGCTGACCAAAAGTCATGCCGAGTACGCCGAGGGCGATTCGCTTACCGATATGATCAAGGAGGATCTGGTCGCCGAGCGCATTGCAATTGATAGCTACCGCGAGATGATCAACTACTTCGGTAACGAAGATCCAACCTCGCGCCGCATGTTGGAGGGTATTCTGGCTATGGAAGAGGAACACGCCGACGACCTGGTCAACCTGCTTGAAGATATTGGCCGCTAGACCAATTGGTTTGCCCTGCCGGTCCTTTTTGGAGACTGGATGTAGAACTCTTTTGAGTTAACTAAATTACTCGACGGTTTGAGCGTGATGCTTTCACTCTGAAAAGCATCACGCTTGTTAGCGTAAAGACTCTTGCTCAGCAATTCTACAACCAGGACCAGTCGCGACGGGCCAAGCATGTGTCGCACTTGCGGCTCAATCGTGGGCGCAGGCCAGCGCGAATGCGCTGTATGCGGTGCGCCCGTCACTAATGCCACCAATCCGGTTTCTGCCAGACCGCGACCGGTTGCCGACGGTGAGACAGTGCGATTTGCTCGCGCCGTTCTAAACCGGCCTTACAAGTTCACTGTCATTCTGCTGGTCGCCAACCTGTTCGTCTTCCTGCTGATGTGGCAATTGAGCGGCTTGGCCTCCAGTGCTCTGTGGGCGTTTCCTGACACGGTACTGGTGGCCTATGGCGCGAAACTGAATAGCCTGATCAATGAACAGCACCAGTGGTGGCGATTTGTGACGCCGATGTTTGTTCACGTCAATCTGCCGCATCTGCTCATCAACATGTACAGCTTGTGGGTTGTTGGACCATACGTGGAAAAACTTTACGGCTCGGCCAAATTCATCGTCTTTTGGGTGTTAACCGGAATTGCCGGCGTGGTTGCCAGCTATCTAACAGTCAGGCCGGCTTTGGCTGTTGGTCCCGGACGTTTTCTGTTCAAGGGATCTGACGTTCTTTCGGCCGGCGCTTCTGGAGCACTCTTCGGATTGGTGGGAGTGCTATTCGTCTTTGGCATTAAGTTTCGCAAGGAATTACCCGAAGGCTTCAAGCGCGCTTTCGGCACTGGAATGTTGCCGATCATTTTCATCAATCTGTTCATTGGATATCTGGGTCGCGGCTTCATCGATAACGCGGCGCACCTTGGTGGTTTGCTTTCAGGTGGATTAATGGCTCTCGTCGTGGACTATCGCAGGCCCGGCGAAAACTCACGCATCGCCACTGTTTGGCGGGTTCTCCAAATCGCAGCCATTGCTCTGGTAGCTGTTAGTTTTCTCAAAATTATCCAGCATTACAAGGATCCGCCGCCGGCGTCTTTGGGGGATCAGGCAACTGTGTCTAATCCAGGCGCCGAGAAATTTGTCAGCTGGGCAAAGGCGCTGAATGATGGGCAGGAAACTTTTTACCAGGCTCTCAAAGAAAGCGACGTTACCAGCGTCGACAACGCTGTTAAGCAATTGGAAACGGCGCCTTCACTCGATCCCAAAGCCGACGAGTTAAAAGAAAGACTGAAAGCTTTACTGATCAAAACAAAGGGGCTGCATAACGCTCCAGACAACTCTGCCAGACCGGTCAGGACTGCTCAACGGGAGCAACACGAGTTGACCACAGATTTTGTCTCCTGGAGCAAGGAGTACAATACCTGGCTGAAAACGACTGGAAGAAGTTACGGCTTGGTCCAGGTGAGTGGGACAGAACCACCGAAGTAGTTGCGGCTCTGCCGCTGTTTGGAAAATTGAATAGAGGAGTCTGCGAGAAGATGGAAATCAAGAAAGTGGGAGTATTAGGCTGCGGACTGATGGGTTCGGGTATCGCCCAGACCGCCGCCAGCGCGGGTTTTGAAACCGTGGTTCGCGAAGTTTCTGATGAATTGCTTCAGCAAGGATTTGTCGGAATTGAGAAATCACTTTCTAAATTTGCCGAAAAAGGCACCATCACGGCCCAGCAGCAAAAGGCGATCCGGGATCGCTTGTCCGGCACCACTTCGTTTGCAGACCTCGCCGACTGCGACATCGTGATTGAAGCGATTATTGAAAACATCAAAGAGAAAAGAACCACTTACGCTGAGCTCGATCGCATCTGTAAGCCGGAAACTATCTTCGCTTCCAACACTTCGTCAATCTCCATTACCGAGATGATGACGGCGACCTCACCCGAACGGCAGCAACGTTTCATTGGTCTGCACTTCTTTAATCCAGTGCCGATCATGAAGCTGGTAGAGGTTGTAAAAACCATATTGACAGACGACGCTATTTACGAACAGGCAATCGAGTTTGGTAAAAAGCTTGGTAAAGTGCCGGTGCGCGCCGGCGACAAAACCGGATTTATTGTCAATCGTTTGCTCGTGCCCTATATGCTCGACGCGATTCGTGCTCTCGAAGAAGGCGTTGGCTCGATTGTTGACATTGATACTTCGATGAAACTCGGCCTGGGTTATCCAATGGGACCGTTTACATTGGGGGACTTTGTTGGCCTGGATACGACTTACTACATTGCCGAAATCATGTTCAATGAATTTCGTGAGAAACGGTTCGCGCCGCCGCCATTGTTGAAGCGCATGGTGTTGGCGGGTTTGTATGGCCGCAAGTCGGGACGCGGATTCTACGACTACACGAAAGATCCGAAGAATCCAACGCCAATGAAGCTGGTGTAGCACTAGCCAGAGCGCTCGGGCCCGCTCTTACTGGGACCGCGGGCGCCCCGCCCGCCTCAAGCGACAGGTTCACTCAACATAGTTGAATCCGACAACGCGGACGTTGTGGCATTCAACGGAAGCGGGCGAGACGCCCGCGGTCCCAGTAAGAGCGAGCCCCACAGGTAACAAATCTCTCAATCAGTTGAAACAATGGAGTCAGAATTCATCAGTGCAGAACGGCGTGAATCATTCGCGATCATTCGCCTCAACCGGGCTGAAAAACTTAACGCGCTCTCGCGGGAGATGATCTTCGCGCTGAGCGATACGTTTAATAGTCTCGATAACGAAACTCACTTGCGTGCAATCATTCTCACCGGCGCCGGCGAAAAGGCTTTCTGTGCCGGTACTGAATCGCTGAGCTAACGGCCCTCGATAAAGAGAGCGCGCACGAAGCTTCTGAGCGCGGTCAGGCACTCTGTAATCAAATTGAAAGCTGCGGGGTCCCGGTGATTGCTGCAATCAATGGAATCGCGGCGGGCGGTGGTTGCGAGTTAGCGCTTGCCTGCCACATTCGAATTTCCTTGCCAAACGCAACGTTCAGTTTGCCTGAAACAAAGCTCGGCCTACTCCCGAGTTATGGTGGAACGCAGCGGCTCGCGCGCGAGATTGGGGAAGGGCGGGCACTCGAAATGATGCTGACAGCAAGAACGGTACGCGCCGAGGAAGCCCTTCGGATCGGTTTGATCAATCGCGTCGCTGCTACAGGAGACCTGCTAACTGAAGCCGAGGCATTTGCAAAAGAGATTGCCTTGCTTGCTCCGCTCGCTATTCGCGCCTGCCTGGAGGCTGTTATTCGCGGCGCCGAGTTACCGCTCCGGGAAGGGCTTGCTTTGGAAACAAAACTCTTCGCCAGCCTCTTTGCAACTGAGGACCTGCGTGAGGGCACGCGTGCGTTTTTGGAAAAGCGTAAACCTGTTTTCAAAGGAACATGATGTAGGACAGACATTCTTGTTTGTCCCTCGATGCATAAATAACGGACAGGCAGGAATGCCTGTCCTACAAATTCCACTCGCTTGCCGCTCTGAAACGCATCACCTATACTGCGAAACGGCGTCTAAAGTTTAGGAGATACACCAAACGGAGCAGCGCATTCTTGCAGCCAGTAATTCACGAAGGTCATCTCAAGGCTCAGAAATTTCGTTTCGCGATTGTCGCCAGTCGTTGGAATGATTTCATTAGCTCTCGCCTCGTGGACGGTGCGCTCGATGCTCTTGAGCGTTTGGGAGCCGACGAGAAACTGGTTGCGATCTACAAAGTCCCGGGAGCTTTTGAGATTCCGCTTTTGGCTCTCAAGCTTGCCGGCTCGAGAAAGTTTGATGCGATCATCTGCCTCGGTACAATTATTCGTGGTCAGACTCCACACTTCGAGTACATCGCCGGCGAAGTAACCAGAGGTATCGGGGAAGCGGCGTTGCAAACGGGAGTGCCCGTAGTTTTCGGAGTGGTAACTGCGGACACGATAGACCAGGCAATCGATCGCGCGGGCGTCAAATTGGGGAACAAGGGATTTGAAGCCGCCACCACGGCGGTGGAATTGGTAAACCTTTACAAGGAAGCTTTTGAAAAAGGATGAGGGATGGAGGATGAAGGATGAAGGATAAAGCGTCTGCTCATCCTTCATCCTTCCGCCTTCATCCTTAGAGTATTATGGGTTCGCGACGTAAGGCGCGTGAGTGCGCCTTGCAAATGCTCTTTGCGGCTGATGTTGCCGACGCCGTCCCTGATGAGGTGCTCAAAACCTACTGGGCCGAGCTGGGCGACTCCGAGACGGAGGAAGCGGCGCGTGAATTCGCGACGCGGCTCGCGGCGGGAACTCTTGCGCACCTCGACGCTCTCGACGAGCGCATTCGTTCGCGCGCGGAACACTGGCGTATCCCGCGCATGGCCATCGTCGATCGCAACATTCTCCGCCTCGCCGTTTACGAATTCCTCCACGAACCGACCCCTCGTACGGTCGCTATCAATGAAGCGCTGGAGATAGCTCGCCGCTTTTCAACCTACGAAGCTACGCAGTTTATTAATGGGATTCTCGACGCCATCAAGCGTGATCTGGATGAGGAACAGCCCCAGGAACACGTTAATGCGGAAGAATTAGAATCTGAAGATGAACAGACATCAGCGGAGACTGAATCGGAAAGCGATTCGGCATCAGAAGCGGAAGAATCAACTGATGATGAGCCGACGCCTCCTTCTGCGTAACCCTTTCAAACTCTAGTTCGGGTCTTTCCAATCGAGCCTTGGGGGAATCGCGCTTTTCCGTCAGGGAGTCTGCCGATGAACTCCATCTTCGTTTTCTATTTACCATTTACTGTTCAACATTTACTATCTTTTTCGTGGACCAGGCTCAAAACGAATTCCTGATAGAGATCGAACAACTTGTCGAGCAGGTCTCCGCTGACCTTGACGAGTTGCGGCAAAATCGAGCTGATGGCCGCGTGTCTCGCCAATTGATTGATCAAATCTTTCGACACGTGCACAGTGTGAAAGGTTCGGCGGCGTCGAGCGGGCTCGACTCCGTGAGTCAGATCGCTCACCAGTTTGAAAACCTCCTTGACGCTATTCGAGCCGGACGCACTCTACTTGATGATGACGTCCTGGATACATGCGAAAGCGTCACCAATGCCCTGGCGGAAAGTCTTACACTCGCCGCCTCGGGAATCGCCGAGCCCGCTCGGGGCAATCTATTTGAACAACTTCGAGCCGCCGCCGAAAGTGGAACGGGCAACACCGGAAAACCCGGAACCGACTCGGAAGCGATTCTCAAAAATGTTCCCTTTGAAATCTGGGAAACACTAACCGAGGCTGAAAAGCATCGTCTCGTGAGCATCGTAGAAGAGGGCACTCCGCTCTTTGTGGTGTTCGCGCGCTTTGACCTTGCCAGTTTCGATGCAGAGTTCTTCTGCTTCAAAGAGAACCTGGCTGACTGTGGAGAAATAATTTCCACTTCGCCCGCAGTTGACGACAAACACCCCGAGAAAATTAAGTTCCGCGTTGTCTATGCAAGCCCAACCAAGGCTCAAGATCTCGAAGCGCGCGTGGCCGGTTTTTCTGATGTGAGTTTCAGTGAAGTTTTACCGGCAGGGAATTCCAGGTTCGGTAATAGCTCCGAGCTGGCCCCCTCAACAGTTCCGGGTACTACCTCCCTTGCCTCGCTTTCAAACTTTGTTCGCGCAGACCTCGACAAGCTCGATCGGGTCATTTCTTCGACTCACGAACTCTTTCGCATGACCGTGAACGCTCTCGACCTGGCAATGGCACAAGCGCCGGCGTCGACTAGCACTGGCGAAGAATTTGGGAAGTTGCAAAGACAAATTAGAAACTCTTTCAAGGGTCTCGAAGCGGATCTGATCAACTTGCGCATGGTTTCGTTGGGACCAACGCTCGAGCGCGCCGCACGTGCAGGACGGGCGGCAGCTCGCCTTTCCGGGAAAGACATCGATTTTGACGTTATCGGGACCGAGCTTCGCATCGACAAGTTGCTCGCTGATGCGATTGCCGATCCACTCATTCAACTGGTTCGCAATGCTGTGGACCACGGCATTGAAGATACTGAAGCGCGCTCCCTCGCCGGCAAGCAACGGCGTGGACTTATCCGCATTGAAGCCTTGAGCGACGGAAGTCAATCGCGCGTGTTTGTTGCAGATGACGGCTGCGGCATCGATCCCATGCTGGTTTCTGATGCCGCAAAGAGAATGGGAATTGTCGACCCTAACTCCACACCTGATTTCGAGCGAAGCATGCGACTAATTTTTCGTCCCGGATTCACAACTCTCGCTTCCCTGTCAGACATATCCGGACGTGGCGTGGGGCTCGATGTAGTTGAAACTGCCGTCGAGCAGGTGGGCGGCGAGCTGCGGGTTTCGTCTGCACTAGATCGCGGGACCACGTTTGAGATTCGCTTGCCGGTCACTTTTGGGCTCCTCTCGGCGACGGTGTTTGTTTGCGCAGCCAATCGCTATTGCATACCGGCCAGCCAGGCGGCCGCCGTTAAAGTCGTTGATGAATCGGCCACGACCAAAGGTAAAAAGGACAAACAAATAACCTTCGGAACCGATCAGTTGCCGTTGGTCTCCATGCGTGAATTGCTTGGGCAGCCGGAGGAGCCAGATGAAAATGGTGTGCGCCAACAATCGCACATAGTCTTTGTCCAATTACCTCACGAACGAGCGGGCGGTAAGAGTGTCAACGGCACTAAGATGATTGCTCTTCTCGTCGATGCTGTCGAAGGAACTAAAGAAGTGCTGGTTCGGAACCTGGGCCGCCATGCTGGACGCTGGTATGGAGTTGCCGGAGCCACCGAACTGCGCGATGGCACGGTTGCGCTCGTTCTGGATCTCCCGCGTCTGCTGACTAGTAACACGAATTTCAGTCTGTGATTTAACTTGAGATTGGAGTGACCACTTAGTGAAGGAGAAATCCCCGCCGCGGAAGCCCACGACGAAGAAAGAGATCATTCTCGCCGTAGCTGCTTTTGGCCTGTTCACCGTAATCGCCTGGCGGGTGGTAAGCTTTCTGATGACAGCGAGCTGGCGAAGCATTATCGGCTACGGCGTTGTCATGGTGATCATAGTCACCTCAGGTGTGCTCTCCGCGCGGTTCAAATCCGTAGACAAGTTTATCAATAAGATATTTTCCGCCTATTTTCGCTTTGCCTGGTGGGTGTTCCTTGCCTTCATCCCTATTCTCGCCTTCTACTGGTTGTCTCCAATTATCCTCAACAATCTGAAACTCTGGGCCCAGATGATTGTGTTTGCGGTTTGGCTTGTGCTCCTCGCCGGTGGGTCGCTAGCAGTTCTTACCGAGAAAAACCGCGAACGCTTTCTTCCATGGTTGCAGAGTATGATTGGAAGGTTTGCGCCCATTGCTTACGCATTCAATCTTCTAATTATCGCGGTATTGTTTTTCTCGTCAGTAACGTATGTATTTGTTGACCATGGACGATTAAACTTGAAGGGTCCCACAGCGCAAAAGATATCTCCCGAGGCCCTCAGGGACTTCTACTCCTGGCATTTCTTAGACGCCGTCCCAGGGCTCAAGGTGAATGAAACAGTGCGCTTCAAAGAACCACTCAGTTATGAAAGCACCTCGGTGGGCTTGCTGCTATTGTTGTTTAAGTTGATTGTTATTGTGCCGGTTGTCGCGGCCTTTGGGTGGTATTGGAAACACGTGAGCAAGCCCGCTACGAAGACCTGAATATCTCACAAAAGATTACGCTGGAATCAAGCCCAATCGAGCTTCGGATGCGTCGTGTGCCAGTTAGTCGTCTTCTCGAAAGCCAGCGCAACTCTCAGCGGCGATCCTTCGTCGTATAGTCCACCGGTAAACATGATCGATTGCGGCAGGCCTTTCGGAAATCCGCAGGGAACGGCGACTGCCGGATGCCCGGTAAGATTGGTCACCAGCAAACTGGCGCTGCCTGGTGCGGGCGAAACAAAAACGTCCCACTTCGACATAAGCTCGTCCATCTCATGCATAAGCAGTCTGCGCGCGCGTTGTGCCCTGATGTATTCCACTGCCGGAATAAAACGTGAGCTGCGAAATGTGTTGGGCCAATCGCCCGGCTCTTGTCCGGAGAGCTGGTTGACGCGGCCGTCGCGGGTGATGTCGTCGAAGGCAGTGGCAGCCTCGGCCACGAGAATGATGCGCAAAGCCCCGGTCGAAAACTTCGGCAACTCGATCGGCTCGAGGTTTGCGCCGGCAGACTTCAAAGAGTCGAGGGCCTGCTCATAAATAGCCTTTCGCTCCGGATCCTGTTGCTGGTCAAACTCCGTCTTCAAATAACCTATTCTCATGCTGCCCAACGGTCTTGTAGCGTCCCAACTGAAAGGAACATCTCCGACTGTGAGGTCTCTGCCGTCCGGTCCTGCGGTGGCATAGAGCGCTGCCGCGCAATCTTCAACCCCGCGGCAGATTGGCCCAATCTTATCCATGGTCCAGCTCAGTCCCATTGCGCCGTAGCGACTGATACGTCCGTAAGTCGGTCGCAGTCCAACGACCCCGCAACGCGATGAGGGCGAAATGATCGAGCCAAGTGTCTCCGTGCCGATTGAAAAACCTACGAGTCCCGCCGCTGTGGCGGAAGCTGGACCAGCCGATGAACCGCTCGAACCAATCTTGTCCTCCTCCACCTGCCAGGGATTCCTGGTCATGCCGGCAAACCAGCGACCGCCCTGCGCGAGTGCGCCCATCGAAAAGCTTTGCAACCAGAACCGCGCCCGCCTCACGCAAGCGTTCTACAACTGTGGCATCGTAGTCGATCACTTGATCGCGATAAGGTTCGGCGCCCCAGGTCGTGCGAGTTCCCTTCGTGGCAAAGAGATCCTTCGCTCCCCAGGGAATGCCATGCAACGGCCCTCGATATTTTCCGGCTTTGATTTCGCGGTCCGCTTCCGCCGCCTGCGCCAATGCCAGGTCTTCGGTCAGCGTAACGACGCAGTTGAGCTTTGGACCATACTTTTTCAAACGCCCGAGGTACATCCGGGTTAGATCAACGGGGGAAACTTTGCGCGTGCGGATCAATTCCGCGAGTTGGGACACTGAGGCAAACGCCAGTTCTTCAAGTGAACCGGGGGAGCTAAATTTGGGAAGGTCAACTTTGCTCAACTTGAATTTGCTCGGCTTAACAGTGAACTTCTTGCCAGGCAGTGCGGGATGAAACAAAGTGGCCGGTTCGGTATCAAGGGGGACGTCTATTTTTCTGAGAGTTTCGTAGCGGTCTAGATTCGTGCTGACATTTTGCAGCGCCATGGCTTCCTGGGCATCTGTGAGTTCAATTCCGATGAGCTTCTCAGCCTGGTGCAACATTTCTTTCGACACCCGCAAAGGAGTTGGCGACGGCGAAGGTGAAGGAAGCGGAGTGGGCGCGGGCGTCGGACCCTGGGCCAAAGCAGACGCGATATTCAAATGCGGAGTCGCAAGCGCTGCAGCGCCAAGCGCCGGAACGAGCCGCACAAATGTTCGGCGGTCCAGGCTGTTTGCTGCTGAGGCCGGCTCTGCTGCGGTGAGTCGCTTACTTTTCGATTCGCGTTTTTTCATCGCCCCTTCTTACTCCTTCTCGAGCACGCCCTTCCTTACGGTCGGATTTCTGCTTAGTGCCTTCTGCCGACTGCCTTCTGCTTACTGCCTACTTTCCCATTTGCTGTCCGCTCGCTGGTATCGAACTCCGTATTTCATCTTGACGAGTTTTGCAGAGCCATCGCTCTGAACGTTCAGGATGTAAAGGTTGTCATACTCCGTTTCCGGAATGATTGGTAACTTTGGACCACCAAGCGCGGCGATAATTTCCGGCACACTGTTGTTGTGCCCGGCAATAAAGATCACCTGGCCCGCACCGCGAGAACGAATCTGCTTCACCAAGTCGGATGTCTTTTTCGCATCAATTTTCGTAACCGGGAGCCCGAGTCTTTCTGCCAGGGGTTTTACGGTTTGCTGTGTGCGTTTGTACTGCGTCGCGTAAATTGCGGTGATGCCGGTGTCGCCGAACATCCTCCGGAGTTCCTGTGCGCGCGCCAAACCTGCGGGACTAAGATCCGGATCTTTATTTTCGGGGGGCACGATTGCTTTCTCCGCGTGACGCACCAGAATGACAGTCATCGAAGGCTGATCGACAGTGCCAGCACCAGCCGGAAATGCATTGGCGCTTAGCAGAGCGATCAGCACCAGACAAGGAATTGCGATACGGGAGCGTTTGCGTGGACGGGGTTCTTGTTCTTTCATGATTTTGTGGTTTTGCCGGCTGACCGAAGTGGCCGCCTAAGATACCACCGGTTTAAGCGGTAGGACAGACATTCTTCTCTGTCCGTGCCTTCTTTTTTGTGCCGGATGCAAAGCGCTGTGGAAGGTGCTAATCTATTACAAAAGCCACGCCGCGAGGAACCGTCGAAAGCGTCTGGATTATCTGTCCTATTTTGCCCAGCAAGAGGTGCGAAGAAACTTGAGTCAGAAAGTCACAAGCGATTTATCTGAAGTTATCGCCGAAAATTTTGGCCCCAACGCGAGCTACGTCGAAGGACTGCTCAACCGCTTTCGCAGCAATCCGGAGCTGGTCGACGAATCGTGGCGCGCCTACTTCACGGAGTTGTTGGGCAATGGTGAGGTTGCTTCGTCCTCGATCTCCTCAGGAACGGTCTCGTCCCCGGTCGATCAGTCTGAAGCTGCGCGCACGACTGACAATGGACAACGTGAAATAGCAGTAGCAAGCGCACCGGCAAGTACCGCAAAGGCTCCGGCCAGGGCAAAGGTTGCAGCCCCAGCCGCCGAAACGAAACAAGCGGCCGAAGCTGAACCGGTCGAAGCGATTCCTATTCGTGGCTCTGCTCTCAAGATTGTCGAGAACATGGAGGCGAGTCTTTCGGTCCCGACGGCCACCTCGCAACGCCGAATTCCGGTAAAGCTGCTCGACGAGAACCGTCGTCTCATCAACAAACATCTTCAGGAAAACGATCGCGGCAAAGCGTCATACACACATTTAATCGCCTGGGCCCTGCTGAAAGCCCTGGAGGAATTTCCTCAGCTCAACGACGGCTACAGTGTAGTTGACGGTACTCCGGCGCGACTGCGACGCGCCAACATTAATTTGGGGGTGGCTATCGACGTTACGAAAAAGGATGGCAGTCGTAACCTACTCGTTCCTAATATTAAGAACGCAAACAAACTTCGCTTCTCCCAGTTTCTGGAAGCTTACGACGACGTAGTAAAGCGTGCTCGTGAAGGCAAACTTCAGATTGCCGATTTCCAGGGAACCACGATCTCGCTGACAAATCCGGGAACCATCGGCACCGTGTCGTCTACGCCGCGCTTGATGGCGGGGCAGTCGGTGATCATTTCCACTGGTGCGATTGAATATCCAGCGGAGTACCAGGCGATGGCGCCGGAGGCCCTATCGCAACTTGGCATCAGCAAAGCAATCACTATCAGCAGCACCTACGATCACCGCATTGTTCAGGGCGCTGAATCAGGCGCGTTCCTGGCGCGCGTGCACGAACTGATTCTTGGGAAGTCAAGATTTTATGACGACATCTTTGTCGACCTCGGCATCGCCCATGTGCCTTTCTGCTGGAATATCGATCGCAATCCCGCATTCCTGCCGGGAGACATAACGCGCGAGCAGGCCGCCAAGGAAGCTCACGTGATGGAGTTGATCAATGCCTACCGCGTGCGTGGACACCTAATTGCCGACATCGATCCGCTGCATGCAATGCCGGTTCTTTATCACCCGGAGCTGGATATTGAAACTTACGGCCTAACAATCTGGGATCTTGATCGAAAGTTTATTACCGGAGGTCTGGCGGGAACCGAGATCGCGCCCCTGCGCGAGATCCTCGATATTCTCCAACGCGCCTATTGCGGCAAGGTGGGAATTGAGTATCGTCACATCCAAAGCAAGGAAGAAAAGGTTTGGATTCGAGAGCAGATTCGCCAACAATTCGTTCGTCCGCAACCCGTACCCGTTGAAATCAAGAAACAACTGCTATGGAAACTGATCTCGGCGGAGCAGTTTGAGCGATTCCTGCACACAAAATATCTGGGCCAGAAGAGATTTTCACTTGAAGGCAGCGAGACCATCATTCCCCTGCTCGATCAGTTGATCGAAGGGGCCGCGGCACGCGGCGTCGAAGACATCACCCTGGGCATGGCCCACCGCGGCCGTCTAAACGTGCTCGCCAATGTGATGGGTCACTTTTGCGAACGGATCTTTGCATCGTTTGAAGGCTCCGTGCATCCATCGTTTCCCGCCGACGAAGGCGATGTGAAATATCACCAGGGTGCGGTCGGTGAGCGCGAGGCAACTAACGGGAAAAAAGTCGCGTTAACCCTTTCGCCCAATCCCAGCCATCTGGAAGCTGTCGATCCGGTAGTCGAAGGAATGGTGCGCGCCAAACAGGACGACATGCGCGGTCACCTTGGAAAGGGCCGCGAGGAGGCGATCGATCTCGCCTTGCCCGTGCTGCTTCATGGTGATGCTGCCTTCGCAGGACAGGGCGTGGTGATGGAAACTCTCAACCTCGCCAGTCTCAAGGGCTACCGCACGGGTGGGACAATCCACATTATCATCAACAATCAGATCGGCTTTACAACTTCGCCCGAAGCCGGTCGCTCAACTATTTATTCAACTGACGTCGCAAGGATGACGCAGTTGCCAATCTTCCATATCAATAGCGATGATCCCGAAGCCGCTTATCGAGTGGTGCAAATCGCCCTGGACTATCGACAGGAGTTTAATAAGGACGTTGTGCTTGACGTGGTGGGATTTAGGAAGTTGGGCCACAACGAAACTGACGAGCCCAGCTACACCCAACCGTTGATGTACGCTCGCGTGAAAGCCCATCCAGGCGTGCGGACTATCTACTCACGGCGGCTAATCAAAGAGGGCGTGATCACCGAAGCCGAGTTAGCCGAACTGATGGCCGAGCGTGTCCGGCGTTATGAAGATGCGCTCGCCCGCGCCAAAGAACTTGTCTCCGGTAAAGAAAAGCCGACTGAGCTCGCCCCAAGCGATGAGCTTGACGGGTCAACCGTCGTTGAAACCGGAATTAAAGCTGAGCTAATCAAAACCATTGCTGAAAAGATTGCCGTGGTGCCGGAAGGGTTCAACGTAAATCCCAAGATGGTGGGCCAACTTGCGCGCCGCGCGAAGATGGGGTCCGGAGCTGCACCGATCGACTGGGCGTTTGCGGAAGCCGTAGCCTTTGGTTCGCTGGTTACCGAAGGCACGCGTGTGCGTTTGAGCGGACAAGATTCCGGACGCGGCACTTTTAGCCAGCGTCATGCCGTTTTGTACGACACGCAAACTGGAAAATCCTGGGCGCCACTGGCTGAGCTCCGATCCCCCTCGGCCCCGAATGCCCGATTCGAAGTTTTTGACAGTTCCCTTTCGGAAGAGGGCGTGCTCGGGTTCGAGTATGGCTACACGGTTATCGCGCGCGATGCCCTGGTGATGTGGGAAGCGCAGTTTGGCGATTTCGGCAACGGTGGGCAAACCATCATCGATCAATATATCGCTGCGTCAGAAGATAAATGGAAGCAGACTTCGCGTCTGACGATGCTTCTGCCGCACGGCTACGAAGGTCAGGGCCCGGAACATTCAAGCGCACGTTTGGAACGTTTCCTGCAACTTTGTGCCGAGAACAATCTCCAGGTGTGTAACCCAACCACGCCGGCGCAATATTTTCATCTCTTGCGACGCCAGGTAAGGCCCGGCATGGAGCGGCCGCTAATCGTTATAACGCCGAAGAGTCTGCTGCGTCTTCCAGCCGCTGCCTCCGCGCTCGACGACTTAACAAGTGGAGGGTTTCAACCGCTAATTGACGATCCTGACATAAAGGATCCCGGCGCGGTGGAGCGCGTCGTGCTTTGCAGCGGCAAGCTCTATTACGACCTGATAGAGGCGCGCAAGAAAACCGGCGAAGAACGCATTGCAATTCTACGGCTGGAACAATTCTATCCCTTCCCACTGATAAGACTGCGCGAACTGCTCGCTAATTATCCGAAGGCCAAGCAGCTTGTTTGGGCGCAGGAAGAACCGCAGAACATGGGCGGCTGGACGTTTGTTGAGCCGCGTCTTGAGGCGCTTTTGCCGGCGTGTGACCGCCCAGTATACGTTGGTCGAAGCGCTTCAGCGAGTCCTGCAACCGGCTCTTATTCGATACATCAGTTGGAGCAGAATGAACTCATTTCCAAAGCTCTAACCCTCTCCAAATAAATTATCAGGCGGACTTATCAACCAGTGAAACTAATCACCGCATTACTAACCGTTACAGTTGTCTGCTCCCTGCTCGGCTCATACAGCGCAAGTTCAACCACCAGGCTAACCACCGCTCCGGCAACCGGCAGCCCCCCGGCTCCAGAGGAGAAACATCTCCGGAATATAAAGCAGCTGAGCTTTGGAGGAGAAAACGCTGAGGCTTATTTTTCCGCGGATGGCAAGCAGCTAATCTTCCAGTCGACGCGTGATGGGCGACAGTGTGACCAGATTTACACGATGGACCTGGATGGCAGCAATATCCGCATGGTATCGACCGGAAACGGACGCACAACCTGCTCTTACTTTTTCCCGAATGGCCGTCGCATTCTCTACTCTTCAACTCATCTGGGAGCCCGGGAGTGTCCACCACGTCCGGATTTCTCGCAGGGTTACGTTTGGGCCGTCTATCCGACGTTCGATATTTTCACTGCGCGCCCCGATGGTTCAGATCTGAAACAGTTGACCACCACGCCAGGTTACGACGCGGAAACCACCATCTCGCCGAGCGGCAAACTCGTATTCACTTCAATGCGTGACGGCGACCTGGATATTTACACGATGGACTCGAACGGTAAACACGTGCGCCGCCTGACGACTGAGCTCGGCTACGATGGCGGTCCATTCTGGTCCTATGACGGCAAACAGATCGTCTATCGCGCTTATCACCCGCGAACGGAAAAAGAGAAGTGGGATTACGTGGGTTTGCTGAAACAGAATCTGATTCGTCCAACCACTCTGGAAATATGGGTGATGAATGCAGATGGATCTAATAAGCGCCAGGTGACGCATAACGGGAAAGCCAACTTCGCGCCATACTTTTTTCCTGACGGCAAACGAATAATCTTTGCTTCCAATATGGCCGATCCGAAAGGGCGCGATTTCGATCTGTACAAGATTAATTTAGACGGCAGCGGCGTGGAGCGCATCACCTTCAATGAAACCTTCGACGGGTTTCCAATGTTCTCGCCGGATGGGAAGAAACTTGTCTTCGCCTCAAATCGCAACGCGAAAATTCGCGGCGATACAAACGTGTTCATCGCGGATTGGGTTGAATAAGGCATTCAATCAGCGCCTAAGGCGCGGCAGAAAGTAGCCCCGGGGCATGAGCCCAGGGTTAGTTGAGAGGACGAACCAAGCCCTCGAAGAGGGCGACAGAAACATTCGATATGAAATACAAGTCACTTCCTCGGCGGGCTTTTCTTCTGCTTTTGATCGCTGCGATTTCTATCGCGGTCGCCGGACAACAAACTCAAACAACGAACGTTCCGAGCGTCGAGCAACTTCGCGTCCACATTGAATATCTTGCTTCCGATAAGTTAGAGGGACGCAGGACCGGAAGCAGCGGCGCGAACGCGGCAGCGGAGTACATCGCGAAAGAGTTTGCGCGTTACGGCTTGAGGCGCAGCATCGGTTATGACACGTCCGGCATGTCCATCCTTGAAGCAGATTCGCCGCGCCGCTACATGCAGGAGTTTCCTTATGTCGCGGGAGTCGAGTTGGGCAAAACTAATGAGCTGACGTTTAGGTTTGTGCCCAATGATCATTCGAAACCACCTCCAGTGAAGAATGCGAC
>JALYSR010000088.1 GCA_030854715.1 Acidobacteriota bacterium
GGGATGGCCTGGTCGCTTTGGCCAAAGAGCAGGAACGCGAGGGCGCCCACGTGCTGGACGTCAACGTCGACTTCGTGGGCCGTAACGGCGAAAAGGATATGCACGAGCTCGCCTCGCGTCTGGTGACAAACATCAAGCTGCCCCTGATGTTTGACTCGACAGAGTGGGAGAAAATGGAAGCAGGCCTGCAGCACGCAGGCGGTAAGAGCATACTCAATTCGACTAACTACGAAGATGGCGTGCCGCGCTTCTCGAAAGTTATCGAACTCGCGAAGCGCTATGGCGCAAGCGTTGTCATCGGAACAATCGACGAAGAGGGAATGGCGCGCACCGCAGTCGGGAAGTTTGCGATCGCAAAACGCGCTTACGAGCAAGCAACTGGCGAATTCAAGCTTCCGGCTGGTGACATCTTTTTCGACCCGCTCGCATTGCCGATATCAACCGGGATCGAAGAGGACCGTCGCAATGCGCTTGAAACAATCGAAGGGATTCGCCGGATCAAGAAAGAGCTTCCCGGATGCTTCACAATTCTCGGAGTCTCGAACATTTCTTTTGGTCTCAACCCCGCGTCCCGTGTCGTACTCAACTCTGTATTCCTGCACGACGCGGTGGAAGCGGGGCTCGACGCGGCGATAGTCAATGCCAGCAAGATTGAGCCTTTGAATCGAATCGGCGAAGAGGAACTGAAAGTCGCGCGTGACTTGATCTACGACCGGCGTCAGTTTGATGGAGACGTCTGTACCTATGATCCACTGACGCGGTTCACAACGTTGTTCGAAAACGTCAAAGCAAAGGCCGCAAAGAAAGCGTCGAAGGGTGACACGGTTGAAGAGCGTCTTAAGAATCACATTATCGACGGCGAAAAGATCGGCTTGGAAGATGAGCTGACGAAAGCCCTCGAGACGCATCCCGCGCTCGACATCATAAACAACATATTGCTCGATGGAATGAAAGTGGTAGGGGACCTTTTTGGCAGTGGCCAGATGCAGTTGCCGTTTGTCCTGCAGTCAGCCGAAGCGATGAAAGCAGCGGTGCGCTTCCTTGAACCGTTTATGGAGAAAAAAGGCGGCGCTACTGCCAAGGGTACCTTGGTGCTCGCGACTGTCAAAGGCGATGTGCACGACATTGGAAAAAACCTAGTCGACATCATTCTTACCAACAACGGCTACAAGGTCATCAACCTCGGCATCAAGCAACCGATCGACAATATTCTCCAGGCGCAGGAGGAGCACAACGCGGACGCCATCGGCATGAGTGGTCTGCTCGTAAAATCTACGCTCATCATGAAGGACAATCTCGACCTCATGAACGAACGCGGCATCACGGTGCCGGTGATTCTTGGGGGCGCTGCATTGACCCGCCGTTACGTCGACGAGGATCTCAAGTCAATTTATAAAGGCAGCCTTTACTACGCCGGCGATGCGTTTGCAGGCCTGCACACAATGGACAACCTGGTCGGCGGCAATGTAGAGCAGGTAGTCTCGGACCTGGCAAAAGCAGCGGCGGCCTCTGGTGAAGACGGAGAAACGCCCGAAGACGTGGAAGACCGTGTTGGCGAAGAAGCGAAGCTCGGCATCAGTAAGCGGGCAAAGCCACGAGGAGCAACAAAAATCGCAGGCGATACAACGCACACCACTCGCTCGGATGTGAGCCAGGATGTTTCGATTCCGAAAGCCCCGTTTTATGGCTCGCGCGTGGTTGACGATATCTCTCCTGACGACGTCTTCTCATTCGTCAACGAAACGGCTTTGTTTAAGGGTCAATGGCAGTTCAAACAAGGGCGCCGGCCGGTTGAAGAGTATGAATCACTTGTCCGTGAAAAGGTTCGGCCCATCTATGAGGAGTTGAAGGAACGAAGCAAACGTGAGCAGCTTCTTCAACCGCGCGTTGTCTACGGCTATTTTCCGGCGCAATCTTCGGGCAACGATCTTATTATCTATAACGAGGATGAGAAAACTGAGCGGATGCGCTTCACGTTCCCGCGCCAGCCTTCGGGGAAAAATTCGCGCCAGCCCTCCGGCAAGAATCTTTGCTTGGCGGATTTCTTCGCGTCGAAAGAGTCCGGCCGCATGGACGTGGCAGCGTTCCATCTCGTGACCATGGGACGTCGGGCCAGCGAATACGCGCAGGAGCTGTTCAAATCAGATAATTATGCTGAGTATCTTTATTTCCACGGCTTGGGCGTGGAAAGCGCGGAGGCGCTGGCCGAGCTTTGGCATAAGCGAATTCGCGAAGAATTGGGGATCGCAAGTGAGGATGCGGAGGACGTACGGAAGCTCTTTCACCAACAATACCAGGGCTCAAGGTTCAGCTTTGGGTATCCGGCGTGTCCAAACCTCGAAGATCAGGCAAAATTGTTTGAGCTGCTACATCCGGAACGCATCGGCGTCGAACTAAGTGAGGAGTTTCAACTGGAACCCGAACAATCGACATCTGCGATCATTGTCCATCATCCGGAAGCGAAATACTTTTCGGTCGACTAAATCAAGTCCAACGTCCAATGTCCAAAGTCCAAAGTCCCGAGCCGAAGGTTGTTTCCCGGCCCAGCCCGGACCGAGGCAACACAGACGTTGGACGTTGGACTTTGGACTTTGGACCGTCACTCGAACCCACGCCGGAAGAGTTTGCCGTACTATCGTCGTTCGAGCGTTTCGCGTTTCGTCTGGTTTGCCGGATGAACCAGGGGAATTGGAAACGGTTCTGGACATGGTGCCAGTCGATCTTCGGCGCCGGCTGGATTCATCTCTCCACCTACAACCTAATGCGGGTGTATGGTCTGCAAAATATGGTTGACGCTGGACGCGACCGGCCCATCCTGCTGGCAGCCAACCATCGATCCTTTTTTGACATGTACACGGTCTCCACCGTGCTCTTTCGCCACACCTCATGGCGCAAACAACTTTTCTTCCCGGTGCGCGGGCGGTTTTTCTACGACTCGCCTCTCGGTTTGTTTGTAAATCTTGTAATGGGCTGGTGGTCCATGTATCCGCCCTTCTTCGCGTCCGGCGAAAACCCCTTGCCGGAGAAACGCGCTTTCGACAAGTTTTCGTTCAGGCTGCTGACCAGACTTTGCAGAGATGGCCCGGGCAACGTAATTGGCTTTCATCCTGAGGGTACGCGCAACAAAAGTCCGGATCCTTATTCTTACCTGCCGGCACAACCGGGCATTGGCAAACTGATCAAGGACGCTGCGCCACAGGTCATACCAGTGTTTATTGCCGGCTTGGGAAATGATCTGCCGAAGCAAGTGCTGGGCAACTGGACCGGCAGCGAAAAGATTCGGATACATTTTGGGCCACAGATTGATCTGACAGACTACTTGTCAAAAAAAGATCACGTGCGGACTTATAAAGAGATATCAGAACTTGTGATGAGCAAGATTGCAGAGCTTGGAGAGGAAGATCGACAGATTTGGGAGACCGAAGAAAGAGCGGGCGCGTGCCCGCCTTCCCAACCATGAGCTGCTCTAACTTGGAACTAGAGGATAGACTGAAAGGCTGTCAAGCCTAGAACATCCTAATCACGTATCTGAATCTCTGGGTAGGGAAGGGTGGCTTGCCCCCTTGCCCCCGCACTTACGGCCAGCCCTTAAACAAGCCAAATGTCACCAACCGTAGTCATCATCAATCCCGAATCCGCAGGCGGCTCTACTCGCGACGCCTGGCCAAAGATTGCGAGCGCACTTGCGACGCACTTTGGACCATTTGTCCCAAAATTCACTGAAAGCCCGGGTCAGGGAATTGAGTTGGCCGCTCAGGCTGCCCGGAAAGGAACAAAACTGATCATTGCCTGCGGTGGCGATGGCACGATTTCAGAGGTAGCAAATGGGATTCTGAACTCCGGAGTGGATGCCGAATTAGGAATCGTTCCTAGTGGCACCGGCGGCGACTTTCGCAAGACGATTGGTATACCGGCTCGAGCAAGCGACGCTGCCAGAATTCTTCGCGAAGGCCAAACCAGACAGATCGACGTGGGTCGAGCGAGTTTCCTTAATGACGATGGCAACCACGAATCGCGCTACTTTCTCGGCGTAGCGTCGTTTGGCATGAGTGCGGAAGTAATTGCGCGAGTCAAAGCGGGCGGTCGTGAATGGCTACCCACGAAAGCCCCGAAGTGGTTAAGTGGCCGAATCTCATTTGGCGCCGCTATGTTAGAAACCGCGTTAAAGACCTCGGCTACTCGGGTCATTGTTCAACTGGACGACGATTCGATGCTGATTATGACGGTGGCAAATCTTTGCATCGCAAACGCACGATATTTTGGCGGCGGCATGAAGATCGCGCCCGAGGCGAAACTGACTGACGGCAAATTTGACGTGATCAGTATTGGCGATCTGGGAGCCGCCAGGATTTTAGCGAACGCCCCTCGCTTGTATCTGGGCAAGCATCTGAGCATGCCCGACGTGGGACATGCGTTGGCAGCGAAGGTTACAGCCAGGCCGGTCAATAAAGATCAGCACATAGAGATTGAATTAGACGGAGAACTACCGGGCTGTCTTCCCGCGACTTTTCAGATTGTCCCTAAAGCCCTGCGCGTTCGTTGCCCAACTGCGTCGTGAGGTCTAACCTAGAAATTTCTTGCCAGTAAATTGGGAATCAGGGTATAAATATCAGCACCGAGCCCCTTTTATAAGTTGTGATTGGCACGGCGTTCTTAATGTATAGGCAAATAATTGTACTTGCGCAGAGAGTGATCCCTGCATTGCGGGGAGTTGTATAGTTTGCTCTCTGCGGCGGCGTTGAAGTGTATTTGCCGAATTTTGTTCGACAAGAGGATTAAGTTTCTGTGGATAGTCCTGCAAATGAGGGTTTACCGGCAAACAGCGCTACTACTCCGCAAACCGGCGAAACGGTAAAGGCTGGAGAGCCGTCGGGTACGGCTGCTCCTGTTAAACCCCCACTGCAGCCTGCGGCTAAAACTCCGCCATCGACTCCTGGCGCGGTTGTCGAGAGCACCCAAGATCCACCCGTCGACAAAATGCGACGGAGGATTGTCTGGGCGAGCATTACTGGTTTTCTGGTCACGAGCTTCTTGATGTTTCTCCGGTTTTTCCTGCCGCGTTCTATTCTTGAACCGTCCAGCGTATTTCGCGTGGGCTTTCCTGCCGATTACGCGCTTGGCGTCGATACCAAGTGGCAACAGCAGTATCGCATCTGGGTCGACAAGACTTCCGACAGAATTTTTGTGATCTACGCCCGCTGCACCCATCTGGGCTGCACGCCGGATTGGAAGGCGAGCGAGAATAAGTTTAAGTGTCCCTGTCACGGCAGCGGTTACGACAGCGAGGCAATCAACTTTGAGGGCCCGGCACCGCGCCCGATGGATCGCGCCCATGTTGAGCTCGATGCCGAGGGCCAAATCGTGGTTGACATAGCCAAACTTTACAGGTGGCCCAAAGGCGAGAAAAACGAATTCAATGATCCCGGGGCTTACATACCACTCTAGTTCTTTAGCCAAGCTTAACGAGGTTTCATGGACGAGAATCCTGACAAGAAAGCTACGCAGCAGTTGATTACCGGCAAAGAGACCGGCGGTAGCCTGCTTGAGAAAGTCAAAGAAGGTGGAACTGCGCTCAAGACGCGGGCCATCGAGGAAGCCAAGACCTACAAAGACGTTCAGGATACGCAACTTTGGAAGTCGATTTTTCGCGTTTCACATGATCGATCCGATCCGCGCAACCGCTCCCTGGCAGTGCTCTCCAATGTTTTCCTTCACCTTCATCCGGCAAAAATTAATCGTGACGCCGTGCGCTACCAGTTCACCTGGGGGATGGGTGGCATCACTTTTTATCTCTTCATCGTGCTCACGTTCACCGGCGTGTTGCTGATGTTCTATTACCATCCAACTAAGATTGACGCCTTCCGCGACATTCTTTATCTCGAGCACGACGTTCCTTTCGGCAAGTTACTCAGAAACATGCACCGGTGGGCGGCCCACTTGATGGTGATCACCACGTGGTTGCACATGTTTCGCGTTGTGCTTACAGGCTCATACAAGCGCCCGCGCGAGTTTAACTGGGGCGTCGGCGTAGTCTTGTTAGTGCTGACGCTCCTCCTGTCATTTACTGGTTACCTGTTGCCGGACGATCAGCTTGGTTTCTGGGCGGTCACTGTGGGAACGAACATGGCCCGCGCCACGCCAATGCTTGGCTCCGAGGGACCTTTTGGCGTTCAGCTCGGCATGACTCCCTTCAACGACGTTCGTTTCGGACTGCTGGGCGGTTCCATCGTCGATGCAAACGCACTTTTGCGGTCCTACATCTGGCACTGCATCGGCATCCCGCTGGTCGCCTCCATCTTTATGGCGGTGCACTTTTGGCGCATACGCAAGGATGGCGGCATTTCCGGCCCGGCTCCGGTAATGCTTGAGTCGGAGATGAAGGCGGTGAAGAAGAAGTAGTCGAGATGGCGAAGCGCGGATTCAAATTGAGCAAAGGTAAGTTGATAACCCTGGGGGTGGTCGTCCTCGTCGTCGTGCTCGCCGTTTTCTTCGTTCAGGACTGGCACCAGCTATGGACCATCTCGTCGGCACCCGACAATGTCCCCATCGTTGCCATGCTTTTCCTCGTCCCATTCTTTACCTGGCTGGGAATCAAGCAATCGAGAGCAAATGATCGGCTGATTGAGAAATTGGAAGAAGATCCGAAGCTGGCCAAGAGCCATCACCGCAAGGCAGAACCCTGGCGACCGGGTTGGGCGCGCGAGATTCACGTTTGGCCCTACCTCGTGCGCATTGAGTTTCTGGCTGCCGTAATCGTAACAGTCATCTTGTTTATCTGGTCAATAACCCTCAACGCTCCACTCGAAGAACCCGCCAATCCCAACCTCACAATGAATCCGTCGAAGGCACCGTGGTACTTCCTCGGATTGCAGGAGATGCTGGTCTATTTCGATCCCTGGATTGCCGGGGTGGTAATGCCGTCAATCATCATGGTTGGATTGATGGTTTTTCCTTACGTTGATTCAAATCCGCTGGGGAACGGTTATTACACGCTGAGGCAGAGGCGTTTTGCGATTGGCATGTTTGGCTGGGGCTTTCTGATGTGGATCCTCCTGATTGTTATCGGGACCTTTATTCGCGGTCCCGGCTGGATCTGGTTCTGGCCCGGTCAGACGTGGGACCACAATGCCGTCGTGTTCGACAAAAACGTCGACCTCCACGATTGGATTGCCACCAGTCGCATCGGCAAGCTGCTGCACCTTGGTTTTCTGTCAGCTAATCCCTGGAAGTTTATCTTTGGCCTGCTGGTGGTGAGCGGCTTCTACATCGTGGGAGCTTTGTTCTTTCATTGGCTGATGACCGTGGATTTCAAACGCGTTTCGCTACGTCCGCTGCGCCTGTTTCCCAAGGACGAGTTTGAGAGAAAACTTTTGGCGCGCACCAGTGTTTTGCAATACGTGACTTTTCAGTTTTTCGCGGTGAGTGTGTTGTTGGCGATGCCGGTAAAACTGGCGCTGCGGCTGGCGCTGACGATTAAGTATGTTTGGGTGACGCCCTGGTTCAATATCTAGCTGAATAGGACGAGCGGGAAGGAACGACCCTGAGTGGCTGAGACGCCTGAGACCGAGTCGTTAGTAAAAAAAGAGCCCGATGCTCCAACGCACGATCCGATCGTGAGTCGCTCTACCAGCGGCATCATGTTGATCTGTGCGTTGCTGCTCACTTTTTCCCTGGCTTGGGCACTCTATGACGAAGCGTTGGGCCAACGCCCCTGGAAGGGAATTCAGAAACAGTTTGTTAGCCGCTACACCCGTTACCTGAAGAGTATCAAGCCTCAAGCCGGCAAGACAGAAAAGGAAGTGAAAGAGAGCCCTGAATACCAAACGCTTGACGGCGAAGCACAGGGGGCGCTGGAACGCGTCAAGCCGGAGATCTCCGAGATTGACCACAATGTCGTGCAAGTTCAACGACAGCTTGATGCGGCGACCGAACCTTTCCAAAATCAGCGCGGCAAGCTCACGGTGATTAACTACAACGTTGAGATCGCCTCTGCTAACGCGAAGGATAAATATCGCAAGCAGGCGCAGGAGAAGCGGGCGGAGTTAGTCGAGGTAGATTTGCCTGCTGATGACGGCTCTGGGAAAACTGCAACCCAGAAAATGAATTACGATCAGCTTGAGAAACTCTTCAATGACCTGCGGGAAGAGAAAGCCCGGCTTCTCGGTCGCAAGGCGGAACTCCTCAAAGAACCTACCGAACTTGCCAAAAAGCGAGACGATTATCTGAAGCACCACTTGATTGGATTAGGTCCCAACCAGATTGATGGGCTCGTCCGCA
Organism: Acidobacteriota bacterium; assembly: GCA_030854715.1. Classification (GTDB taxonomy): domain Bacteria; phylum Acidobacteriota; class Blastocatellia; order Pyrinomonadales; family Pyrinomonadaceae; genus PSRF01. Next base: position 8,278 of record JALYSR010000088.1, read on the forward strand.
AGATGGACAACTTTGACTACTCCATCCTTGGTCATCAGATAAGCGTCAATGCAGCGAATGTGGTTGACCGCTGCGAGGTTTGCCACGTGGGCATTCGCGAGCCACTGGACATAAAGGCTGAAGACCTGGCGCCGGATGGCCCGGGCAAAAAGCCGGATAGTCTGGCGAGAGCGTTTGTCAGTCATCCCAACAGGGAACTGTTACAGATTCACACGCCGGAGCGTTTCGGTTGTTCAAGTTGTCACTGGGGTAACGGCCGCGCCACCACCAGCGAAGTAAAGGGACACGGACGCCACAAATTCTGGCTGTGGCCGCTTTTTGAGAAAGAGAATACAGACGCCGGATGTCAGCAATGCCACGGCAAAGACCGTGTGACCCAGGGCGCGGAGACTTTGAATCTCGGGCGCGATCTGTTTTACGTAAGAGGCTGTGTCGGCTGCCACCGTTATGAGGGCTTCGATCGCGAGGCAGACGCGCTATCGGGATCGCGGCAGAACACGGCGCAACTCGAAGATCAGATCACCGCTAACGAAAAGCAGATTCGTCAGGATACCGAAGCGGCCAATCAGGCAGCGGATGACGCTGAGGCGCAAAGGCTGCTGGCCCATGCCGAATCTCTGCGCGTCAGTAACAGTTTGGTGGCGGCGCGGAAGGATCAGTTGAACCTTCAGTCGAAGTATTTGATGCAGGACCAGAAAAAGATTGGACCAAACTTAAAAGATGTCCGGCTCAAGCTGCATAAGGAGTGGATACCTGTTTGGCTAAAGGACCCACAGGCATTTCGGCCGGGCACCAAGATGCCGACGTTCTGGAGATTTGGTGTTGACCGTGATGGTGACGATCAGATTAAGGCCATTGCGGCGTACCTTTGGCAGCAAAGTTTCGACGGCAAACTGCCTGCGCAGCCTCGGGGTGATGCGGCACACGGTAAAGAGCTTTTTGAAACGCGCGGCTGTCTCGCATGTCACTCGATCGGGGAGGCAGACAACCCGGTCGGCGGCACGTTCGCTGCCAATCTTCAGCGCGTCGGTGAAAAGGCAAACTACGATTACATCGTGCGTTGGATTCACAATCCGCGCGAGCGTTGGGCGCCATATTGCCCTAAAGAGAAACGCGATCTCACGGCGGAAGATTACACTAAGAACAATCAGCCCTTCGTGTCTGATACTGAACTGCACTCGCGTTGCCCTAACGACGGCGCCGAGCTGCAGGTTCAAAACATGACGGTCATGCCAAACTTCCGGCTCGCCGATAGTGATGCGCGAGACATTGCAACCTATCTGTTCTCGCTCTCCGCGCCACCTTCGTATCCGGACGCCTCCTTCATGGAAGATCCGAACCTGAAGGACAAAGGCCAGGCGCTGATCAAGCAATACGGTTGCGCTGGTTGTCATGAGATAAAGGGATTTGAAGAAGAGCAGCGCATCGGCAAGGAGCTGACTGTTGAGGGCGCAACTCCGATCGAAAGATTAGACTTTGCCTTGTTAACGAAGAGCGCCGAAGAAGGACACGATCCGCTCAACCTCCACGGCGAGCACCAGGAAAAACCCTGGTACAACCACCGGGGATTCTTCGAGCATAAGCTGGCTCAGCCTTCGATTTACGATCAAGGCAAAGAGAAGGATCCCAAGGATCGGCTGCGAATGCCCAAGCCCTTCCTGACGCCGGAATGGCGCACCGCCCTAACCACATTTCTAATTGGAAGCGTCGGCACTGAAGGTTCAAACGTCCCGCGATCTCTGTTCTACGATCCGCAGGACCAGCGGCGTCAGGATGTGCAGGCCGGATGGTGGGTAATCAAGAAGTATAACTGCATGGGTTGTCACCAAATCCAAGTGGGCCAGCGTTCAATTTTAATGGACGTTCCTTTTTACACGACACCCGAAGGCAAGGACCTGCTACCACCCCGACTGACAAGCGAAGGCGCGCGTGTCGATCCAAACTGGTTACTTCGTTTTCTCCACGATCCGTCGTTAAGTGATCAAAAAGGCCCGGTACCTGTTGAGCAAAAACCTATAGCGGCATCCCCGGCAGCCAGCCCCGCTAAACCGACACCGAGTCCTACGGCTAATACTGGAGATACTGCCAGTAAGGGACCAGCGAAGACTGATGGGACAACAAGCGCGGGCGCCGACAAATTGAAGCCGCAGCCTGGGTTGGATCGCAATGGCGTGCGTCCATATCTGAAGGCGCGCATGCCTACATTTAATTTTTCGCCCAACGAGCTGCAGACGCTGGTGAGATTTTTCATGGCGCTTTCCGGCCAGCAGGAGCCTTATATTAAGGAGCCCCTGGAGCCTTTAAGTGAAGAAGAAATACTCGTGGCTCGTCAGATGTTCACTTCAGGCACG
>JALYSR010000096.1 GCA_030854715.1 Acidobacteriota bacterium
GCCAACGCCTCAGCGCGTTTAGCCTCAAGGTTCAGAACAAAGACGCTGGAGAAATTCCTCTGGAGTGCGCCTTTCAAGGAAGCAAGATTTTCGAGCGAGGTGGTCCGTACAAAGATCTTTATTGTACAGATGCCAGGACTGCTAAGCGCGATCCACGGCTACAAGAGTCAGGAAAATTAATTGGATTCGAGTTTGAAGGATTCTCGTTTCCGCTCACTCCTAAAACTGCGTTCTACGATTGGCTTTATATCACCGCAATTTTTCCTCATCGCGAATGGTTGTCTTGCTTGAACCGATATGCTGGTTTTACAGATATTGAATTCAATCCCAAACATTCCATTAATTGCCAAGCGCGATCCTGTGCCCTGTTTCTTACGTTGATGTCCAGAAACCTCTTAGACCACGCGATAGCCTCTCCAAGCACTTTCATTGAGACACTCTCACAATATTCATATCATCCAACCCTCCACGATCAGGCGCAGCAAAACGGTTTGTTTGACATTTCCTCCCGAACGTCACGCGAGAGGTAGGAATGGACGTACCGCTATCTTTCGAGACGAGACATAGTAAATGGTGAAGGTTGAGGAAACCGACTATCGGAATGGAACTAAGCCTCAGAGAGATACCACAATTCCTTGAAATTTGAGATTGGGCATATTATGCTCTCCCGGCCTTGCAACCACATCGATATAACTGAGTCCCTCTTGACTCAAAACTCCAACTTCTTAACCGGTTGGTCGTCAAAGCCTTAGGATCCAGCAACGCCGCCGAGACGTGGTTCAGTCATCGCTACAACTCGAATCAACGTGCCAGTTGGACAGAAGATGTCAACAGCAACAATTGTAATAAGCGATTTGCACATCGGTGCAGGTCCGCTTGACGACTGTGACGCAGAATTGGAGAGATGCCTCCTAGACTTCCTTGCGGATATAGGATCGGCGGGATCTCCCGTGGAATTAGTGATAAATGGTGACTTTCTTGATTTTGCGCAGGCCCCGCCGTGGAAGGGAAAGGACTTGGAGGCCGTTACTCCACTCGGAATACCGCTGTGTTTTACCCAAGAACAGTCTTTGGCAAAGCTGGAAGCTATCTGTAACGATCATTCCTCAGTTTTTGCAGCTTTGGCCCATTTCCTCGCCGTCAAGGTAGACAACAGACTTGTTATTAACCCTGGGAACCACGATGCAGACTTCTTCTGGCCGCAAGTTCGAGAGCAATTTATTAACAAAATTTGTTCAGAAAATCCAAAGTTAAAGGCCCAGATTTTCCTAAACCTCGAACAGGTCTATCATCCGAACTCCTTGCCAAGCGTATGGATTGAACACGGAAATCAATATGACCCGACGAATTGTTTTTTCGTTGACGAATATGATGCAACCATAGGTACACACGCTGGCAAAAGGCTTTACTGGGACGCGCACAACCCGCCGATTCTTAAGGATCAAACTGGTCAGGAGCGTTTGTATGAGTGCCTCGGCACTCGGTTTCTCATAAAGTACCTGAACAAACTCGATTCCAATTACCCATTTGTAGACAACGTAAAGCCATTCAGTAGATTCCTGAGAATATTTGGGGTTTCCGCTCTCAGAGGTGGATATGGTCCAATCAAAGCATCTGTTGCGATTTGGGGAATACTTCGATACCTGTTGGGTAGTCTAATTACTGATCCTCAAGGGTTCTTAAACGCGGAACGACGAGAAGGAAATCCGACCGCTTCATTACTCCTCGGAGCCTTGCAGAAGCTGTCAAGTGATCAGCGAAAATCATTTACCACAAAGTTGCGAGAAGCGGGATTTTGCGCTGACCGCCCGCTGACTATGTATCTTCAGGATGTGGAGTTATCAAACTCGCTGCTAGAGTTTCTATCGGAAGACATTGATCTTCTAGACGGCTTTCCCGTCTTCGAGAAGTCTTATCTCGACAGCTCAAGTATCTCTGCATCTTCAGGATACCTGACTCTTGTCAACGCTTATGATGTTGACGAGACAAAAGCACTAAAAGGTGTTGCTAAAAACCTCATCGGGCGCGAGGGCTTGACCACAGTTATCATGGGGCACACCCACGAGCCGGTATGTGACTTGCCGCACGCAAGATATATCAACACCGGTTCTTGGACCCGATACTATCGCATTGGTGACAATAAGATTCGATCGTGGGACATTCTCAGGACTGATTCCCACGAGCTTTTTCCTTACCAACTCAATTACGCGGAAATACCACCTGGACACGAAACTGCACGCATGGAAACCTACGCATCCAAGTCATAAATGGTTATGGGCGATCTTGAAGTTTTTCAAGTCGATATCAGGGATGATGAACGGCCGGGTAGAGAGCCCAAGCTGAAAGTCGTTTGGAATTATCAGGGCCGACCTCACCCGCCGTATTTTGTGCCCGAGAAACTGCTGAAGGACAGGGCGACTGATGTCCGCAATGCACTTCAGCGGTTGATGGATAAGGGCATGAATAATGATGGTCTATTGGTGGACTGCGAGCAAGAGGTACATGAGGTAGCAGAGTCTGGGCATAAGTTATATGCCGCTCTGTTTCATCCGGGGGACGGGTTTGATGCGATTCGAATTCGGGACTGGCTCAAGAAGGAAACCGCAGGCCTTCAAGAGCGTGGAAAACAGGGCCAAATTAGTTTCACTGTTGACAGTCTAATACATATACCTTGGGGGCTGATTTGCGATCGGCCCCCGAGCGAGTTCAAAGATCATGGAACGGAAGTGTTTGATAGCTTTTGGTGCATCAAATACAAGTTGTCATCAGTTTTTTTTAGGATTCTTCCAGAAGGTCTAAATGAGCCTGAACCGGCTGATCTGCGACATGTTCTGTCGGTCGTCCACAAAACTGCCTTCGACGTCGCAACCAAATACCTCACAGCGCCAGAGGACGAGATCTCAAAGTGGATGCTGGGTCAGTTCGGCGAGCCTCTCGCTTCTAGCACGCAATTCTACAAAGAGTGGCAGACTAAGGGTGAGGGCCTCAGATTGCTATATTTCTATTGTCATGCAAATAGTTCTAATCTTGCTCTTGGAGAAGATGACGAAATCACGATTACTGACTTCCGCCAAGAGACCGTGATTCCAAAGTCAACTCAGCAATCAACGTGTGTAGTATTTTTGAATGGATGCAATACAGCTATCGGAGAGTCGCATGGAGCATTTCTTGAAGCGACTGGAGAACTCTTGTTTTGCGGCTTTATCGGGACAGAGACCAAAGTTCCCGATGTATTTGCGCTTCGGTTCGGCTTGTCTTTCCTTTATTACTTCCTTAATAAAGGATGGCCCGTATACCGGATTATGGATCATCTTCGCAAGCAACACTGGCCGTTAGCAATGACTTACAGCACATACTGCCCTCCGATGTTAAGGTTTGAAGCGAAGGTTGATCCCGTCAAAATAGAAATGAATGAGAATTTCTCCCTCATGCCGCTGGGAACGTTGCAGATGTCGTAGGCGTGGAAGAATGTTAAGTACTACCAAATCTGATTTGTGGCCGGAGACGCCTTACAAAGGCCTAAGTTTTTATGGGCCAGAGGACGCTCCCCTATTT
>JALYSR010000111.1 GCA_030854715.1 Acidobacteriota bacterium
GACTTTTGCTTGGTCTGAACTTCCTGCTGGTGAAGAGTGCGCCACGATTGGGAATCGATACTTTGATGGCCGTGCGCATCTCACTACTGTCAGCCGGCGTGTGGTGGGGCGGTTTCGCGCTGATAACATTCGCCACTTTGAAAACGCGAGCAGTGGAAAGATCACTGCCCCGGGGTAAGACTTATTTGACCGTTGGGTTTTCCGAACTGGGCCGAACTTTCCGGGAACTGGCCCGTCTGCGGCATACGCTCAAGTATCTAATCGGGTATTTGTTCTTCAACGACGGAATCCAAACGGTGATTAGCATGGCTTCAGTTTTCATGGCTCAGGAGCTTTTCATCGCGCGTGGCCTGAAGACGGACCAATCTTTTCTATTGGGCATCTTCCTGATGGTGCAGTTTGTGGCGATCTTCGGCGCCCTGTTGTTTGAGCGACTCGCGTACGCGATAAAAACAAAGAACGCGATTCTTATTTCGTTGGTCTTATGGGCGGGCGTCGTGATCTACGGATACGGCTTTCTTCGAACGACGACCGAGGCATGGATCATGGGCGCCGTCATTGCCGTAGTGCTCGGCGGATCGCAGGCGCTTTCGCGATCGCTTTTCTCACGAATGATTCCAGCCGGAAGAGAGGCTTCCTTTTTTGGGATTTACGAGGTTTCAGAGCGTGGCACTTCGTGGATGGGCCCGCTGGTTTTTGGGATTGTGGTTGCGGCGACGAATTCTTATCGGCAGGCTTTGCTGTCGCTAATAATATTCTTTGTCGTGGGCACTATTATTCTTTACCTCACAGACACCGACAAAGCGATTCACGAAGCGGGCAACTTGCTACCTGAGGAAGTTGCGGCGGGTAAGTAAAGTAGTTTTCTCTGTGCAACCTCCGTGTTCTCTGTGTCTCCGTTATGAATGAACGCCTGACAACCACCTACCACCGAGACACAGAGAACACGGAGGTTGCACAGAGAGGTTGAATTCAGATACTGACTCAACCGGCGATTTTTCTTTCTCGGTTATCAGACTTTTTCTCCAAACATTCGCGAGAACAGTAAACCGCCGGCCCCGCATTTGGCGCAATCGCGCGTTCGGCAGGCACCCAGGTGCCGCAGCTCACACAACGTACCAACTTACTTTCGCTTTTTGCGGAGGAACTTCTGCCGGTGCTGCGCGCGCCGGACTGAGGTTCAACCATCGTCTTCGCGATACCCACGATCTTCTTTAGTAGTTGGAGGTAAGGATAGAGCTTGGAATAAACGAGTAGAAACAGGAGAGCGAACAGGGCAGCAATGACAAGAACTTTCAAGGCTATTCCCCAGTGTCTCGGCTTCGCTAGCTTTTATCGTTGTCTGACTTGCGCGCTCCCGGCGCGTATGTGACATCGACGTTTCGCCGCCGCGGTACGGGGTCGGTGACTCGACGACGTGGAGTTGATTCCCGAGTGCGACGGTCTACGCTGCCCGGAGGTAAACCTTTGTCATGCACCGCTTCTTCCAGGATGCGCGTAATCTCCTGTGATAGAGTTCGGTGCTCAGCCGCAGCGCGCCGGCGTAGTGACTCCTTCAAATGATTGGGGACGTACGCCCCAATGAAAACTCCCTTACGATTCGCCATCTCTCGCGCCTCTCTTTCAGGTGGTGGTGAAGCTGTGGAATGCCTCTAACGCCAAGCGAAGTAGAACAGGTCTATAAGCCGAATTCTGTATCCCGATGATTTCGCATCGGGATGGCGATCATTCATCTAGTCCAACTGTTGCCAGATTGGATCAAGCGATCTACCCGGAGGTCGTATCCCGAGTAATCAGGATTCGGGCGGGCAGCCCTGTTGACGCCTCCCTATTTGATCTTGCACTGCGAGGAGTTTGCCTGGCCGCATGTGTCACCACATACGCCGGTGCGCTCTTACTTTAAGCCCTCGCGGGCCGCACCATTTCACCCATCACCTCGGTTTTCAGATTTCAGATCTTCAATCCGAATCCTATTGAATCCCTTTCGAGATCTCAAAGGCCAGTAGGCTGGTTTATTTTCTGTTGCACTTGTCGTCACCCGATCAATCCCAGATCTCAGATTTGAGATATCAGATCTCACATGAAATCTCAGATCCGAGATTGTCAGGCGCCCCGCCGTTAGCGGGCTCGCTGCCCTGTAGTGTTCGGACTTTCCTCTCCTGGAGTTGACTCAAGCCCGCGTTTCTCAGATTTAATCCGAAACTTGAAGATTTGAGCAATTGAATTCGAGTTTAAATCTCAATCTGAGATCTCAAATTAAGATTTAGAAACTCAAGGTTCCAGCAGCGACCGCCCGACCTGTTCTCTTGCAAGGCCCCGAGAGTATACCAAAGCAGTGTTCAACGCGTACAGCGCCTGAATGCCCCGATTAAACCCGTGGCCATTGGGCCTAGCCAAAGAATTTGAAGCCTACCCGCAAACTGTTGAGTAGATTCGGAGGAAGGGCCATTGCCAGGGCGATAGAGGCTATGGTGTGTGAAAGCGCTAAGGCGAAAAGATTTGTCTGGCGCTGATAGACGGCAGCCCAAATGAGACCTCCGATTAAGGTTGCAACGCCCAGCATTGGGTTCGGGAGATGGAGCAGGCTAAAAAGTACGGCAACCACAAGTATGCTTTTCAACCCTTTCCCAAACCTGAGCTGAGCCCGGCGATTGATGAAACCGTTGAGCGCGTACTGCTGAAACAAGGCCCAGAGCGGCAGCAATAGAAAACGCGCCCTTAAGGGTTGGGCGCGGATCGAGTGGTTCATAAACCAACCCACCGCAAACACCACCAGCAAAGCCGCCAACGTGGGCAGCAGCAGCAATCGGCAAGCGGCGAAAAAGTTGTCGTTCCGAAATCCGACGTCTCGCAGTGTTTCGCCTCGCTCGCGATGGGACAAAACCATTAATCCAAGTGACAACAAAATAGGAATAGCGAGGATCAATTTGCTTCTGCCGACAAACGCGAGCACCACCCACTCGGCGATCAGGCAGGATGTGATCACCGAGGCAATCTCCCAAAGCGCAAGCGTCTTCACTGAAGTGCTTAAGACTGGCATTTCCAGGTTTTCACGATTAGCTGACATATTATTGAGAATTACTTCGATGCCGGCGGTTTTGACAGTCTGCCGTTGGCATCAACTAAGAACGCGACTGGATCGCCCACCATTTGCAAAGTCTTCCGGCGACCTGCGCCGCTGTCGTGAAGAGCGTAAACACATGCTTCGTGCCGGCCTGCCTTCAGCAAGACGAGCGGAAATGTGTAGCCGTGCCATTCGTCTCGGGACCAGCCTGCTGCCAAAACGTCAGGACGCGATCGATTTGCCACGCTTGTTGCCACGAATTGGCCGTCAACAAATAACTGCACCTCGACGCGTTCCCAGGGCAAGGCATTGTTAACCACCCAACCCGATATTCCTGTGTCAGTTAGTTCGCTCCAGCCGTGGAAGAAGGGAGGGAAAAGATTAAGAAAGGTGAAAACAGCGAGCGTGCCAACAAGCAGGGTCTCGATTATCGACTTGCCAATCAAAACTTGGACCAGGTTTGTGGAGGGAGTTTTCATTCGCTTTACGAAGCTCGCATTATAAGTGTCAGTAGCCGCAAACTAACAGTTTGCGTTACAACAAAAAAAGGGCGGCCTCGAAAAGCCGCCCTTAACTATCTTTGAAGAAGAGACCTAGTTCCCTGCTCTTACTTCGATGCGATCGTCTTTTTGTATCGCGGGATCTACGATCTTCCCGGTTTGAATCTTTCGTAAGTTGTATTCCTGCGTTACCAGTCGCCCATCAGCGCCTTGCCGAGACACTCGCACCTGGGTGCCCGCGCTTCTGTTCACCCCGCCACTCGCAAGTATCGCCTGAGTCAAAGTGAGTCCAGCATGGTAAGGCTTCTGCCCGGGAGAGCTGATTTCACCGCCAACGAAATAGAACTCAGCGGGCGCGGCCGTCATGCCCGACACCTTGATAGCATCGCCGGGAATCACGAGAGTTGAAGAAAGACTCGCGTCTTTAAGATCCACAACGATGGGCTGGCGGCCCTGCCGGGTTATCGTTGCGCGCGCTGCGTCGGGAAGAACCAGAGCTTCAGCGAGCAATACATAAAGCGGCACGGCTTCCCGGCGCAAAGTTTTCATGCCCGGCGCCGCAACAAAACCTGTGATGCTCACCCCGTGGCTTGCATAGTCGCGAACGTTAACCTCGACTGCGGGATTGTCAAGAATCTTAATCTGCTGTCGTAACAAAGCAGCGATCTCAGCAGTGGTTAGACCGGCCACCGAAATCGGGCTACCAGCTAACGGGTATTCCAGCAGCCCTCCGTCAAGCACAGTAAAGAGTGTTGAGTTTTTGCTTGGGTTGTCGATGAGCTGAATGTCTAACACGTCGCGAATGCCGACGCGATAAACCTGACTTGGCGCAGCCGCTACCGTAGAAGGAGCCACCGAGCTGAAAGGCGACGCAGCCGAGCTAGACGAAGCCGATGGTGTCAACTTAACAGTTGCAACTTTCGAGGCATCGGGCGCGGCAGAACCAGTGCGTCGGATGCGAGCGGCCTCAGTGTGATTGTTGAAATCCGCTCTTGCGTTAGCCTGAAGAGTCGCAGCGCCGGCGTTGTTTCCGCTGGGTGCATTCTGTTTTGCGTTCCGACCCAGGACCCGGGCTCGAGTGGCACTCGCCGGATTCTGAGTGGGGTTTCTAGATTTCAAGGTGGGCTGACCGTTAGCAGCTGCTACTGATTTCACCTGTGCTGACGCCGTCAGCGCCAGGGTGACAATGAGAAGTGAAGCGGCGAAAGTTAACTTTTTCATGGGCGTTTCGACCTTTTTCGGGAAAATCCCGACCTTGCGTTTTGGGGCGCGGCATCAACTCCGTGATTCGCCGAAGTTATGTTCCACTGGTAATAAACGGCCAAAAAGGCGGATTTCTCAAAACAATTTGAATAAACCGTGAGTTGGGAGGGGCTATGGTTGTGCGGGACTGAAAGGGGTTTCTAACGGGTTTTATTGAGTGTTTGACGGGGCGCCGGCAGGCTCGCGGGAGGAAAAAGGTCAGGCCAAAGCCTGCTAAAACGTTCTCGAACCAAATTCTCCACTTCATCCGCGGTCTCGCAGTCGAGACATTCGACGGCGATCGCGCGGGCCTCATTGGAATTGACACCCTCGATAGCTCGACGAACACGAGGAATAGCCGACGGCGTCATGCTCAAATCCGTAGCCCCAAGCCCCACCAGTAACACTGCGTAGGCAGGCGTCGAAGCCATCTCGCCACAAACAATTGCTGGAATTCCGGCCTCGCGTGCTGCTCTCAGACTGCGATCGATACTGTGAAGTATGGCAGGGTGAAGCGTGCGAAACCAATCTGCAACTTCGTCATTGCCGCGATCGACGGC
>JALYSR010000104.1 GCA_030854715.1 Acidobacteriota bacterium
AGGCAAGGCGACTGTCACCGGCAATCCGGTCAGACGCGAGTTCTTTGAAGTTCCGGCACGAGAGCGCGACGCGACTGGGATAGGGCGGTTTTCCATTTTGGTTTTTGGTGGCTCACAAGGCGCGCAAGCTATCAATCAGGCGATGATCGAAGCATTGCCTTCTTTAGAACCATTGCGAAGCACGTTGCGAATTACGCATCAGACAGGAGAAGCCGACTTCGAACGGGTACGGACGGCTTACCTCGCCAGTGGTTGGAATGGACGCGCCGAGGTGAAGCGGTACATCGACGATATGGTTGCAAGTTTTGGCGAAGTTGACCTGGTAATTTGCCGCGCCGGGGCCACAACTACCGCGGAGTTAATTGCGGCCGGCAAGGCGGCGATCATGGTGCCATTCCCGTTCGCGGCTGATGATCACCAGCGAAAGAACGCGGAAGCCATGGAGAAGGCGGGCGCAGCAAAAATGATTCTCCAGAAGGACCTGTCAGGGGACCGACTGGCGCAGGAAATCACAACGCTCGCGCGCGAACCGGAAACAGTCACCGCTATGGAGCAGGCCACCCGTAAGCTGGCACGCGGTGATGCAGCGGCTGCGGTGGTCGATATGATTGAGGAGCTAGTGGAAAGCAGAAGGCAGAAAGCAGAAGGCAGAAGGCAGAAAGCAGAAGGCAGACCAAAGACCAAAGACGGAGCCTAACAACTGCTGGCCACGGACCACTGACCACTGACTACTGACTACTGACAAGTTCTATGTTTAGACGAATTCAACACGTCCATTTTGTTGGCATTGGCGGCATCGGAATGTCCGGGATCGCCGAGGTGCTAATCAATCTGGGTTTTCGTGTCTCCGGCTCCGATGCCAAGAGATCTAACGTGACGGATCGTTTACAACAGATGGGCATCGAGTTTACCGAAGGTCACGATGGGGAACACGTAGGGGACGCACACGTTGTAGTTCGCTCAACTGCTGTGCGTGATGACAATCCCGAGATTGTCGAAGCTCAACGACGTTCTATTCCAGTGATTCCGCGGGCAGAAATGCTGGCTGAATTGATGCGGCTGAAACCCCACACGGTGGCGGTGGCCGGGTCGCATGGAAAGACGACCACTACTTCGATGGTGGCGACAGTGCTCGGTCACGCCGGAATGGATCCAACGATTGTGGTAGGCGGGGTCGTTGGCGCTTTCGGTTCCAATGCGCATTTGGGTACGAGCGATCTGATGATCGTCGAAGCTGATGAAAGTGACCGCTCGTTTTTGATGCTGACGCCCACAATCGCCGTCGTCACAAATATCGATCGCGAACACATGGACTACTACAACGACATGGACGACGTGCGCGCTTGCTTTACGAAATTCGTAAACAGCGTCCCTTTTTATGGCGCGTCGGTTCTTTGTCTGGACGATCCCAACGTACAGGCGATCATTCCGCACATTGAACGACGGCGAATAACTTACGGGTTGAGCGCCCAGGCCGACATCTCGGCACACGCCATTCGTTATGACCAGAGCTTTGGCTCGATCTTTACCGTATGGCACGGAGCCGACGTGGTGGGCGACATTTCACTGTGTGTGCCGGGTTTGCACAACGTTTATAACGCGCTTGCCGCAATAGCCGTCGGCTTTGAACTGGACGTTCCGTTCGCGCAAATCGCGGAAGCGCTGGGCAGTTTCGCCGGGGCCGGAAGACGATTCCAGTTCAAAGGGGAATCAGGCGACGTAATGGTGGTTGACGATTACGGTCATCATCCAACAGAAGTAAAGGCAACCCTGGCTGCGGCAAAAATTGGTTCCGGGGGCAGAAGGATCGTGGTGCTGTTTCAACCGCATCGTTACAGCCGCACGCACGATTTAATGGAGGAATTTGCCCGTTCCTTCAACAACGCGGACACGCTTTTTGTGACCGACATCTACGCGGCAAGCGAGGATCCTATCGAAGGCACCACCGCCGAAACGCTGACAGCTGCGATAAAGCGTTTCGGTCACAAGGATGTTCGTTACGTCGGCGCGCTGGAAAATGCCGCGGCCGCTTTGCGAGATCACGTGCAGCCCGGCGATCTGGTTTTGACCCTGGGAGCAGGCACGGTTAGTCGAGTGAGCGATCAATTGTTGGAACTACTGCGCGAACGAAGTGACGCGAAAACAGTTTAGATTTATCTGTAAAGCAAACTGTCGAGTTTGCGCACATTTTATGGTTGAGACCAGCAAAGAAACTGAATTTCAGGAACGAGATGCCGCACTGGAGCAGATCGCAAAGCGACTCGGCGTAAATGCTGAACGCGGCCGGCGTTTTGCAGAATTGACCAGTTTGAAAGTAGGCGGTGCAATTGACTGGGTGGTCTCTCCCAATACGGAAGAAAAGGCTGCGTCCCTGGTCCACGAGATGGACCAGGCGGGGATTGGCTGGCGGGCCCTGGGGTCAGGCAGCAACATTCTGGCTGACGATGGCGATCACCACTATGTCGTCCTGAGTCTCAAAGACTTGAAGGGTGAACTGCAGTTTGATGGTGAGCGGGTGTCTGTGCCTGCTGGCTATTCGCTGCCGCGGCTCTGTATCGATGCGGGGCGTCAGGGACTCTCGGGAATAGAAGGCCTGGGCGGTATTCCCGGCACCGTCGGCGGAGCGCTCTGGATGAACGCGGGCGCCTATGGCCACGAAATTGGCACTGTTACCGAAACTGTCCGCGTGGCGCGCGATGGACGAGTGGTGGAAATCCCCGGCACCGACGTGCAGTGGAACTATCGTCACACGTCATTCAAGGAGGGAGAGTTGTTACTCGGCGCGACTTTGCGCCTGACGCCTGACGATCCGGAAAAAATTCGCGCGCGCATGGAAGATGCGAAGTCTCGCCGGATGGCGACGCAACCACACGGGTCACGCTCTGCAGGGTGTTTCTTCAAGAATCCGCCGGACGGCACCGTGGGTACCGGCAAGATGATTGATGATTTGGGTATGAAAGGATCGCGACGTGGCAGTGCCGTCGTTTCTCCGGTGCATGCGAACTTTATTGTTACTGAAGGCGAAGGTGCGCGCGCCGAAGACGCGCTCGCCCTGGCTGAAGAGATTCGGGAACGCGTGAAACGCGAACAGGGAATAGATCTTGAATACGAGGTTGAGCTGTGGCGAGCCAATGAGCCCAGAGAAAAGCCTCAAACTGATGAGCCGACTGGAAGGCCGGACGAAGAGTCAGCCAACGGGAGGGAATCAAAGTGAAAGAACAAGTCATCACGCACAAAGTTGGTAACCGTTCAGGAATCGCCTCCCAGCGCCGCTCGGGTGCAGTGACTCAGCGACCCGCCGCGCGTGAAAGCGGCGGCGAAGCTCTGGGTGCACGCCTGCGCGCGTTGCTTGGTTATGTTCCAGCCTTCCTCAAGGTTGTGATGGTAATCGTCATTGCCATTCTATTTTTTGCCGGTTACCGCGCTGCGGCGTCGGCCAGTTTCTTTCAAGTGCGCAAGGTGGAGGTCCAGGGAACTTCGCGAACGCCGGCGGATGATATTCAAGCAATCGTTCGCAAAGAAGTTGAAAAGACCGGAGTCTGGAGAGCCGATCTTAAAGGAATCAACACGCGCCTGGAGCACTTGCCCTGGGTGAGGACTGCGATTGTGTCGCGGGTGTTGCCGGATGGAATTCGGGTTCGCGTCTCTGAACGTGAGCCGCGCGCGGTCGTCCGTACAGCCTCAGGACGTTTTCGCTGGGTCGACGAGGATGCAGTACTACTCGGTGAGATGCTGCCAACGGATCAATTGCCGGCATTCTTTCTGCGAGGGCTGAATGAGGAAGATTCCGACGCGGCACGGGCCGAGAACCGCGAACGAGTGCAAAAGTTTTTGGAGCTGCAGCGAGACTGGGACGCTGCCGGACTCTCCGAACGCGTTAGCGAAGTAAACCTGATGGACCTTCGTGATATTCGCGCGCAGTTGGCCGGAGAGAATTCACAGATTGAAGTTCGGCTCGGTTCACAGGACCACGGCAAGCGGTTGAAAGATGCTCTCGAGGTACTCGACGGACAACGACAGACACCTCGCGGTTCACTTATCAGTTACATCGATCTCAGTCAGGGCAAACGTGCAATTGTTGGTTTGATCTCCGGCGCCCATACAATCAGCGATAGTACTGGACCTGCCCTGTCGACCCCTCCGGCATTGTCGACCGTCCCGACTGCGCCTACCAGCGAGAAGAAAACCGAGCGCGATTCTGCTGTTAGCAGCGCGCGCGACAAGGCGAATGCTGACTCAACCAGAACAGGGGACAGCAAAACCGGGAAGCAGCGCAACGACAAGACATCGACCTCTCAAAAGAAGTCAGACAAGTCGAAGGATTCGAAGCGCAAACAATGATCGTGGACGTGGCTTTAGTTAAGGAGCACTACTAGATGGCGAAGCGCACCCAGCACACAATCGGCCTCGATATAGGGACCAGCAGGGTGACGTGTATCGCGTGCGAGGCGGGCGAAGGCGGACTTCTTGATATCGTTGGCATCGGCGAGGCCGAGGCGCGCGGGCTGCGCAAGGGAGTGATCGTTAATCCGGAGGCGGCGGTAGATGCTGTCAAACGGGCAGTTGAAGAAGCCGAGCGAATGAGTGGGATACAAGCCGAGGAAGTAACAATAAATTTGGCCGGCTCCCACATTCTTGGGTTCAACGGCCAGGCGATCGTAGCCGTGTCGGGACGCGACCGGGAAATAACACCGGAAGACGTCCGCCGCGCGATTGATTCAGCGTGCGCAATTCAGCTTCCCGCTGGACGGGAGATCGTCGACCGGTTGCCACAGGAATTTATTGTTGACGATCAGGACGGAATTAACGATCCGGTTGGCATGATAGGGGCCCGACTTGCGGTCAAGGTCCACATTGTCACCAGCCCTGTCACGGCAAGGCAAAATGCCATAAACGCCGTAAATCGCGCTGGTTTGATAGTGGCCGACATGGTTCTGGAGCAGCTCGCAGCGGCGGAAGCTTCGCTAACAGACGACGATAAAGAATTTGGTGCGGCCCTCGTGGATATTGGAGCTGAAACCACGGGGCTGGTCATCTATCAACGCGGTGCAGTGCAGCACACCGCAGTGTTTCCCCTGGGTGGTTCTCATTTCACAAACGACATCGCCTTCGGACTGCGAACGCCAATTCCAGACGCGGAAAAAATCAAGCGAACGGTAGGTTGTGCCTGTAGCACTTCGCTCTCCGAACTACAACGCAGCGAGTTAGTAGATGTTCCGTCGGTTGGCGGCCGTGCGCCGAGACAGCTTTCGCGACAAATCCTTTGCGACATTTTGCAGCCACGAGCCGAAGAAGTTTTGATGCACGTTGCTGACGAGATCAAAGACGCTGGTTGGGAAAGACAACTCTCGAGTGGAGTGGTGCTGACCGGAGGCGGAGCATTGCTCAGCGGGATGACTGAGATCGCGGAGCAGGTTTTCGACGCGCCGGTTCGCGTTGGTTATCCCGAGAGAGATCGCTTTGGAGGTTTGATTGAGGACGTTCAAAGTCCTGCCTGGGCCGCAGCCGCCGGGCTGGCGTTGGTAGCCAGTCGTGCTCAAGCGAGCGAGCTGCGATCAGGCATGAGCCGGCGAGGCTCGACTGGCAGGCTTACACACTTTGTTTCGAAGTTTCGGAATCGTTTCAGTAGTATTTTTTGACAAGTTGTTGTATGCTCTCGACCCGGTCGCACAAGATATAGTCCGCAACATATCGATGCCCATGCCGCGAGCAACCCAACATAGAAGGAAGAAGGCCTGGACGCCTTCTCGTTTTGGAAGAGAGGAAACAACTATGGCAGGAGACGCTCGTCAACTCGATAGAGGCATTAATATTTTCATCGACGACGAACCGCCCATCACTGGTGCGCGGATTAAAGTGATCGGAATCGGCGGCGGCGGAGGTAACGCAGTCAACCGTATGATTGAAGCCGGCATCGAGGGAATAGAATTCCTCGTTGCCAATACCGATCTCCAGGCTTTAAAAAGATCAAAGGCGCCGATCAAAATTCAACTTGGCAGCAAGCTCACCAAAGGGCTGGGAGCCGGGGCCAATCCTAATGTGGGTAGGGAAGCTGCCCTCGAGGACACTGACAAGATAATCGAGGTGCTTGAAGGCGCCGACATGGTTTTTGTTACCACCGGTCTGGGCGGCGGCACGGGCACAGGCGGAGCCCCAATCATTGCTTCACTTGCAACCGAGTTGGAAGCGCTGACGGTGGCGGTGGTTACCAAACCTTTTCACTTCGAGGGCCGGCGCCGAATGCAGCAGGCGGAACACGGCCTGCGCGAGTTGCGGGAATGTGTGGACACAGTCATCACAATTCCCAACGAGCGTTTGCTGCATACGGTCGAGAAAGATTCTTCGCTGGCTGATTCGTTTGGAGTCGCGGACGACGTCCTCCGGCAAGCGGTGCAGGGCATTAGTGATCTGATTACCGTTCCCGGCTTGATCAATCTCGACTTCGCGGACGTTAAGTCGATCATGGCCGGGATGGGAATGGCGCTAATGGGAGCCGGCCGCGCGCGAGGAGAGAATCGTGCGGTAGAAGCAACGCAGCAGGCAATCTCCTCTCCGCTACTCGAGGAGGCTACTATTCAGGGCGCGAAGGGTGTGCTCATCAACATCACCGGCGGGCCGGATCTTACTCTTTATGAGGTCAACATCGCGTCAACAATCATTCGGGAAGCCGCCGACGAAGATGCAAACATAATCTTCGGCGCAGTGATCGATGACAACATGCGCGACGAGATGAAGATTACCGTGATTGCGACCGGCTTTGGTGAAGAATCGGTTGCTATAGCTTCGGCCGCTTCGGTGTCAACTATGCCGGCCGCCTCGCCGCGGTTTGTGCAACGACCTTCGGACGATTTGCCACGGCCCATGATGAACGCACGCTCGGACGATCTCGACGTGCCAACATTCATTCGCAAGAAAGCTGATTGAACAACTAATACTCCGGGTATTGAAAGGGAAGGCCGCATTGCTGGCCTTCCTTTTAAGTTTGCACTGCGTTTTTGCTTTCTCTCGGCTCGGTTTCACCTTTGCTTTTTGAGTCTTGGTTGTGTAGCATGAGCGCATTCCTTGCAGGGTTTACCATTACGGATAGAGTTTCGTCCCTCTCCTCGAGTGGCCGCAAGCCTGCGAGATTACTGTGGATCGCGTCAGCGCATCCCCGCCGCATGAATATCGCGATCCGATTTTGAACCCGTCTTAATTTTTTGGAGGTAAGAACAAGTGAGCAATCGCAAACTCATCAGAACCACGCTCGCGGAGGTTAAGGGAAAAGCACGCGAGATGCCGCCGCCTAGGGAGCGCTCGAACGGGGGTTCGCAACGGGGACCCGGGAGCGACGGTGGTAGAGACGCCGGCAGAGAAGCGCGCGCCGCCCAACAGGCAGCCATCCAGGTGCGAAGGCGAACGCCGCCGCCGATGGAAACCAACGCCGAGCTCTTCTATTACAAGAAGCAAATCGATGCGCACACACCGATGATCATTGTGTTGCTCGATGGCGAGGAAATTGAAGGCACAATCGAGTGGTACGATCGCGGCGCGCTGAAGGTCAACCGCAAGTCGGCGCCAAACCTTCTTCTTCTCAAGAGAAACGTCAAATACATGTACAAGGCTGACGAACGCGTCGAGCAGGCCGCGGAGTAATTAACTCTGAACCGGTTAGTTTGTATGACTCCGCTGCTTTCCCTCCGTCCTTAATGGCTTCCCGTCTCGACTAATGAGGCAGTTTGTCAATAACTCTTCTCATGTAGGGCCTCGCCATCGCCGACCTTTGCCCCGCATTGGGATCACGATGGGCGATCCTGCCGGTATCGGTCCGGAGGTAGTTTTAAAGGCCGTAGCGGAGGAAGAGATCCGGCGCATATGCGTTCCGGTAATAATTGGTGACGCTCAGTTGCTGGCACACACGGCCCGAATCCTTGATCTGCAGTGTGGATATGACATTATTCGCACCGACGAGCCCATCCCCGATCAACTTTCCGAACCAATCATATTTCACCTCGATAACGTCAACGGGTTTATCGAGCCCGGCCTCGAATCCGGCGCCGCTGGAAAGGCAGCGGGTGGTTATATAGAAGCTGCGGTCGAGCTATGTGCCGCAGGCAGCGTCGATGCTATCGCTACGGCACCAATTAACAAACGTTCGCTTTTTCTGGGTGGGTACAGCTTCCCCGGCCACACTGAGTTTCTGGCCCATCTCACCGGCAGCGAAGAATATGCGATGGCCTTCGTCGCTGCGAACCTGCGTATAGTTCTGATCTCCACGCACGTGCCTTTGGCTGAAGCAATTCGGCTGGTGCAACGCGATCGCATCGTTCGAACGGTCAACCTAACGAATCGCGAATTGAAACGGTGGGGAATTGAACGGCCGCGTTTGGCGGTAGCTGCCCTAAACCCTCACGGCGCTGAGGGTGGATTATTTGGCATGGAAGAGTCTGCGGAGATCATGCCGGCCATCGAAGCTTGCCGTGGCGTTGACGAAATCAATGTCCAGGGACCTTTTTCTGCCGACACCGTTTTCCTGCGAGCATCGCGCGGGGAGTTTGACGCAGTAATTGCTTGTTATCATGACCAGGCAATGATACCGGTAAAATGTCTTTCGTTTGGCGAAGCAGTGAATGTTACTCTGGGACTGCCGTTCATTCGCACTTCCGTGGATCATGGGACGGCGTTTGACATCGCCGGAAAAGGAATCGCAGAGCATTCCAGTATGCTAGCGGCAATCAAGCTTGCCGCGGAACTATCAACCAAGGCAGGCGAAAGCGGCCGGGCCGTTGAAGTATAGGAATTCATGGTGAAATCCGATACCAACACTACCAGGGAGCAGCGGCGTATCCTCGTCGCGGATGACGATCCCGCAATTCTGCGTCTGATTTCCACCATTTTGGAGAAAGAACTTTTTAAAGTTGTTACTGCCCGCGACGGCAGAGAAGCTTACAAAATCCTGCAGAGTGATCCGAACTTTACTGCAGCGATCTTCGACGTGGTAATGCCGCACATCTCGGGACAGGAGTTAGTCCGCTACATGAAAGCTGAAAAGCGATTGATGAACATCCCGGTGATGATGATGACGGCCGAACAAGATCCGAAGCTTTCTTCGGATAGTTTTTCAGCGGGCGCTGTCGTCTTCCTGCCCAAGCCGTTCACGACCGCGCAACTGCACACCATGTTACAGATGCTGGTGGGAAGGTCCGGCGGCTAATCCATGATCTCCCTGATCGCGATAGGATCTCCAGAGCCGTGGAAACGTTGGCGAGCAAATCTGTTTCGCTTGCTCGCCTTTTGCATTATGGCGTTCAGCGTGCAAACCATCCAGGCACAGTTGAAACCTAAGCAGGTGCGCAAGCTAATCACTCGCATGGCCGGGTTTGAGTTGATTAACGGCGACGTACGCGTGAAAACGATCTCAACCACCGGCGGCGGGACTGCGGAAGCGGTGGCCGAGATCAGAACGGTGTTCAAGTTTGCAAAAGATAGCCAGGGAATTTGGCGAGTTGCGGAAATCAGAATAGGACCCAGCCACTGGGAAGATATCGGTCTCATCGCCACTGCGCTACACACTGAAGGACCCACGAACGGATGCAATGCTCTCGACCCGTCATTCAAAGGCGCGGCTGCCATCGATCCAAGCGTGAAGCGCGTGCGTTGTTTGTTGGGGAGTCTCTTGGGTGTTGAAGTACCTTCTGACGCTGTGCGGATACAGGAAGTGGATCCTTTTGTGATCCCGCTGGCGCCGCAACCTTCAGCTATCGTCGTCGCCTGGGTCAAGGTGGACGCTCAACTTCAGAGTGATGGCAAAGCGGGTTGGCAGGTGACGGCCTTGCGCACCGGAAAGCACGACTGGGTCAGACTCGAGCCATTGCTCGCGAGTGTCAATGAACTGAAACAGAAGACTGCGCGCAGGGAGTTGGAATCGATTGCCAAAGCTCTGGACCAGTTTCGTGCCGACCGTGGCTTTTATGTGGTTTCCGACAAGCAGGCTGTGGTTATCGATCAACTAAGTCCCCGTTATCTTTCTCAAGTGATTCGCGTGGATCCGTGGCATCAACCTTACAAATATCAGGGCGACCGGGACCACTTCACGCTCAGCTCCACTGGGCCGGATGGCAAAGAGGACACGCCCGACGATATTAAGCTTTCACGACCCTCGCGATAGTCCCGCCTCCAACATGCCCTTTCTGGCCATAACTCTTGACGCGCCATCGGGCTGGGTGTTAGCTTCAAATGTGGCTTTGCTTGCGGGAAGCCCTGAAAAACAAGCCTGACGCCCACGGTAATTTCGGGTCCCCTCCAGTGGCGCCTAGTCTCAATTGGTCAGCTAAGGTAACCCAAGCATTGCTAGCTGGACGCAAACTCCTACTCGCCGACGATTCAATCACGATTCAAAAGGTTGTCGATCTCACTTTTGCTGACGAAGGCGTCAGCGTGCTTTGTGTGAACAACGGCAGGGAGGCGATTGAGCGGCTGGAAGACTTTGCGCCCGACGTGGTTCTGGCGGATGTTTTCATGCCCCAGATGAATGGGTACGAGGTTTGTGAGTACATCAAACAAAACCAGAAGCTGAGGCAAATTCCTGTTATCCTTCTGGTTGGCTCCTTCGAGCCATTCGACGAAGCGGAGGCGCGCAGAGTTGGCGCGGATGACACCTTGACTAAACCATTTCAATCCATTCGACGCTTGATAGATAAAGTGGGTTCCCTCGTCGGCGGCCAACCCCCGGAGGAACTGGTTCCCACGGCTGAACTTCCCAGGCCCGAGTTAATGCCCGAGCCGGAACCGGAAAAGCTCAGCGCGCAGGAGATAGAGATGACTACTGCTGATACGCAACCGCTCCGTCCAGAACTGAGTCAACTGGCTCAGCCTGCGAAGAAAGAAGTTGCGGAAACCCTGGCATCGGTTTCCGAAAGCGATGAAAGCACTGGTGACGTGTTGCTGGATCTTGGGGACTACAGAGCGGTGAGTTCAAGCGCATCCGATGATTTCGTTTTAGATATTGATTTGGATGAGGTCCCCGAGGAGTCGCCTGTCGAAGCGTCATTTTCAGGGACTGCTTTCAGAGGTCGCGACCGTTACAAGTCCGGGGCAACGGAATGGAAGATCGACACCGGAGCACTTGGCAAACTAAGACCGGGGGTATCCACTGTAGTTGAGGACCAAGTGAGTGCGATTGAGGCTCCAGCAGTCACAGCCGATCAGATGGCTACCACTCAGGAGTTTATTCGACCTGGAATTGACCAGGCGCCTGCGCCTGCTCCCTCCGCTGCGCAATCTTCTGCCGAGGTTTCATCACAGTCACTGTCGCCGGAAATGATTGATGTAATAGCCCGGCGGGCAGTCGAGCTGCTTTCGGAGAAGGTGGTTCAGGAAATCGCCTGGGAGGTTGTGCCGCCACTCGCTGAGCTCTTGATTAAGAAGCAACTTGAAGAGAAGAGTTCTTAGCTAACGTTAAATCCAAGTTTTCGAGCAGGTCACTTGTTTTAGGGTGGCCTGCTTGTGTTTTTGTCAGTAGGCAGTGGCTGGATCGCGCGGTGTACCAATCAACGGCTTTCCGGGACCGCGGGCCTCTCGCCCGCCTCAAACAACGCGTTCGCTCTGGAACGGTTGAATCCGTCAACTCTTACAAAGTGGCATCCGACAAAAGCGGGCGAGACGCCCGCGGTCCCGATAAGAAGTTGCACGTAACGCCGACGATGAGCCGCTGGTGCTCTCAATATGAAAAGC
>JALYSR010000130.1 GCA_030854715.1 Acidobacteriota bacterium
CCTGGCCGGTTCGGCCGTTTCTGGTTGGCAGCACGCAGTCAAACATATCAATTCCATGGGACACAGCCTCGACGAGGTCTTCGGGGGTGCCCACTCCCATTAAATATCGCGGCCGACCGGCAGGCATTTCCGGCGCAATATCACCCACCACCTGCCACATGAGGTTCTTCTCTTCCCCCACACTCAACCCGCCGATGGCGTAACCGTCAAAGCCTACTCCCCCCGTTCGTGCTAGGCTCTCTCGTCTTAGATCAAGGTGCGCGCCGCCCTGAACGATCCCGAAAAGGGCTTGCGCCCCATTAACATCGCCAGTGCCCTTAGTTCGTCCTGTGTCCAAAGCCTGGGATTGTAAACTGTCAAATTTCGCGCGTGAGCGTTGGGCCCAGCGAGCGGTTAATTCCATGCTGGTTCGTAAAACGTCAGCCGCCTCATCACCCGCGGCACACTCGTCAAATGCCATCACAATGTCCGAACCGAGCGCAGCCTGAACCTCCATAGAAATTTCCGGCGACAGAAACCGAAGGCTGCCGTCGACGTGGGAACGAAATTCCGTTCCCTCTTCCGTGATCCTTCGCAGCGCCCCCAAACTCCAAACCTGAAAACCTCCGGAATCAGTAAGTAAAGGACGCGGCCATCCGCTGAACTTATGTAAACCTCCGCACGCTCGTATTACTTCGACCCCGGGCCGCAACCAGAGGTGATAGGTATTTCCGAGAATAATGCGAGCGTCGAGTTCTTCCAGAGCTTCGAAACGGGTGCCCTTAACCGTTCCTGCCGTTCCCACCGGCATGAAGACGGGAGTTTCTATCGTTCCGCGCCGGGTGGTGAGTAAACCAGTGCGCGCTTCACCGTCGCGAGCGAGTACTTCGAAAGTGATTGGAGGTCGTTCGACGGGGCTAGTGGTCCTATAACTCATATAGGTCCTATTTCTTCCCTACCTTTTACTCTTCCGGGGCTTTTTATGCTTCTGAATTAGCCTCAGGGGAGTCGCAAAAAAATCGAACTCCTCGCGCAGACGGTTTTGCAGGTAACGCTCGTAAGAGAAATGCAACCCGCCCTTGCCGCCTGATGTAAAGACCACAAACGTCGGGGGCCTCACTGCAACTTGCGTCATGTACTGAACATGAAGTCTTGAGACCCCGCCCTTCACCGGCGCCGGCGCACTGCCTCCGCGCGGTTGCGATACCGCTGCTTCAAAGAATGCATTTAACTGCGACGTTGAAATGCGCCTGTTGCGGGCTTCGTTCGCTCGGACTGCAAGCGGTAGGAGATTTGTCACACGCTGACCCGTCAACGCGGAAACCATAATTACCGGGGCCCAGTCGAGAAACTTCATTCTTTCCCGAACCTTACGCTCAAACTGCATCGACGTGCTCGTCTCTTTGTTTTTCAACGCGTCCCACTTGTTGCAGGCGATGATGATCGCGCAGCCCGCGTCGTGGGCGTACCCGGCGATGTGAGCGTCAAGCGCTGTCACTCCCTCTTCCGCGTCGATGAGAACGATCGCGACATCCGCCCGTCGCAGACTTTTCATGGCCATCACAACAGAAAGCTTTTCTGCCATTTCGCCGGTCTTGCCTTTGCGCCGAATGCCTGCGGTATCAATAAGGCGAAACTTATCTTCGGGAGTTTCGAGCAGCGTATCAATGGCATCGCGCGTCGTGCCGGCGACAGGTGACACAATCACACGTTCTTCCCCCATCAGGCGATTCAACAAGGAGGACTTTCCCACATTTGGCCGTCCAACTATCGCCAGACGAATTTCACGCTTTTCCGTTTCGGACGCCCCGGCCACGCCTTCCGCGTCTCTGTCCGCGCGCCTCGGATCGAGATCCTTTACCAGCGCGTCGAGCAGCTCACCAAGGCCAATTCCCTGCTCCGCTGAAACGGGAAACACTTCTTCAAACCCAAAGCGATAGAATTCCGCGGACTCTGCTTCCACCCGAGTTGCTTCCGACTTATTGGCCGCCACCAGGACTCGTTTGCCTGTGGCGCGCAGTAGTTTTGCCAGTTCTTCATCGAGGGGCGTCAGACCCTGCCGCGCATCGACAACCCAAAGGAGCGCCTGCGCGTCATCAATGGCGAAGCCTGCCTGCTTCAAAATGTTTGCGGGAATGATGGCGTCGTCGTCGGGAACAATTCCACCAGTATCGACAATCGAGAAGCGCTCGCCCGCCCACTCGACTTCACCATATATTCGGTCACGCGTAATGCCCGGCTCATCGCCAACAATCGATCTCCGCTGGCCGATGAGGCGGTTGAACAGGGTGGACTTGCCGACATTAGGCTGCCCAACTACCGCGACCAGCGGCAGAGCAACCGCCGCGGCCTTTGGCCCCGTCACGGTTGGTTCCGTCTCGTTCGTGGCTTCCGTATTCACTTCTTCGATGGGTTGACGAACTTCATTTGCCATTACTTGAACCAAACACGTTAGGTCAAATACGTGTGATTTGCCAAATGGAGGCGCCCGGTTGTACTGATGCAGTCTGATTCCAACTGGCCCATTGCGATAGTTCAGGACCCATGAGGTCAGTAGGTTGTCAACATGGACACCGATAAAATGCATTAGTACTCGACCGCTCTATAACAATTGGAAGCTCTGGACACAAAACGAGTTGAGCGGTAAATTCTTCGACCAGCCTATTACTACAAAACTTCTATCCTCTGCGTCTTGATTTTATGAGACTGCAGGAAGGTTACCTGATGGCCGGTACCAACGAATTTGGTGTCTCGACGATCGAGCAAATCGCCGTCAATGCTCACGATATTGAAAGAGCCGTTAACTTTTATCGCGAAAAGCTTGGCATGAAACATCTTTTCACTGTGCCGCCGAACCTTGCCTTCTTCGATTGCGACGGCACCAGACTGATGCTCTCGTTACCGGTAAAACCAGAATTCGATCACCCCAGTTCAATAATCTATTTCAACGTCGAAGATATCCAGGCGGCGTTTGCGACCTTGTCCGAACGCGGAGTGAAGTTTGAGGAGCCACCGGCCTTTGTCGCGAACATGGGAACTTACGATCTTTGGATAGCTTCGTTCCGCGATTCGGAAAACAATCTGCTGGCGTTGATGAGTCACGTCGGCAGGTAATTATAAGGAAACTACAAGCCAGGCTGGCCAGATTTAGGAATACGCTTCATCACTTATATTGGAGGCAGCTAATGAAACGTAGGAAGTTTTTGCAAACTGGCGCGTTGGCGTCGGTCGTCGCAATTAGTAAACCAACTACAGCCCTTGCAGCGACGAGTAATGAATCCGAGCTCGGCTATTCACCCCCGAAGGAGTTTGAGCTTGATGAATTGACCATCTCCGATCTTCAGGCAGGCATGAAGTCCGGGAAGTTTACCTCGCGCTCGCTCGTGAAGAAGTATCTCGAACGCATCGATGAAATTGACAAACATGGAGCGGCGATCAACTCGATCATTGAGGTAAATCCCGATGCCGTATCGATTGCCGAATCGCTTGATCTCGAGCGCAAGGCTGGAAAGTTACGCGGACCTCTTCATGGAATTCCCATTCTCATCAAGGACAACATCGACACTGCCGATCGAATGATGACAACGGCAGGCTCGCTTGCTTTGCTTGGTTCCCGGCCATTGCAGGATTCGTTTGTGGCGAAGAAGCTGCGCGAAGCAGGCGCGGTTCTTCTGGGCAAAACAAACCTAAGCGAGTGGGCCAACATCAGAT
>JALYSR010000143.1 GCA_030854715.1 Acidobacteriota bacterium
ATGTACGACGAGCATGCTCAGGCGACTAACCTTGATGCGGCGACCCTGCCTGCGATGCGCACCAGTAGCAACGTCGTGGTGGGCACGCCCTTATATCTTTCACCGGAACAAGCGCTGGGCATGGCCGTCGATGCGCGCAGCGATCTTTTTGCGCTCGGAGCGCTGCTTTATGAAGCCCTTATCGGCAGGCCTGCCTTCTCTGGCGGAAGCATCATGGAGATCGGCGCGGAAATTATCCACGTGAACCCTCCACCGCCGTCTGCAATCAACTCGCGCGTGTCGCCGGAGCTGGATCAAGTTACGCTCAAGGCGCTGGCAAAGAAACCTGAAGATCGTTATCAATCCGCGGCAGAGTTACTGACGGACTTGCGAGCCGTGCGAGCGTCACTAACCGCTGGTGACGATACCCACCGTACCAAACGTCTCCAGGTATCACGAGGTACTCACTCGAGCGCACTTAAGAGTATCTCTGAAACCTTGCGCCGCCCTCGCGTTTCGCTTGCGCTTCTGGTTCTCATCGTGCTGGCGCTGGGAGGAACGTTTTGGTTGGTCTTTCGTTGGCTCTCATCGACGCCACAAATTCCGTTTCAAAACATGCAGTTAACTAAGCTGACGAACACTGGAGACTCGTTGATTGCAACTATCTCACCTGACGGAAAATATCTTGCTCGCGTGGTTGCGGCGGGCGAGAAGCAAAGTCTGGTGCTGAGCGATACTTCCGCAGGCAGCAGTCTCGTTATCGCCCCGCCTACCGAGGTCGAATACCTGGGCGTTACTTTCTCGCCGGATGGCCGCTATCTTTACTACGTCCGCAACGAAAAGGATTCGCATGGCCAGCTTTATGTCGTTCCCACCATCAGCGGATCAGCACGAAAGATATTGTCCAACGTAAGCAGTCCGGTCGCGTTGTCTCCAAACACAAAGCAAATTGCTTTCATACGTTTTATTAAAAGTACTGGAGAATATTTACTGGCTGTCGCCCAAACCGACGGCACGGGCGAGCGGGTGCTTGCAACTCGCAGGAATGGAGATCTGTTTTCGCTCGAAGGATTGGGATGGTCCCCTGACGGGGCTGCGATCGCCTGCGCCGCTGGCAGTTATCTGGGCGGTTTCCATATGAATGTAGTGCGGGTGCAGGTTGCGGACGGCGCGGAAAAACCGGTGACCAGTCATCAATGGTTTTCAGTGCCTCAGGCAGTATGGCTCGGCGATGGCAGTGGCTTGATTGTGGCGGCGGCAGAAGATTCCGTCAGCCCCTATCAGATTTGGCACGTGTCTTATCCTGACGGTGAAGTTCGGCGGATAACCAACGATGTCAACGACTATGCTGGCATGAGTCTTCCGGCAGATTCCAAAAGTCTTATCGCTATTCAATCCAATCGGCAGGCAACTCTTTGGCTGGCTCCCGAAGGCGACGTGAATCGCGCCACTCAAATTGCTTCCGGCGTCGGAATCACGTATGGACTTGCACTGACGCCGGATGGTCATGTGCTGTACTCTGCGATGGCAAATGGAAAATTAGAAATCTGGAGCATAGGAGCCCATGGTGAACAACGCGTTCAGCTTACTGCCGACGCTGGTGCGAATTATCATCCGACGATTTCTCGCGACGGGCGCCATATTTTCTTTGCGTCTAACCGTAGCGGTATTTTCAACATCTGGCGAATGAATTCCGACGGCAGTAATCCGAAACAATTGAGCAACGGCGGCAGCGACTTTTATCCTTATCCTTCGCCCGATGGCCGATGGGTAATCTACCAGAGCGGCGGCGGCGGCACTGGCAAACCAACATTGTGGAAGGTGCCAGTCGACGGAGGCGCGGCCGAGCAATTGACGAGTTGGAACTCGAGTATTC
Source organism: Acidobacteriota bacterium (assembly GCA_030854715.1). Classification (GTDB taxonomy): domain Bacteria; phylum Acidobacteriota; class Blastocatellia; order Pyrinomonadales; family Pyrinomonadaceae; genus PSRF01. Next base: position 1,856 of record JALYSR010000143.1, read on the forward strand.
CGGTCGTTTCTCCGGATGGAAAACAGATCGCGTGTCGCTATTGGGACGAGAGCAGCGGGATACCCAGAATCGCGCTCATCTCCTTCGCAGGGGGACGGCCGACTAAGATTCTCGCGATTCCGGTTCGCACTTGGCAGCGCATCCGCTGGATACCTGACGGATCGGGCTTAACCTACACAGACATCCGGCAGGGAGTTTCCAATCTATGGCTCCAGCCCATCGACGGCAGCGCGCCGAAGCAGCTTACCAATTTCAGATCCGATCAGATCTTTTCTTACGAATGGTCAAACGACCACAGGCAGCTTGTGTGTGAGCGGGGTGTTGAAACTAACGACGTGGTGCAAATTCGCAGCTTTGAGTAGAAACGAATCCAACGAGCATTCGCGAAACGCGTACAACCAGCAGCACCCTCTTTTCAGCCCCCGCATCCCGGCGGCGGGTGGCAAACTGAGAACATAATACGATCAAGGTCTTCGCGCGCTTCTGGTGGAATGCAGTCATACACTGATGTCTTGAACTGCGTAAGACTGCTGTGGAGCTCGCTCATTTTCGTCCGGAGGTATGCGCAAAGTCCTGAGTACTGCTCATCAGCACACAACGTCGTCCAGAGTTCGTTAAAGTCCGGTTCTTGACTCATTGTTGTCCTCCTTGGGACTGAAGGTACAAAAAATGATGATTGGCTTCATTGGGGCAAGAAGCGCTAGCGGGATAAGACTTGCCGTGGGCCAGTCATTAGGCAGGCCGCTTATATCGCGCATAACCGGAAGTGTCAAGGTTCAAGCGGAGGTTCAGGCGGAGTATGTGAAAGTTTGGAGCTCCATTTACACACCCAAAACGTTCACCAGTTCCTGAACGGCCGCAGCGCTCTTCTGCAACGCAATGCGTTCGTCGGCCAGCAAGTTAATCTCGATGATCTGCTCAAGGCCGCGGGCGCCGAGTTTGCACGGCACGCCGACGTAGAGTCCGTTGATGCCATACTCCCCTTCCAAATACGCGGCACACGGCAGAATCTTCTTCTTGTCTTTCAAAATAGATTCAGTCATCTCAACCGCCGCCGCCGAAGGCGCATAGTAAGCAGAACCCGTTTTCAGCAGTGAAACGATTTCCGCGCCGCCGCCTGCCGTACGTTTCACAATGGCATCAATCTGATCCTTCGGCAGCAACTCCGGAATCGGAATGCCGGCGCAGGTGGAAAAGCGCGGCAGCGGCACCATCGTGTCGCCGTGTCCACCGAGCACGAACGCTGTGACATTTTCTACCGAGACATCAAGAGCTTCCGCGAGGAAGCAGCGCATGCGCGCCGAATCCAGCACTCCTGCCATACCAATCACGCGATGCTTGGGAAAACCTGAGCGGCGTAATGCTACCTGGCACATCGCATCCAGCGGATTCGAAACGATGATCAAAATTGACTCTGGCGAACGTTTCACTACTTCATCAACAACCTTCGAAACGATCTCGGCATTTGTTTTTAGTAGATCATCGCGACTCATGCCGGGCTTGCGGGGTAGTCCGGCGGTGATGATGACGACATCTGAGTTCTCCGTGCCGTCATAACCATTGAGACCTTTGAGCTTGACATCAAAGCCTTCAATCGGCGCTGCCTGGGCCAAATCAAGAGCTTTTCCCTGCGGCACGCCCTCAACAATGTCGACAAGCAGCACGTCGCCAAGTTCTTTCGCCGCCAGCCAGTGGGCAGCAGTCGCGCCGACGTTGCCGGCGCCAACTACGGTAATCTTATTCCGTGCACCCATGAGTTTTGATCCTTTCGAGCGCCAGAAATAGACAACTAAGAGTGGTCCATTCCTGCACAATTTGCAGTTAAGAATGCTAGGATTTGAAAGAGCGCGAGTTTATATGTCTACGAGAGAAGGTGTCAACTTTATGGTGGAGAGCGTCTGTTGCCGGTAGATCAAAGTCCGCGAAAGTTGATAGCCATCCTGCAGCTCGCTTATTCAGGCGAACTGGCGGCGGCTTCCGCCTATCGCGGTCATTGGCATTCCGTCTCCGACGTTGACGAACAGGTTCGCATTAGAGAAATTGAAAATGAAGAGACGCACCATCGCAAGCTCGTAGGTGAAATGATTCGCAGCCTCGGAGCGATTCCGAGCACGAAGCGGGAAATTCGCGCCAAATCGTCGGCAGGACGCTTGGTTTTCTTTGTCACTTCACCGGCTATCTAGCCCCAATGTACGGCGCAGGCCGGCTTGAGAGTCGTAACATTCGCGAGTATGAAATAGCGGCGCGGCATGCGCGCGGCTGTGGTCACGACGAGTTTGTGGATTGCCTGCTAACGATGGCCGAAGTGGAGTGGGAACACGAAAAGTATTTTCGTTCTCGGGTCTTGCTTCATCCGTTGGGTGGGCGACTCTCACTGTGGCCGGCACCACCGCCCAAGGAAACAATCCGAGCGTCATTCGCTCTCGAAGGTGAAGAAACATATACCTTCGTGAAAGCGGCCAGCTGATTCCCGGAGCACTCTCCTTCTGGATCGCCCAGCAAACTAACAGTTTGCGAGACCTGCGAGCGGGCCGCTGGAACGGGTCCTCGCCGCGTGCTAATATCGGGGTACTTTAAGCAATGAAAACCCCTTAACCCAGCACCGCGCGGTCGAGCCATGTGGAATAAGCAAACATTACATCAGCGCCCACTCGATACTCGCTCCAATCTGTTCGCCGACTAGCTTTTCCTTCAAAAACTTCGTAACCACTTGACGAAAAGTTCGACCTTCATTGTTGAACTTATTGTCTTAGGAGCCAATCTTTCCAGGATGGCCGTTTTACAAGAGGCTCATTTTTTCTAAAAGGAGAGCGCATCATGTCCACTACAACAATGGCACCGCCAAGGCGTCCAGAGATCAAGACTGCCTTGCCAGGTCCAAAAGGCAGCGAAATTATTGCAGCAGACGCGCAGTTTGTTACACCTTCTTATCCGCGACCTTCTTTCAAGCTTGTTGCTGAACGCGCTCAGGGAGTTTGGGTTGAAGATGTTGATGGCAACATTTTCCTCGATTGCAATGCCGGAGTAGCAGTCTGCTCTACGGGACACTGTCATCCCGAGGTTGTTCGCGCGATTCAGGAGCAGGCTGAGCAACTCATTCATATGTGCGGCACTGACTACTACTATCGCCACATGCCTGCGCTCGCAAAGAAACTCGACGAGATAGTGCCGGTGAGGCGTCCCACGAAAACTCACTTTGCAAACAGTGGCACTGAAGCCGTCGAGACAGCGCTGAAACTGGCAATGCATGCGACCGGGCGCGAAAAGTTCATCGCGTTCTTCAATAGTTTTCATGGTCGCACGTTGGGTTCCCTTTCATTGACGTCGTCGCGTGCGGCCCAACGCTTAGGATTTAAGAGACAGGCGCTGGACGTCATACATCTGCCTTATCCAAATGAGTTTCGTAATCCCTTCCGAGCCGAGGACTGCGGTGACGGGGGAGCTGGACAAGGCGCGCTTAATTGGATCGAAGAACGCCTGTTCAAGACTACAACTCCGCCAGAAGAAGTCGCAGCGATCGTGGTTGAAGCTGTACAAGGCGAAGGTGGTTACGTGCCTGCCCCGAAGAACTTCCTCAAGGGCTTGCGACGCATCTGCAACGAGCACGGCATTTTGCTGATCGTTGACGAAGTGCAATCGGGAATGGGGCGCACGGGAAAAATGTTTGCGTGCGAACATTACGGGGTGCAGGCGGACATCGTCACCATAGCCAAAGGAATCGGGTCGGGCTTGCCAATTGGTGCCTGTGTCGCGCGCGCTGATTTGATGGATTGGAAACCTGGCGCCCACGCGTCAACCTTTGGCGGAAATCCTGTCTGCATTGCCGCGGCTCTGAAAACTATTGAACTGCTGCAGGGCGGCTTAGTTGAAAATTCTGCCGAGGTTGGCGGCTATTTGAAGGTTGGCCTCGAGCGGCTACAAAAGAAGTATGAATGCATCGGCGACGTGCGCGGCATGGGAATGATGCTGGGAGTGGAGTTTGTTGAGGATCGAACTTCAAACAAAGCGGCCCCCGAGCTTCGGGATCGAGTAGAGATGGCGTGTTTTGAGCGCGGCTTGATTATTCTCGGCGCCGGAGCAAACACGATTCGCTGGTCGCCGCCTTTGATTCTCAGCAAAGAAAATGTGGATGTGGCGCTGGAGATTTTTGACGCAGCAATCGCGGCTTCAGTTTAAGAATTAAGAACTATCCGCAGATTTCGCAGATTACACAGATTTAACAAAGACAAGAAAGAGTTAAGACAGACACGAAATGGGTCCGAACAAGATCCTCTTTTTCTAAACTCTTGTATTTGGGTAATCTGCGAAATCTGCGGATAGCTCTTTGGCGCTCTTGGCGTCTTTGCGGTTAGCCTTTTAGCTTTTCAGAGATCTCCGTCATGCGAGCGCGCAAACCGTCCTCGTCAACCGTGGTCACTCGGCCATCGCGATAGACTTCCTTTCCCGCCACAACCGTCAATATTACATCGCGCCCAGAAGATGAAAAGATAAGCGTGGTCACCGGATCGTAAGTCGGAATCTGTTGTGCGCCATCGAGAGAGACGACTGCAAAATCCGCTTGCAAGCCCTCTCTTAACTCACCGACTTGTCCCTCCAACCCAAGCGCTCGCGCGCCACCAACGGTGATTGTTTCTAACACATCGCCTGGCGACAAAGGTCGATCCAAACTACTGCCGGCTGATTTCAAGCGCGCCATCAGGAGTGCAAAGCGCGCTTCTTCCAAAAGGTCGCAGGTATTGTTGCTGGCAACGGAATCACTACCAAGCCCGACCGGAATTCCCTTAACACGCAATTGCGCAAACGGCGCCACACACTGGCTGAGTTTTGCGTTTGACTTAGGACAGTGGGCCACACGCGTATCCGTTTCTTTCATTGTCTCCATATCAGCTTCGTCAACGGTTATGCAGTGCGCAAGCAGCGGCTTGGTTCGCAGCACGCCATGCCGATGCAGATATTGAATTGTCGAAACACCAGGCGTCTGCCACTCGATGCCACGGTTACGGAGCCCGTCGGCAAATGGCCCACTACCTTCGCGCAGCAGCGAGGACTCCATCTCTGTCTCGGCAGCATGCATCGTCAGCGGCAATCTTTCCCGATTGGCATAGTCAGCTATCAGTTCGAGCTGCGGCGCACAAACTGAATAGGGCGCGTGTGGGGAAACACCGCATTTGACCAGCGCAGTTTCGAGTTCGCGCAGACGCCCAATCTTTGCGCGAAGTTTTTCAAAGTTTTCCTGGGCCAGACGTGGATCCGGTCCGAACGATTCCTGGAAAACAATGCCGCGGAGGCCGACGTCGCGAATCGCGTCCATGCTAGTCGCGGCCGAATCGCTCGCGTCTGCGACGCAGGTCACGCCTGCCCGCGCCGCCTCGCAGGCACCCCAGGCAGCCGACATGTACAGGTCTGTAGTCGTCATCCTATCGAGTCGGGCCATGGTGAGTTTTTTCAGCCACCCAAAGAAGTCAAATTCCTCATTTTCGAGAAAGCCGCGCATTGCGGTCAGCTCGAGGTGTGAATGCGCGTTGATGAAACCGGGCACGATGGCCGACTCAGCGAACTCCCGAACTTGTGCCCCGGAAAACTCTTTGACGAGCGCGTCGCGAAAGCCTACGGAAATGATTCGGTCGCGATCGATGGCGATGGCACCGTCCGCAATTGCGGGAGAGGAGATAGGTAACACCCACCTGGCGCAATAAAGTGTGGTCATTGTTTAGAATCGAAAAGACTTTTGAACCCTCCTAACGGCCGGGCTTCTGCCCCGGCGAAGGAAGACCCTGAAGAGTAGTGGTGGTCTGCGAGCGTGCTTTTAGTTTGTGGTAACGATCCAGTATCGAGATGACGTAGGCGCGTGTGGAAGGGATGTCGATGTTGTTGATGAACTCATCGCCCGCCAGCTCACTGCGGCCTTCCGAAACTTTATTCCATTCGGCAGCCCGGCTGGGGCCTGCATTATAGGCTGCAATCATCCGCGCTTCAGCGTTTGGAGTATCGCGGTACTGCTCGTAAATTTTTTCGAGATACCAGCAACCGATTTGAATGTTTCGCTCCGGGTCTCGTAAGAGACTGGTCGGATTCTGGGCCATCTGTCGCTCAAATTCACGCATCCCCGTTTCAGCCGCCCAGTCCCGTCCGACGGCCGGCGTAATCTGCATCAATCCAATCTCACCATCTTTGCCGTTTTTCCATGGGCTGAAATATGTTTCCTCGTAGATGACGCTCCATACCAGGTCGGGATCCAGACGATAAACACCAGCCTGCCTGGCTATCAAGCCGTCATAACGATGAATCCAATACTGGTTGAAAAAATAGGAACCGACAGCGAGGCTGAGGACAATGAGGCTAACGACAAAGAGACGTTTCATTGAAATAGATTGGCCGCCCACTATAAGACTTGCGGACAAGTGGGTCTTCGATAGTTGCCGTCAGGCGAGGAGCGTTCAGTTTTTTCGTTTTAGTTGGGCCCAAAAGTGTGCGGTGGAACATGAAACATCCACTCCTTCATAGCGCGATTGCAGTGCCAATTCGTCGAGCACGTGGCCCTGCAACCAGATCTCCGCGTCAAGCGTAACGCCTGGCGCCAGTTGATCTCCTCGAAGCGCGCGTTGATTCACCAGAATTTCGAGATTCATTTTCTCAAGGTCAAGATGAATCCAATACAAGTCACTGCCGGAGAGCGGATTTTTAAGTGGTTTGAAAGCAATCACGCGACCTGAAAGGCTCCAATCATTTTCGTGAGCGGCTCGCGAAGGCGCTGCCTTGTCCAGCGGCAGCCATCTCGTTTTCGCGGGCGCGGTGCGCACGCGCGCTCGATAAGCGAGGCCACAAAGACCGACGTGAAGTTCCTGCGCGCGAAACCCCCCCGGTCCAACTTCGGTAAGGTTTTGCAGTTCAAACAGCACTTCACAATCCGAGCCCTCGCGGTAACCATGGACCACCGCCTCGCCTTCCTCGTCATACTCTGTCAGCGCCCAGGGCGTGATGGTCTGAATGTACCGAGCGCGAAACCCCGGACGACAGTCAGCGTAGAAAACGTCTCCGGTGCCCGACTCGTAGAGAACAGTCCATACCTCTAATCCCTCGCCTAGTTTCCAGCAGCGGCCGTGCAGCACTGCGCCACGGCGAGAAACCTGCGTGGCCTCACCCTGATCGCCGGCGCGTTCGGCGAGATAGTTGAATGCCTTCTCGCTCGGCACTTCCAATCCGATAGTTTCAAAGGTGGCGTTCATGAATACACAAATGAGAACGAGTTCATCTGGTTCAGACAACCGGCAACTGAGTGATTTAGCTGGTTATCGCGACTTGCCGGCGCGTTTCTTTGGTCTTAACTGAGTTAAATTTGAATCCGCGGCCACCTCATCCCGCAGCGCGCGGGTTCTTACGCCGCGAATCACTCTTTCAGGTCCATGCAGGGGTGTAACACCGGAGCGAACCATTTCCGCGAAGAGCTCGACATCGTAATCTACCTCACGCGACATGTCCTCGCGAATGGCGTGTAGCACTTCCAGGAATTTGGGACGACGATACATCACGAGTTTTGGATTGACGATTTCCGATTTCCGATTCTTTATCTTCACTTGTTGTTAACGTGTTAGTCAACGCTAGTCAACTTTAATTTCTCCAAACGAGATCGTAGACCGAAATTCATTTTGCCTTTTCTGTCGCTTCAGAGACGAGAAATTCCGGCGTTACGATCATCGGGACATAAAAGCCCGCCGCGGTATTGAAGAGGCGAATCCGGGCCTGGCGACGCACGTTTGCAAGATGACCAAAATTCCAGGTAACTAAGTAATCGATCTTATAATAAGAGGCAATCGCCACGTGCAGAGCGTCGGCAATGTATTTGCGATGGAATATTCCTCGTGAAATATAACCATCGGCCAGTATGGAAGCTTCTTCGGTAAGTTCAACCTGTTCCAACTTTGAAATCAAGTTCAAATAAGACGTGCGATGCGGTTCGGCAACACGCTCGAGCTCACGCGAAACGAGCGGTGAAACCACGGCGCGATAGTCGGGCATTTCGTGTTCCCACCAGCGAATCGTCAAGTCGCGCCGAAAAGGCTCGCCATTGTCCAAATAGGCGCCGATGACCGATGTTTCCAGATAAAGACTTTGCTTCATTGGTTTAGGTGGTTCATCTCTTCCGGCCGTGCGGTATCACCGCTCTTTGCGGTCTTGCTAAGAGGCTCCAGCCGAATCAACCCTCGCTGAAAATCGAATGAGACGCGGAAGCGGTTTAGGAAGTTTCCTCCTAAAATGCCATCCTGGGTAAATCCAGAAGTCTCGTTCAGGGGCTCCATGTCGAGCACCGCGGCACTAATCTGTTCACGCGTAAATGTTCCCAGCATCACTTTCGGCAGCAATAAACTTTTGACGTCTTCAGCGACGCCGGCTGCGCCGAATACGCGCATGCGCGTGGGCTGCAAATAGCTGCCCATTTCTTCAACCTCTGCTAATTTTTCTGAAACGACGGAAATACTCGCACCGGTATCGACAATAAAATTCTGCGGCTTCTCGATTCCGTCCAGCTTAACTTCTACACTGAGAAAGCCGCTGGAGGTAGTGCGCAGTGGGATCTCAATCGTGCCCGGTCGAACAGGTGCAAGACCTTCTGGCAAACTCGAAAGGCTCCAGGGATCGGCGGTTGTCGAGTCTGTTTTCCGGCGCAGCGTGAAGGTGCGTTCTCCATAATCAACCGACGCTATGAATTTAGAGATTACTGACAGACCCAGGTAACCATCGACCGGTATTTTGTCGTTATAGAAATGACGGATGTAGATAGGTACTTGCTCGATCCTGACCTCGCCCAACTCCAACGCGGTCAGAAACCCGTAGACGATCTCAAATCTCCCGTCGCCGCCAACGGCACGCGCCAACCCTCCTCGAGCCACCGGGCCCAGTCTCAACTTTTTCGCCGTTTCTTCGGAGATTACTGACATGCCTGATCCAGTGTCGAGAACAAACCGCAAAAGCTCCTTTCCATCGTTGATTCGAACTTTAAGGATCGGCCGTCCATCAAGCGATTCAAATGGCATGTTCGTCTTGTTTTCACCTGCCAGCACATATAGCGAACCCTGGCGTCCCAGGTAGCGCAGAAAGTCGATCAGCCCCCGTATGCGCGCGCGGCGATCCGCATCCGTTTTAGGCGCTATCGCGAGAAATCGTTCATATGAATCGGCCGCCTCTTTATACCGCTCAGTTCGGGCGGACGCCTGGCCAAGGGAGAAAATGTAATCGGGCTCTGCGGAGTCGAGCGCGACTGCGCGGCGCAGTCCCCTAATTGCCGCTTCCAAACGGTTCTCATAAAAATCAATCATCGCCAGACCAGCAATGGCTAGTGTCTCATTGGGCTGGATGCTGAGCGCGGTGCGAAATTCTTCAACCGAACCGCGAAAGTCGCCGGACGCGAGAATTGCGGAACCCAATAACGCATGGGCGCGGGATGATAGCGGATCAGCCAGTATTACCCTTGCCGCATGATCATAAGCATCCCGGAGCAGCCGCTGCTTGAGAAGCGCAAAGCTCAAGCCCAAGCGGGCAGCGTTATCATGCGCATCTTTCGCGAGCAACTCACGAAAGCTTTTTTCAGCTACTTCATAGTCTCCATTGCGCAGTGACTTTTCAGCCTGTTGCCGCGTTTTATTATTCCCTGCTGTCCCAGCAGACACGGGCGCCGACACGACCGCACAAATTACAACGCCGGCCATAATCTCAACCGCGATGCGGACTAGCTGACATTTCGGGTCAAGAGGCTTAATCATGACTGCCTTTCCGCCAGGTAAGTCTTTGGCTGAAATTATCCAAGCAGCAGGGGGGAGACCGATCTTAACTATTTCAAAACCTCGCCTGTTTTCATTGACCAGAGAACCAGATCGAGTTCATCAAAGTCAATCTTTATCTCGCGAGCAAAGAGTCTTAACCTTTCTTCTATCTCCAGATATCGCGTTCGAGTAGCGGGCGGTTTGGATGTTTGCACTACGTCGAGCTCCATCAAAC
>JALYSR010000153.1 GCA_030854715.1 Acidobacteriota bacterium
TCGCAAATATAAGACGTACAATGAATTTTCGCTTCGATACTCATTTTGTGGGCTTGAGCCATCTTTCTCAGCTGAGGTGATGCATGACAAAAGCGGAACTCGTCGAAGACGTCGCCGAAGCGGCGGAACTTACAAAAAAAGACGCCGAGCGATTAGTCGAAATCGTTTTTGAAAGCATTATTGAAACGTTGAATCAGGGTGAGAAGATTGAGCTGCGGGGCTTCGGAAGTTTTCGAGTGCGCGAGCGGGGTGCCCGGCGCGGCAGGAATCCAAAGACCGGAGATCCCGTAAGCATACCAGCCAAGCGCGTTCCTTATTTCAAGCCCGGCAAAGAACTCAAAGAGTTGATTAATGACAGCTCACAGCCCGGCACCACTCCCGAGAATTCGACAGGCATCAGCCACGACGAGTCTCGCCAACCCCCTATCATGTAGGGCTCTCAGCGGGGCCTCGGCAGCCCAGAGGATTTAAGCTTGGACAGGTTATGGGCTCCCTGGCGTTCTGAATACATCGCCTCCGGCGGGAATGCCGACGCAGAATCGCCGGGCTGCATCTTTTGTAATCTTAATTCCGACCCCAACAACGACGAAGCGAGCTTTATTCTTCACCGAGCCTCCCACAATTTCATCGTTCTCAACATTTATCCCTACATTAGCGGCCATCTGCTCATCGTTCCCTACGAACACATCGGCGAGCTGGACGCTGCACCCAAAGAAACCACTGACGAGCTAATGGATTTGACCAAACGCTCTCAAACCGCGTTGCGCGATGTCTACCAACCGGAAGGATTTAATATTGGCATGAACCTCGGCCGCCCTGCGGGCGCCGGGATTGTCGATCACATCCATTTACACGTACTGCCTCGTTGGACGGGTGACACAAACTTCATGACAACAGCAGCGGAGACGCGCGTGATTTCTGAGGATCTCGCCACCACCTATCAGAAGCTACGGGGAAAACTCTGAAGAATTAACAGCCATAGGTCCTTAGGCCCTATTCGTCGCTGTCACACAACCTTGCGGCTAACAGCCTCGTCTTCGACTTCGCCTGCTTCGTTAATAGGAACATCGGAGGCCCGGGCATAGGTGATTCCGCGTTCCTCGCTGTCGATGTCGCCGGCGGGCAACGTTGATAGAGGACCGGTCACGTTAGGAGGGTTGAAACCCGGGTAGTCTATTCGGGCATGGTAAATGGCGGTCAAGGCGCTGATGACAGCTTCTCGAATCGTTGTCAGTTCCTGCAGAGTCAGATCGCATTCGTCAAGCTGGCCGTCGCTTATGATGGCATCGACGATCTTAACCACGATAGCGCGAATATTTTCCGGATCTGGACGCGAGAGGGAACGGGCCGCAGCCTCGCACGAATCTGCCAGCATCATTATCGCTGCCTCTTTGAACTGTGGCTTCGGACCTGGGTAGCGGAAGTCTTTCTCATCTACTGTTTCTCCGGGTCTTGCCTGGCTCTGGGCCTTGCGGAGAAAGAAATGCAACGTGCGGGTGCCGTGATGTTGCGGAATGAAGTCGGCAATCTTCTTCGGCAGATTGATTTCTTTCGCCAGCTTCATGCCATAAGTAACATGGCTGGTGATAATCCTGGCACTCTGGGACGGGCGCATGCGATCGTGAGGGTTCTCGCCCTGCTGATTTTCGACAAAATACTCAGGGGCAGCGACCTTTCCGATATCGTGATAGAGCGCTCCGATACGCGCCAGCAGCGGATTTGCATTAACCGCCCGGCAAGCGTCTTCTGCAAGTTGTCCCACTGCATGGGAATGCTGGTTGGTGCCGGGCGCTCGCAATGCCAGTTGGCCCAACACCGGCAAGTCGGCGTTTGAAAGTTCCAGCAGTTTGACATCGGTAAGAATTCCGAAAAGGGACTCGTTAATTGGCAAGCCGCCGGCTGCGAAAATCGCGGTTAGTAATCCGCCAGTGATGCCACACCCGCTTGCGAGCAGGATTGTATTTAGCGTGAACGCTTGTTCGGCGTAGGCTATAAGCGCGAGGGCCATCAGGGCGTTGACTGCGCCAACGAACAAGCCCGCCAGCGTCACCGATTGTCGCTCTCGATACCGGCCGATTCCATAAACGGCGGCGGCACATGAGATCATCGCGTACAGCGCTTCCTGAATGCCGGTGGGCGCGAGCATGCCGGCAAATAAAGCCGTAACGATTCCGGTTAGAAACGCTAGCTGGGTATCGACCAGCATGACAACCAACAACGAAGCCGCCGCGAAGGGAACTGCAAAGTTCCAAATGGTGGGGTCGTTAAAGGGCGCTGCCTTCATGCCGTTGGCGACACTATCACTCAGCGTGAAGCCGATCCGCATTAAACCAGTCTCGACAACTATGGCTGAACCGACGAGGGCGAAGGCTCGTCGCTTCGATAATGAGAGAACCGAAGTAGCGCTTCGGTGTTCAGTAAACTTCCAAACCGCCCAGTAAACTGCAAAGACAATCATCAAAAGACCCAGTAAATTATGCCAGGGGCGCCCGGCATGACCCGTGGTCTTCAAGGCCGCGAATTGCGCGAGCATGCCCGGGGTAACGGTGTCACCTTCGCGAGCGATTACCTGATTTCGTTTGAGCGAAACTGTTACGGGTGGGATCTTATTGGCTTCCGCCTCTCGCGACGTAGCTGTAGCGGTTTGATCAAGCACTACATTCGGCCGGATTAGAGGCAGTATTGCGGCAACCAAAGTTGACTTTTGCTCTTGCGACCATCCTGGAAGGCTCAGAATTTTTAGTTCCAGCTCCTGACGAGCTCCGCTTAGCGAGAGCATGCGAGTTCGCGGCGCCGGCATAATCATTTGCGCCGACGGATTGCGAACGTCAACCAGTACGATTTCCTGGTTGAGGCGATCTGTTTCGCTGTCGTCATAAATGTACTTATCCGCGACTTCGCGGATCAGCCGCAAAAGCCGCTCCAGATCGTCCGGGTTGAATTTGTTGGCGATAATAGCCCGAGCTACGCCCGGCCCTCCCTCGCCACTCCAGGCTAATGCGTTGGCAGGTTTCTTCACTCCCAACTGATGTTGGAAGTCTTCCCAGGCCGCCCGGAAACTGCGTGCAGAACTTTCCCCGCGCGTGGAATCGAAATTAAAGACCGGACGAGTGGCTTGCCGCGCCGCATTACGACGTTTCTCCGTCTCCGCGATATCGACACTCGCCGAATCCGCGCGCGCGACAACGCTTCCTCTGATCACGTCGCCCTCCCGGTAATCTTCCGAGAAGCCCGACGAGTAATTGCTAATGAGCAATGGAGCAGTGATGGCGACCAGCAATGCAAACCCGATCAGAAAACGCGTCTGCGGTTTGAATGCCTTAAAGGGAGCTTCTACATAATGCACGACAGTGTCGCGCGCACGGCTAAACGGAGTTGTGAATCGGGGACGTAGCGCCATGGTGTTTTAAGCGATGCGCGAGAGACGGTGGGTGTTAACGGCTCTCTCACCAGCACGCAGACCCAGATCGCGAGAAAGCATTTCGCCAACGCTATCCAGCAGAGGTTTCAGCGTGGCTGGTTTGGTTGCGGAGACGCTGACAACCTCGCGAGCACCGTTCTGTGCTAGCTGGCGAGAAATCGCTTCGAGAGTCTCAGCGTTTACAAGTTCCGCCTTGTTCAAGGCAAGTATTGAAGGAATTTGAGCAACGTTTAGTGCTTCCAGGATCCTGTCGACCGACTCAATCTGTTGCGCCCACCGCGGGTTCGAAACATCCACCAGATGGATCAGCAGCCTGCTATCGCTGATTTCTTCCAGCGTCGCGCGAAAGGCCGAGAGTAAGCCGGGTGGCAAGTCGCGGATGAAGCCGACCGTATCATTGATAATTATTTCCTGCTCACGCGGCAGACGCAGGCGTCGCGACGTTGGGTCGAGTGTGGCAAACATTCGCTGTTCGGCCGAAACGTCGCTGTTGGTTAGGGCATTCAGCAGCGTAGATTTGCCGGCGTTTGTATAGCCGACGATCGAAACAACTGCCAGCTCATTTCGGGTTCGGACTTTTCTTCTTTCATGCCGCCGCAAACGCTGTGCTTCGATCTCTTTTTCCAACCTGTTAATGCGATCGCGAACGCGGCGCCGATCCATTTCAAGCTTTGTTTCACCAGGCCCCCGGCCGCCGATGCCGCCCGCCAGTCGGGAAAAAGCTGAATCCTGACCGGCGATCAGACGGGGAAGCAGGTACTTCAATTGGGCTAGTTCAACTTGGATCTTGCCCTCACTCGACTGCGCTCGCTGGGCAAAAATGTCGAGGATAAGCTGCGAACGGTCAATTATTTTCAGGTCCGTGGCTTCCGAAAGCGATCTCACTTGCGCAGGAGTCAATTCGCGGTCAAAAACGAGCATGTCCGCGCCTAGTTGAAGCGAGCGAATAAGCAACTCGTCAAGCTTTCCGCGGCCAAGCACTGTACGCGGATCGATTGCCTGCCGCCGTTGAATAACTTTGTCCTGCACCACAATGCCGGCGGAGGTCGCCAGCTCATGAAGCTCCGCCATAGATTCTTCAGCGTCCCCAATTGGCCCGGTCGTGACGCCTACAAGGATGGTGCGGTCCTTCGTTCCGTCTTGTCGCGAGGGACGTCGGTTTCGCGCCATCTCCTCTTCAAGGGATTCGATCATCGAGAGAAAGTCCACATCCATTTGCGAAACCACTTTGGGCGGAATGAAGGCGTATGGTTCAGGCTTGTCCGCAGTTCGCGCGCCAGTGGCCGCGAGCGGCAGCAAGTGTGCAGCACTCACGAGACCAGGAAGACCGTCGTTTGGGTTAACATCGATCGCCACCATCAAATCGAGTCTAAGAAGTGCCAGGTCAGTGAGGTCGTCCTGAGTCAAACCTTCGCCACGCAGATGTGTATGTACGCAACGCAGCCCGCGAAAGCGATCGACAGCGACGCGAACGCGTTTGAAGTCGGGCAGCTCAATCCGCCGGTTATCACCCACCATCACGTACTCGACGTGCCCACTTCGATCGATGAGGGCGCCGATTTGTCTTCTTGTCTCGTGGGATAATTCAGTGAGCTGTCGCGCGAACTCGGGTGTCACTATCTGGTGTGGAGCAATGCGCCGGGTATAGAGCTTCCCTATACGACGAAGTTGATTAGGCTTGAGACCGGCAGTGTTTCCTACAACGTCTTTGATAGTACTTTCCCTCCGTCCGCACGGTCCTGTAATGCCTGGGTTGAGCGCGAAAAACTCCCGGAGTAAAGCTCGGCTATTGTCTGTTTCGGGCTGAAATTACAGGAGGAGTGCTGCGAGCAGTGGGTGTCCGACGCCGGGGAATTGCTTTGAATGTTGCTCCGCGATATCGCTTCGCTTAGTCGCTTGAGCATTACTAGTTTTATGGGTGGCCTCTACGCCTTAAACCAACTCAACCGATTTCGTATGAAGCCGCTCAGTGGGGCAATTATACCATAGCTGGAACGCAGCAAAGGCGATTCAGAGGGCCCAGCCTGACCTTGCTTCCGTCCCTAATCAGAAACCTAAATGTTTACCAGCCCGCGGTTGTGATGTTCCCCCGGATTGAACTCTGACTAATGCTGCCGTTAGACACTACCCGACGCGCGTCGTATGATGAAAAGCTTTCACGGCCCACAGAGGTTAGCACCTTCGGTTTTGTTGGTCTCTACCGTCAAACCAGAATAAATGAGCAAAGAGGTAGAAATTCTTGGCATTGATCCCGCGCACGCCATTCCTGGCGGCGAGGTTACCATCGACTGCAACCATTTGGACACCAGCGATCCGACGCTCTGCGCCGTTTGGTTTGACGGAGAACGCGCGCCAATCGTCGCTCTGTCCCCCAAACGCGTGCTGGCAATCGTTCCTGAGCTTAAAGAAGTTGGCTCCGTAGAAGTTACGTTAGAAAGTGGCGGTAAACGAAGCGAAGCAGCGACCGTAGTCGTTGGCAAGCGGCTGGCGGAGGACCTTCACCCGGTAGCCAATCCTGCTTTTGACCCTGACGATGGTTCGTTATTTGTTACGCGCTCGGGGTCACGAGGTGAGCAATTACCAGTCACGCTGTTTCGCATCCAAACCAATGGCGAAATTTCAGAATTCTCCGGCGACATAACAAATCCAACAGGAATTGCCTTTGATAGCAGTGGACAAATGTTTGTTACCAGCCGGCTCGATGGCACTGTCTATCGAATCACTCCGTTTAAAGAGGCGGTGCCGTTTGCCAGAAATCTTGGGGTGGCCACGGGCATTGCATTCGATCAGTCAGACACGATGTACGTGGGAGATCGCACCGGCACGATTTACAAAGTCAATGGAATTGGCGAAGAAACCGCTTGGGTCCAACTCGAGCCCTCTGTTTCCGCCTATCACCTGGCTGTTGGTCCTGACGAGGCCTTGTATGTAGCGGGTCCAACCGTGGCGAGTTTTGATTCGATAATGCGAATCGGCCCCGATGGTGAGGTGGGCGTGTTCTATAAGGGCCTGGGACGCCCGCAGGGTCTGGCGTTTGATCCCGAAGGGAACCTGCATGTCGCAGCTTCACTGCGAGGACGGCGTGGAATCGTGCGTATTTCACCGGACGGAACGATTGCCGAGATGTTTCTGGCGGGAATGAATCTGGTTGGCCTCGCCTTTGGATCGACAGGTTCCGTGGCAGTTGTTTCAACCGACTCAATCTACGGCGTGTCCATTGAGACTTAGTAACTAGAAACTTAGTAAACCTTGATGCGCGCATCCGCGGCACTTTTATAGCGAAAAACAGGGAGATAATGGTTTTTGACACCCCTTGAGGGCCATGTTAGTGTGAACAACTCGTGTTATTCCTGCTGCTATTGACTTACTAATGGGCAACATCGACAGCAACACAATCGGACAATTTATTCTGTTTATGGTGGCGCTGATCTTTTCATTGTCTGTCCACGAATCAGCACACGCCTGGATGTCAAACAGATTTGGCGACGACCTCGCGCGTTTGCAGGGACGAATAAGCCTAAACCCCGCGGTACATGTGGATCCGATTGGCACCCTGTTGTTTCCGGCGATCGCTTTCTTCACTCACATTCCGATCATTGGATGGGCCAAGCCGACTCCCGTGAACCCGCTCAAGTGGAGGAATAAGCGCGTCGCAAACTTTTGGGTTTCGGCCGCTGGCGTGATTAGCAACGGAATAATCGCCATACTGGCCGGGATTCTTATGCGCATTCTTTTCGAAGCGAATGTCGTCAGCCTTTACATTCATCCTTTCTACGGACTTTCAGCCGCAGCGGCGGGTAATTCGATAATCGCGGAGGGGGGCGCCAAATTGCTCAGCGGGTTCTTTTCGTTGAATGTTGCCCTGGCTATCTTTAACCTGATTCCAGTTCCACCTCTGGACGGCAGCAAGATCCTGGCCAGCATTTTGCCGGATAGTTTTGCGCCCGGTATTGAAATGCTCGAACGGTTCGGGTTTCTGCTGTTAATGATTTTGGTGTTTACTGGAGTGTTCGGCGTACTTTTTCGCATAGTGATGCCCCTGGTTTCTTATCCTTTTGTAATAGGACTTACGTAGGAAGCTGAGAGGATTGTGAAGCTGAAAAATTTGAGGGCGAGGAATTAAGTGGAGGAAATGAGAGAAGGCACAGCGGCTGAACCCGCAACCGAAGACGACAGAGCCACAGAACCAAACGGCTCGATAGACGTCGCTGGTTCGACGCCTGAAATCGTTTCTGACGACACCAGTGACGATCTCAAGATCGTGATGGGCGAATTTGATGGCCCTCTCGATCTGTTGCTTCACTTGATCCGTCAGGATCAAATAAACATTTACGACATTCCAGTCGCGCGTATCGCCGACGAATACCTGCGTTACCTAAAGTTAATGCAGGAGCTGGACACCGCCGTCGCTGGCGATTTTTTAGTGATGGCGGCGACGTTGATCGAGCTGAAGACGAAGATGCTCCTGCCACGCGACCCATTCGCGACGGAGGAGGAAGAAGACGATCCGCGCAAGGAGCTGGTCGATCAACTACTCGAATATCAGAAATACAAAGCGGCGGCGCAGATGCTGTGGTCGCGTGCCACAGTTGAACGGGCGGTCTTCAAACGGGCGGAACTGGAGACCGACAAGACGAATCCGGAAGTAGCAGTCGGATTGTTTGACCTGCTGAAAGTTTTTCAGGACATTCTCGCGCGCCACAAAGAAGAAGTGATGCTGGAGATCGTACGCGAAGAGATTTCCATGGCCGAGATGCTCGAGCGGCTACGAAATATGGTGTTGTCAGCCGGTGAACTTAACCTTCGCGTCTTCTTTGAACGAGCTCGTTCCCGTCGAGAGCTGGTGGTGGCATTTCTTTCCGTACTGGAACTCGTGCGCACTACGGAAATCAAGTTGTTTCAGGAGGAAACTTTTGGCGACATAGTTGCCCGGGTCATGAGTTAATGAAATCGAGATGGCTAAAGAGACTCTAAAAAAGAAATCAGACGAGGCGCTTGATGAAGCGGCGCTCAACGAGGAAGCAAAACGAGAACTCGAGGCGCTGGTGGCTGCTGAGTCCGGAGTTGTCGAGACGCAGGAGCCGGAGGAGTCTGGAACTTATTCAGTTCAAAACGCGGCCGAGCGCAAGGCGGTCGTTGAGGCTTTGATCTTCGTTTCCGAAGAGCCGCTCAGCGCTAAAATCATCGCTGACGTTCTGAGAGATGATCGCGAACTCGTGGACGCCGCGATTGGGGAACTGGCAAAGGAATTCAACGGTCGCAACGGAGGCTTGCAGCTACGCGAGGTAGCCGGGGGTTGGCAGTTTGCGACGCGGCCTGAATACCACGAGCACGTACGCGCATTTCTGAAATCGCGGCCCAGCGCGAAGCTCTCAATTGCTTCTCTCGAAACGCTCGCGGTAATCGCGTACAAGCAGCCGGTGACTGTGCCTGAGATACTTGAGATTCGCGGCGTCCAATCACCCTCTTCGATCAAAACGTTGCTGGACAAAAAATTGATTGTCGCCAAGGGCCGCAAGGAAACCGTTGGTCGGCCAATGATGTACGGGACTTCGAAAGAATTCCTGTTGCAATTCGGCTTGAAGGATCTCAACGAGCTGCCCAGTGTTGAAGACTTTCAGGATTTGGCTGGAGGAAGCTAGCGCTTCGTCAGTGGTCAGTAGTCCGTTGTCAGTGTTTCGGAAGGCGCAAGTTGAATAAGGGTGAGCGAATGCGGAAGAGACAACTACTGACCACGAACAACTGACCACGAACTATTACTCTAATGCAAGAACGACTACAAAAATTAATCGCAGCTGCTGGAATCGCTTCGCGGCGTCACGCCGAGGCAATAATTACCGCCGGCGAGGTTACCGTTAACGGCAAGGTGATTACCGAACTCGGAACCAAAGCCGATCCCGAAACCGATCACATCAAAGTCCGCGGCAAACTCATC
Organism: Acidobacteriota bacterium; assembly: GCA_030854715.1. Taxonomy (GTDB): domain Bacteria; phylum Acidobacteriota; class Blastocatellia; order Pyrinomonadales; family Pyrinomonadaceae; genus PSRF01. The sequence goes on from JALYSR010000153.1 coordinate 9,357, forward strand.
AATACTTCGCTGCAAAAACGGGAAAACGTTTACGTTCTGCTAAACAAACCTCGCAGTTATCTTTCGAGCGTGAGTGATCCTGAGAAACGACCGCTCGTCATGGAACTCTTGCCGCCCTCGCTGGGACGGCTCTATCCAGTCGGCCGTTTGGACTTCAACACCGAAGGCTTGCTTTTGCTAACCAACGATGGCGACTTCACAAATTTCATCACGGCCGCACGGAACAAAGTAGAAAAAGTCTATGAAGCGAAAGTG
>JALYSR010000157.1 GCA_030854715.1 Acidobacteriota bacterium
ACCACGGACTGTTTGATGAAAGTTGATCATATTGGAATTGCCACGCGACAGATCGATGCGGCACTCGCTCTCTGGCGCGACTCTCTGGGGCTGGAGATTGATTCGACTGAAGAGGTAACGGAGCAGGGCGTTCGCGTGACGATGCTTTCGATAGGTGAATCACATATCGAGCTTCTCGAACCGCTGAGCCAGAATTCGCCGGTCGGAAAGTTTTTGGACAAGCGTGGTCCCGGAATTCATCATATAGCAATCAGAGTCGCCGATATTCGCGCTGCGCTGGCCCAGTTGAAAGAGAAGGGCGCGCGTTTGATTGATGAAAGCCCTCGCCCGGGCGCGCGCGGCTGTCTGGTTGCCTTTATTCACCCCTCTTCAACTGACGGGGTACTGCTCGAGCTCGTGCAACACGAGTAGGATTGTTTAGAAAGGAAAATGTGTTTTGACTTCAACTACTAAAGCCTGGATTGCGGCCGGTATCGCCGTAGCCTTTGCCGCCGGTTTAATTGTCTGGCAGGTCAAGGCGAGGCATTCGGAAACGGTTAATTTATCCGCGGAAGATATGGCCTTAATCGCGGAGGATCAGTCGCCACAGTTTCGCGCCAAGCTGGCGTCGGATCCGGCGGCGCGAAAAGACTTTGCAGACGATTTACACAAACTGCTGGCGGTGGCCGAAGAAGCCCGCTCAAAAGGAATAGCCAACAAGCCGGACGTTAAGCGACAACTTGATCTCGTCCGTTCGGTCGTACTAGCCGAAAACTATTTCAAATCGCAGGGGACCGGGCCCGCAGGTCCGAATATTTCAGAGCAAGAGGTCGATGAGTTTTTCAAACAACCGGCTAATCAGTCAAAGTTTGATCAGTTTATCAATGACGCCAAGACGAAGAACCCTCAACTTGCCGGCGGCCAAATACCTGATGAGCAGCTCAAACAGGTGAAGCGGCAATTGGGACAAGTGTTGATTGGCGAACAACGGGCGATTGCTGCGGGCCTCGACAAGCAACATGCTGTCGATTTGCAGATAAAGCTGGAGCAGGCCCGAATCCTGGCCCAGACCTACGCTCAGGAGCAATTGGCAGACAAGATGAAGGCGACCGACCAGGAAGTGGATGCCTATCTTGCACAACATCCGGAACTGGACAGCAAGAAGAATAAGTCCAAAGCGGAGGAAGTGCTGAAGCGAGTACGCGCCGGCGAAGATTTCGCAAAACTGGCTAAGGAATTCTCAACTGATCCGGGAAGCAAAGAAAAAGGCGGCGACCTTGGTTGGTTTGGCAAGGGGCAAATGGTGCCTGAGTTTGAACAAGCTGCTTTTGCTCTTAAGCCCGGACAGGTCAGCGATATTGTGGAGACCAAATTTGGTTACCACATTATCAAGGTTGACGATCGCAAGACCGAAACAAAAGACGGAAAGCCCGAGGAACAGATCCACGCCCGACACATACTGATCGGCGAGAGCGCTGGCGAGGGTGACAATCCGTTTGCTCCGCCGAAGAGTGGCCGTGATCAAGCGCGCGCCGCTGTGGAGCAGGAGAAGCAGAAGAAAGTTCTGGACGAGATCGTGAAACGGTCGCATGTGACGATTGCGGAAAACTTTCAAGTGAAAATGCCCGAGCAGCAAGCACCGCCGGGCCTTCCGCCCGGGGTTGCTCCTGGCCAGGAGCAGCCAGGCGCGGCGCAGCAACCGGTCGAACCTGCGAAGGCACCGGCGCCAAAGGCCGGCGATTCTTCGAAGAAGGGTGGAACGAAGCAGCCTAAATAAGGCGGCTTCAATCCGCAAAACCCGGATGCAATTTGGCGATTACCGCGTGGAGATTGTTCCCGACACCGAGTTTCGCCTCGACGGCGGCGCGATGTTTGGCGTAGTTCCCCGTACGTTGTGGTCGCGCGTCTGTCCGCCCGACGAGCAAAACCGGATTCGTATGAACATGAATTGTGTGTTCATAGACACCGGCGGCGAACGAATACTGATTGAAACGGGGATTGGGGAAAAGTGGCCGGCGAAACATACTGAGATGTACGGCATCACCCGCGAAAGACCGCTGGCCCAATCGATACGCTCCGTTGCCGGGGTTGAGCCCGACAGTATAACCATCGTCGTCAATACTCATCTCCACTTCGATCATGCCGGCGGGAATACGGTGCTCAACGCAGCGGGTCACGCTATTCCGGCGTTTCCAAACGCCAGGTATTTTGTTTCCAAAGATGAACATGAACACGCGGAAGCGCCCAGCGAACGAGACCGCGCGAGTTATTTGCCCGACAACTGGCGGCCGTTGGCCGTAAGTGGGCAACTGGAATTAAAGGAAGCGAATTACGAAGTTGTGCCTGGCCTGCGCCTGGAAACGTATCCCGGTCATAATCGCTCAATGCAGTGTTGGCGTCTCGATTCGAAAGGTCAAACGCTGTTCGGTTTCGCTGACCTGGTTCCAATGCGGGCGCATGTGCCGCTTGCCTGGATCATGGGCTACGATCTTTTCCCCACGGAAACGCTGGAAATGAAGAAGAAGCTTTTGCCGCAGGCCGCGCGGGAAGGTTGGTCGTGTCTCTTTTATCACGACCCGGATCAGCCTTTGTGTACTCTAGTTGAAACGGATGGAAAACTGGCTGCCGTTCCCGTCGAGCAGGTTAACTAACGCCCTTTAGGGACGGGTCCCGGTTCCAGTCGCGCGTCGATGCGGCGTTGCCCCGGTCCAAACGATTAACAAAATGGAATCAGCAAAAATCGGAATCATTGGGGGCAGCGGCCTTTATCAGATGCCCGAGCTGTCTGACGTTAAAGAGATCGAAGTTGATACTCCTTTTGGTCGTCCGTCGGACGCTTTCATCGTTGGCACTCTCGAGAACGAGCGGGTTGCGTTTCTGCCGCGCCACGGACGCGGGCATCGCTTCACGCCCACCGAGGTGCCGTTCAGAGCCAATATTTACGCGATGAAACTGCTGGGAGTGGAGCGAATACTGTCTGCTTCGGCGGTAGGCTCTCTGCAAGAGCAGTATGCGCCGCTCGACATGGTAATTCCCGATCAGTTTTTCGATCGGACCCGGGCGCGCGCGCGAGAGTCAACCTTTTTTGGCGACGGAATTGTGGCCCATGTTTCGTTTGCGCACCCGGTTTGCGATGAACTGGGAGATGTACTTGAAGACTCGTGCAAAGTAACCGACGTTAAAGTCCACCGGCGCGGCACATATCTCTGCATGGAGGGGCCGGCGTTTTCAACAAAAGCTGAATCGGAGGTTTACCGGAGTTGGGGCATGGATGTAATTGGGATGACAAATCTTCAGGAGGCCAAACTCGCACGCGAGGCGGAGATTTGTTATGCAACGCTGGCTCTGGTTACTGATTACGATTGCTGGCATCCAGGCCATGAAGCAGTTACTGCCGCTGCAGTCTTTGAGTATCTGACCAAAAACGTCCGCAACGCTCAGCTCATCATTAAGGAAGCTGTCAGAAGGTTGACTGACCGGCAGCGAGGCTGCAAATGTGACTCGGCACTTAAACATGCGATCTTCACTGCGCCGAATCTCTGGCCTGACGGGACGCGAAAGAAACTTGATGCGATAATCAGGAAGTACGCTGTCGCCTGAAACAGGGCAGTGAACGACCTGACAAACTACCGTTTGTCATTTCCAGCGGCAGTTTAACCTGCCCAAGAGTTGTAAAGGGGAATTATGAAAAGGCTTTTTTTTACATTGACTGTTCTCGCGATTGCATTGTTTGTCTCTGTTCCCGCTTCCCAGGCGCAAGGGGCCGCTAAGACTGGACCGGACCCTTCTACCATGCGGGATCCGGAATTGGAAAAAGATTCCTTGCACAATCTTGAAGTGGCCCGTCATTACTTCAAGTTGAAAAAAGCTTATATCGCGGCACTCAAGCGTTGCGAGGAAATCGATGCAGGTAATCCCAATTTTGCCAGGATGGATGAGGTGCTCTACATCGCAGGTGAAAGCAGCCTGCGACTGGCAGAGACTGGGGGAAAGCAAAAGACGAAGAACACATTGCCTGACGATCTGCAACCGAAAGAAAAGCAAGCGATAGTGTACAAAACGCCGGAGCAACTGCGGGTGGATGCTCGTGTTTATCTTTCAAGGCTGGTTGCGGGTTACCCTAATAGCGCTTTTCTTAAGCAGGCTGGGGCGGATTTGCAAAGGCTCGGTGGACCACTAAAACCGGGTGAAGAACAGGAAACTACCCAAGCTCCTAAGCTCAAATCTTAAACTCAAGTCCGGCTTCAAAATATCATATGTCATTGCTTGTAGTCGGATCTGTTGCGTTCGACGCGGTCGAAACGCCTTTTGGTAAATGTGAAAAGATGCTGGGCGGTTCCGCGTCCCACTTCTCAATTTCTGCCAGTTACTACACCGACGTCCGGATTGTAGGTGTCGTCGGCGGAGATTTTAGCGCCGAGGAGCAAAAGGTGTTCGATGCCCATAAAATCGACACCAGCGATCTCGAGCGAATCCCCGAGGGCAAGACGTTCAGGTGGTACGGCCGCTACGATTACGATCTCAACGTGGCCCATACGCTCGACACGCAGCTAAACGTATTTGCCGACTTCGAACCAAAACTTTCCAAGCTGTCGAAGCGCGCGCGCCTGGTGTTTCTGGGCAACATTCAACCCGATCTCCAACGCGGCGTACGCGAGCAAATCCCCGACGCCGAACTGGTTGCCCTCGACACTATGAATCTATGGATCGATACGGCCCGGGACTCGCTATTGGAGACGATCAAGGGCGTGGACGTCGTGATTATTAACGACGCCGAAGCAAGGCAATTGACGGAGATACCTAATCTCATTAAAGCAGCGCGAACCATACTTTCCTGGGGTCCGCGGGCATTGATCGTCAAACGTGGCGAATTTGGCGCGGCGCTCTTCACTAACGGAAGTTATTTCGCGATTCCCGCCTATCCGCTTGAGTCGGTGTTTGACCCAACCGGGGCCGGCGATACGTTTGCCGGCGGTTTTATGGGCTATCTTGATAGCCAAAAGGAGCTGGACAACGCGGCGATGAGACGCGCGATGATTTTTGGATCTGTCATGGCGTCATTTAACGTGGAAGAGTTTGGTACCGCGCGCGTGCAGAAACTTACGACGAACGAGATCAATGAACGCTTTCGCGCATTCAAGCAAATGACCCACTTTGAAGAGATACCTTTTGAAAGAGCGGTGACAACTAACAAGTGACAGGTGACAAGTAAAGCACTATTCTCTTGCTTGTCAGTTTTAACGTGTTACCTGTTAAGGGGGTTCTTATGTTCTGCCCATTGTGTGAATCCGAATACGAGGCCGGCATCACCCGATGTCCTGACGACGGTTCACAGTTAGTGAAACGCCTGACATCCGAGACGTCAGTTCATGATGGGAGTGAAGCGAAATACATTCCGCTACACCACCTGGGATCTCCGGCTGAAGCGGAAATGGTCAATGACATCCTGACCCAAAACGGAATTCGCTCGGTGATTAAGTCCGGCGGGGCGGACGCTTTTTCGCCCTTGCTTTCGGCAACGAGAGAAGGCGCAGTCATATTTGTGGACGAGCGCGACTTCGATCGTGCTAAAGAGCTTTACGCATCCTTCTTTGGCGAGGACGAGACTCCGCTCACGGGCGGCGTGCCTGAAGAAAACGAAGAAGACTAAGAGCCAGTACGCAATTGGCGGTTAAGCTCCTAAATGGCAAGCGACGCAACAGAAGCGATTGTAGTTTTCATGACCGCCGCAAACGCTGAAGAAGCAGGGTGCCTGGCGGATACGCTCGTCGAAGAGCGACTTGCTGCCTGCGTGCAGATTCTGCCACAGATGGAATCTGTTTATCGTTGGCAAGGTAAGATTGAGCGGCAAAAAGAAGTGCTACTGATTGCAAAGACCGTCACCTCCAGGTTCGCAGAACTGGACAGAAAAGTGCGCGCGCTTCATAGCTATGAGACACCTGAAATTGTGGCTTTTCCTCTGACGGCTGGTTCTGAACCTTACCTGCAATGGCTCAGCGCAAATGTAGCTGGTGATACGGCGGTTGAATGATTAGTACTTCTCCGACCCTCGATACGGATCAGCAATTTCAGAAATCAAACTATTCTCCACGCGCAACGAGCTTTGGCTGCTGACGATAACCTGCACCACTTCGGCCGGGGAATCAGTAACGTGCAATAACTTGAGATCCGCTTCGGTGACCTTCCTCTCCTTTAACGCGAAGTCCCGAATCCAGCTTAGCAATCCACTCCAGTAATCCGATCCGAAAAGGACCACCGGAAAATTCCTGATTTTCTGGGTCTGAATTAGCGTCAAAGCTTCGAAGAGTTCGTCGAGGGTGCCGAAGCCGCCCGGGAAAATAATGAAGCCCAGGCTGTATTTGACGAACATCATCTTGCGGACAAAAAAGTATTTGAACTTTAGTCCCTTGGTTAGGTAAGGGTTTGAGTTCTGTTCAAACGGCAGCTCGATGTTGCAGCCGATCGAGAGCCCGCCTGCCTCAAACGCGCCCTTATTCGCAGCCTCCATGATGCCGGGACCACCACCCGTGATTACCGCAAACCCGGCGCGAGCCAGCAATGCGGCGGTTTCTTCCGCGGCCTTGTAATAGGGATCGTCGCGGCTCGTGCGTGCGGAACCGAAAATAGAGATTCCGCGGGTAAGAGTGGCAAGCTCGTCAAACCCTTCAACAAACTCGCCCATGATGCGAAATACACGCCAGGTATCGGTATGAGTAAACTCATCCGGTCCAGGACTCTCGAGTAGTTGCTCGTCCTGCGTGGTTCCCGGCAGGTGTTCGTCAGGTTCTTGTTTATCGGCCATCGCTCATATTCCCATGATGTTGTAGCCGCAATCTACATAGATAACTTCGCCGGTGATTGCGGAGGCCAAAGGGCTGCAGAGGAACAGGGCAGTGTTACCAACTTCGCGCGGTTCGACATTGCGACGGAGCGGTGCGCGTTCGGCGGCGTGCTTCAACATTGAACCGAAGTCTGAAACCCCGCGCGCGGAAAGGGTCTGGATCGGGCCGGCACTGATGGCGTTGACTCGAATGTTCCTTGGCCCAAGGTCGTTGGCCAAATAGCGTGTGCTTGCTTCCAGTGCTGCTTTGGCGACGCCCATGACATTGTAGCCGGCGACAACTTTTTCTGCGCCGTAATAGGTCATGCAAACAATACTACCGCCTTCGGTCATCAATGGTGCTGCAGCGTGAGCTAGCTGGACTAATGAGTAGGCACTAATCTCGAGTGCCGTCAGAAACGCTTCACGGCTGGTGTCGAGATACTCGCCGCCCAGGGCTTCCCGCGGCGCATAGGCAATGCTGTGAATCAAAAAATCAAGTCTGCCAAACTCCTCACCGACTCGTTTGAATGTTGCATCAACCTCATCTTGTTTTGTGACGTCACAGGGCAGTAGCTGCGAGCCGGGCATGGCTTCGTTTGTAAGTCCTTCGACGTTTTCTTTGAGCCGATCGCCCTGATAGGTAAATGCCAGGCGCGCGCCCGCTTCGTGCAGGGATTGTGCCGTGGCCCAGGCGATTGACCGTTTGTTGGCAACACCGAAAATGATTCCGAATTTGTCTTTTAGCATGAGTGTGGAAGTATCAATAAAGTCTGATCAAAGAGCAAGCCGCTAAGGCTGGAAGCGCTTCTGCTAGTGTTTGAAATGACGGATGCCCGTAAAGACCATCGCCAGACCGTACTCGTCGGCGGCAGCAATCACCTCTGCGTCGCGCATTGAGCCGCCGGGTTGTATCACGGCGGTAATCCCATGTTTCGCTGCCTCGTCAATTCCATCGCGAAAAGGGAAGAAGGCGTCGGACGCGAGTACTGAACCCTTGATTGGTAATTGAGCTCGCATGGCACCGATCTTTACCGAATCGACACGAGACATTTGGCCGGCGCCCACGCCCACGGTTTGTCCGTCGCGGGCGTAAACAATGGCATTTGATTTTGTATGTTTGCAGACGGTCCAGGCGAATAGTAGATCCTTGATTTCGTCCTCGGTGGGTTTGCGTTTAGTTACCACCTTCAAGTCTTCTCGCTTGATCTTGTGCGTATCGCAAGTTTGCACCAGCATGCCACCAGAGATTTGTTTATATTCAACACTTTCGCGGTTCTCGCGTTCGCGTGCTCTCAAAACGCGGAGGTTCTTTTTTGTTTTCAGGATTTCCAGTGCAGCAGACTCATACTCTGGAGCGATGACTACTTCGGTGAAGATCTCTACGATCGCGCGCGCTGCAGCTTCATCAACTTCGAGATTGGAAGCAACAACGCCTCCGAAAGCTGATGTCGGATCTGTTGCCAGTGCGCGGCGGTAAGCCTGTTCCGTATCGGGGCCCAATGCTACGCCGGCCGGATTGGTGTGCTTGATGATCGCACAGGCCGGTTCATCGAAATCACAAACGAGTTGCCAGGCTGCGTCGGCGTCCACGTAGTTGTTGAATGACATCTCCTTGCCGGAAAGAATTTCGGCATTGGCGATCCCGCTTCGGGAACGTGTCTTGTACAAAGCAGCAATCTGATGAGGGTTCTCTCCGTAACGCAGATCTGAAGTCTTACTAATCGACCACTGAGCGCTTCCAGGGAGGATGCCGTGAAAGGTCTCTATTGAAAATTCTTCCGAGTCGATTCCAACCGCAGCCGCCGGGGAGCGAATTCCCCCTGAACCAAGCGCGGTGAAGTCAGCTCCCCCGATGTTTCCTCCCATGCCTTGGGCTTCGCTTTCATTGCGAGTAAACGCCCCCGTGAGATAGGCGCAAACAATCATGTCGTACCGTGCCGTCTGACCAAAAGCGTCACGCGCGAGCAGGCTTCTCGTGGCCAGTGAAAGTGAGCCGTTACTATTCTTCATTTCCTCAGTCACTTGAGCGTAATCCTTCGGGAGTACGAGTACCGCAACGTCCTGCCAATTTTTTGCCGCTGAGCGAATCATCGCCGGACCCCCGATGTCAATCTGCTCAATCGCGTCTGCTTGCGCCACGTTTTCGTGTCTGATCGTCTGCTCAAACGGATAAAGATTTACTACCACCATGTCGATCAGCTCGATCTCGTGTTCGCGCATCGCGGCTTGATGATCTGGATTGTCGCGCAGGCCGAGCAACGCGCCGTGAATCTTGGGATGGAGGGTCTTAACGCGACCGTCCATCATTTCCGGAAAACCCGTTACGTCGGAAACGTCGCGCACCTCGATGCCTGCTTCACGCAACGCTTTTGCCGTACCGCCGGTGCTTATGATCTCGACACCAAAGTTTCTTAGCTGGCGCGCGAAGTCAACGATTCCCGTCTTATCTGAAACGCTGATAAGTGCCCGCCGAATTTTACGCAGTCCGAGTTCCTGATCTTCAGTCATGTTCGATTGCCGCAGATGAGTTCAGATTTGAAAGGTACTGTTTACAGAATCAGGCTGGCTGACGCAAGTCCGCCATATCAGAACCGGGAGCACTAGCGACCGGGTGAGAGGTGGAGTACCGATCGGTTTGACTTCAAAGAGGCGACCCGGTCGCTACTGCTCCCGGTTCTGATAGAAGGCGTGCCCTCCCTTACGGTTGTACTACTGCACCTTTCTCGCTTCGCGCGACCGGTCAACGAAGAACTCATGCGTTCTTGAATAACCTGAATGTCCCACCTGGTACTCGGCATTTGCCGGCAGGCTGAGGGAAAAGCGGTGCTTGCGTCCGTCGTTAGCCGTTTCGCCGAGGTAGAAACCAAGCAGATACTGGCTTTTCAGATCGTCTTCGATTGCCTGGAAAATAGGCGCCAGATCGACTGCCTTTTGAGGAAGGAGCGCCCATCTGACATCTCCCGCAAGAAAGTAAGTCCCTCCAGTCTGTTCAGCAAGGTCACGAAAACCTTTCGCCGGGGAACGCACGGCAAGTCGCCCGTCGCGCGGCTCAAAAAGTGGCAGATGAATTACGTAAAAAGAAACCCGTTTATCGAGCGCGTCATCAATCACTGCACCGGGTTTAGTGCGACTCGCATTGTCGAGTCCGTCGCTTATCAAAATCACTATGCGGCGCTCAGACCGGACGCGCGGAAGCGGATCAAATGCGGTTATGGCTGCGGCGGCGGCGTCGAAGATTGCAGTGTGCTCATTGACTCTACCCGCAAAATCAAAAGCATCCCGGGCTGTGTTAGTGTCTCTGCCAAATGGTGCCACGAGAGAAGCGCTCTCCCCAAAACGAATGACCGCGACGCGTGACCTCTCATTGAAGCGGCCAAACAACGCCAAAGCAGCCTGGCGCTGCTGTGAAATGATCTGCCGCAGACTGCCGGACTGGTCGAGTGCGAACACCAGCGCCACGCGATCGGCGCCAGGGTAAAAATACAATCCGGTAGTGACGTGGTCCTGGTCCTTCAATACCAGATCAGTCTCACTTAACGGTGTGACAGCTTGCCTGCGTTTGTCTCTAAGGCGGATGGGAAAAAGCAGGAGGTCAGTGCTAACCCGCACCACCTCGTCGTCGAACCCGGGTTCCTGGGCTAGCAACTTAGCGGGTGGAAGGGCAGTCAGCAGCGCACAGAAAATCACAAACAAGAGACGTCTGACGAGACACCTTAAGGCCAGACCTAAAGTTACCGAGTTTGACTTATACTTTGGGGCGGGCAGGAGCATGCAGCCGTTCAGGCTAAATAAAGAAGCGGCCGAACAACAAAATGCTCAGAATCAGAATTATCGTGATGACGATGATCTTGACGAGGCTCATAACAAACTCCTCAAGGTTGAACCAGGGGCGGGTTAAAGAAACTAAACAACTCGTATTCTAGAAGCCACCGGACAACGTGTCAACGAAACGCTGAGGTACCTGGCCGGATTAACCAGCCAGGTACCAAACTGAGCGCTTCGGTGGACTATACGCCCGAGTGAGCGATCGAGTTCCTTGCTTACTTGAACCGAATGCCCAGGCGGCCGCTGAACATCCTTGGATAACCCACGTGCGTGCCGCTGAAAACAGACTGAAAGTTGTAGAGAAACAGCTGGTTAGTCAGATTCTGAACATCAAACTGGACGTTCATCGAGACGCGTTCTTTTCTGAGCAAGTCAGCCCCAATTGAAAAATCCAGAAGCGTCCTCGGTTTCACCCGGCCCCGCTGGAAATCGATCTCATTGTAAAGTCGGGGATCAAAACCGTCCGCCACAAATTGGGCTAGAGTTGTGCCGGGCTGAACATCAGTAGGTACACCGGAGTCGTAACGCCCACTGAGGGTTGCGTAAATACCCGATGGTCTATGGTTATAGCCCAACTGAAACTGCCCTTCGTTTCGTTGATCATGATCGTTGGGGAATTTCAGTCCGGAAACCCGTAAGCTTTGTGTGTTCTCGCCCAGGAACAATCCGCCGTTGATTGGTGTGACACCATACGCCCGAGCGTTAGCAAACGATAAGGAGCCATGAAAGCCTCGAATATCGGTGGTTTCAAGTCTGAGCTCCTCGCCGGTAACCCGCCCTGATGAGATTGCAATCGGGAAGATTACTCCGGTTTCGAAAAACTGATCTTTGTCAGAAAAGTTCTTTATGCGCTTTTGATAGAGGGTCAGACTAGCGCGAAGGTACTTACTTAACAGCTGCTGTGCACCCACTTCAAAAGAATTTTCTTTGTCAGGCAGAATAGGCTGCACGGTGGTAACACCCTGTAGCGCCGCGATCGGAGAGATGGCCGCCGCTTCACGCGAGCTTGCCAACAGAAGATTCTCCGCCGGCGGTGGCTGAAACAATCGATTGTAGGAGGCATGCAACGTGGTTCGCGTGCGAGGGATGTAATAGGCCACGCCAATACGCGGGCTCAACGCCTGCTGGCTGATCAGCAGCTTATAGTTGTCGTAGCGAACGCCGGCATCAAGGGTGAAATTCTTGAAAAGCGGAAAGCGATCCTGAACGTAGGCGCTCAATGTCCGTCCCGTTTTCTTTCCCGCAAATTGAAAAGGGTGGGCTGCGTTAAAATTATTTACAGGATTAGGAAACACGTTTCCGGTCTCATCTACGAGGTCATTGAAAACCGTGGTCGGATAAAAACTGAACGTCTCATTGAGCGGAGTGACAGTAACCTGCCCGCCAAACTTAATGTTGTGACTGCCTCTTGTTAGTGAAAGCGAGCCGAGGCCACCATAGTTCTTCAAAGTTCGATCCTGTAATGCGACTACCGGAGTCGCGGTCGGGTTGCTGGTCAATCGAGCGTGACTACTGCGATTGAAAAACGAAAACTGTGCCACTGAGTTAGGCGAGAAAATATGCTGGTAAGTGACGTTCTCCGAGTTGTCGCGCAGACGCTGTCGCAAGTCCTGTCCCGCGAGTTCCTGTTCCACCCGGTTTGGCACCTGGAAATTTGACCCACCAAACGTGATCACGCTGCGTATGCTGTCGTTTTGGCCAAATTGGTAGTCAAGCCTGAAAAAACCTTTTCCCGTACGACCAAAGTTGTGAAAGTTATCGATCGTCGGTGGATCCAGATAACGCTGCGAAGTGGTTGTTGAAAGATTGGTCAGAAAGCCAAACTTTTTGGTGTGGGTTGCAAAATCGGCCGCAATTTCACCGGTCGAAAAACTTCCGCCCGACAATGACAGACCACCCTGTGTTGGACCTTCCAATCCGGAGCGAGTGTTGACATTGATGACTCCGGCGAGTTTGTCGCCAAATTCTGCGGGAATTCCGCCGGTCAGCACTTCCACTGTGCGCAGGGTTCGCGCATCGAGACTGGTGGAAAAGATCGCGGACATGTTGTCGGTGACAGGTACACCGTCGACGACATATTGCACTTGAGACTCAGAACCTCGCGGATGCATGCGTCCGTTGTCGTCGGTAACAAATCCGGGAGCAGAGGCCACCATGCTTTCGATAGCCCGAGAAGGCGACGCGCCCATCGGGCGCTCGAGAATAGATTGATTGAGATCCGTGTCGGACGACGTTCGATCCTGTTCAAGCACTGCGGCGTTATCGGCCGTTACGGTTACGTTGGCAGTAGCGCCGCTCAACGCCAATGACAAATCAAGGTTAAGCGGGATCGTGCTTTCAAGGTCGACAGAGTGCTCGGTTGTTTGAAAACCCACAGCCTCCGCCTGCACTTTGTACGTATTGAAAGGAACATTCACTAACTTGAATGAGCCCTGCTCATCCGTTTGCACCGCCTGGTTATAACCAGTCAGTGGCTGGGTCACTGTCACCTTCGCATTTCTGACCAGCGCACCAGTGGGGTCTTTTACCGTGCCCTGCACCGTTCCGATTCTGGATTGGGCAAAGATAGGTTGAACAGAAAATGCAATGGCCAGCAGGACCACTAGCCTGAAAAAACTTTTGAGAATCATATCGAGCCTCCTGAATTAATGCCGGAAGAGTTGCGGTCGGTCCGAGCGATCGTACCAATTGACGAAGCGCCAGGAATCAACTCGCGATGGCTCTCGCTGGATAAAGATCTCCAGCGAAAGTAGGCGGTTTTCAGGAGGTTTGAGGAGGAGCTCGGCCGCTACGAGGCGAGCTCGTCTGAGAGTGGACCGACGCCGAGGCTACACTGGAAAAGAGAGATCTAAGAATCGATGGGCCAGCAGTCGGCGGAACAGATATAAGTGTTGCGGAAAAGTTTTGATGCAGCTGGCAAATCAAGCAATCGCTGCAACCCTGCAAATTGCCGTTTGAATCGCTGCCAGTGGCTGGATCCGAGAGGGAAGCAGCACGCGCAATATTATTCGCGCCCGGCAGGTTTCCGTGTGTGTGGGCGGCCTCAACCGTTGTCCCGTAGACGATGAAACCAAGCAGCAGGAAGGAAAGCACACGCGCAAACGTGCCGTGCGGTCTGCTTATCCTGTTGTGGTGTTCTCTGGTCACGTTTTTCAGTGCTGTGTTAGAGTCCTGAACAGTAATATAAGGATGCCTTTCAGGACTGTCAAACCCGCTTCCGCGCGACTTGAACCAGCACAATCTCCGAGGCTATTGCATTCCCCACTTAAAACCCTGCGCTGGTGCATCCGGCGGCCAATTTTTCTGTTTACACGATCAGTCCTTCTTTTCGTTGGTGGATTTCTTCTGTTCACGAGTGTGGTAAAGGTAAACGCGCAGGCAGTTAGCGCCAGAATAAATGTCATCTCATTAGCGCCCGCGCTGGTACGAATTGACTTGGAACTCCCAACGCCAACCAACGTGTTATCGTTTCCGAATGTTTACGCAGGCGTCCTGGGATTAGGTGAGCGAATTGAGAAGGCGGAAGCAATTGGTGCGAGCGGCGGGACTGTTTCACTTAAAAAACTTGCGCCGGGCGAGTTTCAGTCGACAGAAAAGTTTAGACGTTTCAGTTACGTCGTTAACCTTAGCGAACCTGCAAGACCGGCCCAGATGTCACATGTCTCATGGCTCAATCGAGAGCAGGGCTTGTTGATGCTTGCTGATCTATTCCCTCAGTCCAGCCAGGGTTCGGAAGCCTTCTCGGCCGTATCTATTCAACTCGACATTCCGTCGGGTTGGGCAGCCAGATCCAACGTCAAGGAAGAAGGTGCTCAGCAGTATTCAACTGCCGAGCCGGCGCAGGCCGTTTTTTTGATCGGACCCGCCTTGCAAGTAAAGAGCGATCGAATGGCTTCGATCAACTTTTCAATAATCACGTCCGGCCAATGGCCCTTTTCGGATGCCGCGGCCGCAAAACTTGTCGGAAAGATTCTTGAGGAGTATTCCAAAGTTACCGGCTTCACACTCAAAAGCGATGCGGTTCTAATGCTTATACCTTTTCCGGCAGAAGCGGGCCCTGACCGTTGGAGCGCTGAAACCAGAGGCAATGACGTCGTGTTGCTGTTGGGGCGCAGGGCGAGTGGTAACAGAGTTTTGGCGACGCTTGGAATTGTGTTGGCCCACGAACTGTTTCATCTATGGGTGCCAAACTCCTTGAAGCTGACCGGCGATTACGATTGGTTTTTCGAAGGCTTCACGTTATACGAAGCGCTGCGCATGGATTTGCGACTGGGTTTCATCTCCTTTGACGACTACCTGAACACGATGGCGCGGGTATACGACTCCTATTTGTCTGCGGCGGAGAGGGACAAATTGTCTTTGATTGAAGCTTCGCAGCGCCGCTGGACCACTTCGTCGGCGGTTGTGTACGACAAGGGAATGTTGGCCGCGTTTGTCTACGACCTGATGCTCCGGAATGGCGGTAAATGCAAGGCTTCCCTCGATGATGTCTACCGCCAACTGTTTCGGCTTTACTCGACAGGACAGGGAAGCGCAAACGAGATTATAATCAGTCTGTTAGGTGAGCACGAGGGACTGCACTCTTTTGGGCAGGACTACGTGTTAAGCGCCGGCAAGTTCAATTTAGGTTCGGTGCTTTCGTTATACGGTCTTAGAATTGAGCAGGGAGCGCCTGGGGCCAGGGCAACTCGGCTGGCGGTGGCCAGCGACATAAGTAAACCGCAACGAGAACTTCTTCGTTGCCTTCGTTATGAGAATTAGTGTTACTGCAAACATTCGATTGTTAAAAATGGCGACTCTCAATATCAATTCCACGCACGGCATTCACAAAATCTTATTTATCCTTACTGCTTTGAGCCTGGCTGCGGGCTGCAGCACGCTCGCAAAGAGAAATGACACTGGCGTTGTGGTTGCCCGGCGCGCGGAGATCCGAAGTTCGACGGCTGTGGTGGCGGCTGATTTGCTGGAAGTGGGCCGCGGCGACACGGTGGACATTCTGGATTTCCAGGACGTGCAGGATCCGAGCGACAATTCGAAGAAGGAGCGCTGGCTTCGGGTTCAAGCGCACGATGAAGATAATACCGAAGGCTGGATCGAGTCTCGGAATGTGATGCCGGATGACGTTCTGCAATCCGCAAAGAAACTCGCCGAAGAGGACAAAAACATTCCCGCGCAGGCGACTGGTCAGCTTCGGGCCAGTTCTAATTTGCGGCTAAACCCGGATCGCAGTGGTAACGAAAACATCATGATGCGGCTGGACAGTGGCTCGAGTTTCGAGATTGTCGGCTGGAAGCGTGTTCCAAAACCCAAATCTTCGGAAGCGATCGAAAGCGATATTGCACCTAAGGCGGGCAGCGCGCAGCAGGGAAATAGCCGAAGTAATAAGGACAATCAGGCAGAGAACGAACCCGAAGAAACTAATGAAGTTTGGTACAGAGTCCGTTTACCCAACTCGATTTCACCAGCGCCCGCCGGTTGGATCTACGGAAAGCAGGTCGAACTCACCGTACCCAGCGATATCATTTTCTATCGTACAGGTCGGGAGTTTGTCGCCTGGCAGCGGCTCGATAGCGAAACTGAAGCTGACGGATCGAAGACCAAAGATGCAGCGAAAGAAGTGAAGCCCGGAAGTTGGGTGATTCTCGAGAAGAGCAGTTCTAATCAACCACATACTCTGGGTGAACCCGACTTCGATCGGGTTTACGTGCTTGGTTATGACAAGCGCGATCAGGAGCACTACACCGCCTATCGCAGCCCTGATGTGAAAGGTTTCCTGCCGTGTCGGATTCAAGGCACGCCGGATAACAAGACGTTTATCATTCGGGTGCAGGACGACAACGGTCAAATCAATGACGTGCAATATGGGATCTACAAGGACGCCCGAGGTTACTTGAAGGTAAGCCCGCCGAACGTGACAAGAGAAAAGGACAAGAAGAAGAAGTAGTTCTAATGTTTCCGTCGGCTCAAACTCACTTGAATCGAACCAATGAAGCAGCGACGCTACAGCGACCATAAATTATCGCGGTAGACGGTTTCACCTCTCAGAGTTTTACCAGTGAGCTTCCGATTTTTTCGAAATGAATAGTTCCAGCTAGCCATTCATTTAAGCGCCTCAAATGTCGCAATTGCGCCTAAATTTCGGCAAAATCGCCGGGAGCATTGCGCATCTTAAACGGTCGCCAAAAAACGGGCGCCTCACCTAAGCACGCAAAGAAAGACGGCCAAGTGAGTGGGTTTCGAATTCTGTTGCCGAGTAGAGTTCCGTTCGACAGGATTTTGACATTGATGGGGCAAAAAGGGCGCGTAAGTTGTCGCTTGTCGTCTGCGGTTTCCTGCGCGAGCGGCGCTTTTCTTTCTCGAAAAGAAACCTTAAAAAGGCTTGAAGGTGCCTTGACAGAGTAGGTTCCTTAGGTTAAAGTCTCCGTTTGCTTGGGGCGCAATTAGGTCGTCTGTAAGGCAACTCCAAATACAATTTGGAATTGATGTTTGAAAACTAGATAGAGCGTGTCCATATCAATGATCTTTGAGAGTCAAACGTCGAGCGATAAAGCTCGCGTTCAAAACTCTTAAGAAGAGTCATTATCGGATACTGAACAACAACCAGTACGAGATGATGTTCCAGAGAACAAATTCTAACGAGAGTTTGATCCTGGCTCAGAATCAACGCTGGCGGCGTGCCTCAGACATGCAAGTCGAACGCGAAAGTCTCCTTCGGGGGACAAGTAGAGTGGCGCACGGGT
>JALYSR010000186.1 GCA_030854715.1 Acidobacteriota bacterium
ATGGAAGGCGGCAATTCCCGCTTGGTAAATGCCCTGGCTTCTCAGATTGGAACGGCCGCAATAAATTTGGGGATGGCCGTGCAGAGAATTGCTCAGCGAGGCGGAAGGGTCACTGTGACTGCGGGCGGCAGAGACTTCAGCGCCGATGCGTGCATCTGCACAGCACCCGCGCGAGTTCTCGATAAAATTACTTTTGATCCGCCGCTGCCGCGCGCTCATAATGAGGCAGCCGATAAACTTCAGTATGCGCGGATCATCAAGAACTCAGTTCTGTTTCAAGAGCGCTTCTGGGGCCCCGAAGACTTTTCGCTCGTCAGCGATGTTACCTCCCATTACTATTTTCACAGCACAAAGGATCAGCCGGGCAAGCGCGGCATTCTCTGCAGTTACGCGATTGGAGAAAAGGCCGACGTGCTTGCCGCGCAGAACAGTCAGCGGCGCAGCGACATCATCACGCGCGATCTCTTACCACTAAACAAGCGAGCACCCGAGCTCGCTGCCAATATTCAATCGTATGCCTGGCAGCGTGATCGTTACACACAGGGCGCTTATGCTTTTTATCGACCGGGTCAATGGTTTACCCTTCGGCCAATTTTGCAGCGGCCGCACGGAAAGGTCCTGTTTGCGGGAGAGCATTTGGCCGACTGGCAAGGCTTCATGGAAGGAGCTGTCGTGACCGGCGAAGCGGCAGCAAAAGCATTGACGGGAAATATCAGGGTGAGACGAGCAGCGTAAGACGCGTTCTAAAGCGCGACTCTCGACTAAAGAAACTCAATGAGCTGGTAAGACGTTGGCTTAGGAGTAGTGCACGCGATACCAAGCCTCTTGCTATTGATTGAACTGGCGGCTCCTTCGATCAGGTATCGACAAGAAGAGGGAGTTGATTTCAAATACCAGATTCCAGAATCCAGCAATCTGGCATCTGACTTCTGAAATCTTGAATCTGGAATCTTGAATCTTGAATTTGGAATCTGGATTTCGCAGGAGGACTTGAACCGTGCGCTACAAGCGTTTTGAAGATCTCTCCGTTTGGAATGCCGCAATCGAATTGGCAGTTGCGGTCTTTGCACTCACGTCACGGCCCCAATTCAAATCACAACATAGCCTTCGGGATCAACTTGAGCGCGCAGCCGTCTCGGTTTCAAACAACATCGCTGAAGGTTTTGAGCGAAGCACTAACAATGAGCTGCTAATGTTTCTTTACATCTCGCGCGGTTCAGCGGAGAGGTACGTTCCACGCTTTGCCTACTCGAGCGCTTGCCTGGGTTCAGCGGGCTCAGCGATGAGATTAATGCTTTGGAAGATCAAAGCTGAAAGCTGTTCAAGACAACTCAAGGCCTGGACACAGTCACTTCAGAATTCTGATTTCAAAGGCGAGCGATATGTTACTGAAAAGCTAAAACGCTCGGATCGCAACACTCCTGAACGGGAAGAGTTTCTGAATGAGCTGTTGGAGATTAGAAAGAAGGACGAGGCCTCCCGAAACTAGATTGCCTACCCGACAATCAAGATGCAGCCTGAAATTTCCAATCGTGAACTAGTCCGCGGCCTTGGCCCAATCGCCGCCATTTCCGTCAACGTCGGCAACATCATCGGCACGGGCATCTTTCTCAAGGCGCGAGTGATGACGTGCAACGTAGGCACGCCGGGGCGAGTTATCGTGGTCTGGATTGCCGCCGGGCTGCTCGCTCTTGCCGGCGCGCTAACCTACGCCGAGCTGACGACCATGCGACCACACGCCGGGGCCGAGTACGTCATCACTCGAGACGCTTACGGCAAGGTTTGGGGATTCCTCAACGGGTGGTCACAGTTTTTAATCTCGCGCACCGCGTCCGCGGCCGCGCTCGCCGTCGGCTTTTCAATCTTCCTTAACGACTTAACAAGAGGCGCACTGAGTGAAGTCTATTTCCGTTTCACAATACCCGGCGGTTACCAGATCCCCTTCGGGCGGTTGCAAATCGCCGCCCTCGTGACCCTGGCCGTCACGACCTTGATTAATTGCGCGGCTGTTAGTGTCAGTGGTCACGTTGCTTCCTTCATTACGATCTTGAAGGTCCTGGTGGTCTTGGGAGTTGGGCTTGGAGCATTCTTTTATCAAGATGGCAGTTGGTCGCATCTTGGAATGGTCAACGTCGGTGGAACGTGTGAAGCCGTGGCTGTCACCGGGGCCGGATTTTCCGGTTTTGCTGCAGCGATGTTAGGCGCGTTATGGGCCTACGATGGCTGGAATAATATTTCGTACATGGCGGGCGAAGTGAAACATCCAGACCGTAATCTACCGCTCGCCTTGATCAGTAGTATGTTCATTGTCATTGTGCTGTATGTCCTCGTGAACGTGAGCTACTTCTATGTGCTTACACCGACGGAAGTCGCGAGTGTTTCGGCAATATCATCTGTTGCCGCCGAAGCAACCAGCCGAGTAGTAGGGCCATTGGCATTAAGTTTAATGGCCGGTGTGATGATGCTCTCTTCATGGGGCTCACTTCAGACCTCAATTCTCGGAACCGCGCGCATTCCCTTTGCAATGGCCCGAGACGGAGTTTTCTTTCAAAGTCTGGCCCGTGTCTCGCGCAAGACGCACGTGCCGGTAATCGCACTTGTCGTGCAGGCCGTGTGGGCGGCGGTGCTGGCGCTCTCCGGTACTTTTGACCAACTCACCGATCTGGCGATCTTTGCGTTCTGGCTTTTCTATGGAATGGTAACAGCTTCGGTGTTCGTGTTTCGTCGTCGCGATCCTGATGCCCCCCGCCCATATCGAACCTGGGGATACCCGGTCGTGCCTGCCTTGTTCGTGCTGGGTACGATCTATCTGATCATTTTCACGATCAAGAACGCGCCGCTACAGTCGCTGTTCGGTTTACTAATTATCGCGATGGGCTTGCCGGTCTATTGGTATTTTGCCAGGAAGAACCAAAGGCGCGATTTAACGGACTAGGTCAGCATGCACCATGAAAGGAATCAACTCCTTGGAGTGCGGCGGCCTGGCGCCGCTTTGGTGTGACGTAGGCTTACCGTCTTTTCCATTTGGATGGTCATCGTCAAGGTGGCGCCACGCCGCCGTGGACCAAAGCGGCGCCAGGCCTCCGCACTCAAAGAGACATCCAGTTCGTCACCGACGCACAACCTGATTCAAGGGCGAGTGCAGGCCTTCGCTGGTTGTGAGCAAGGCCCTTCCATCTAAACGATAACCAATTCCTTCACCTTGCCTGCGTGCGCCGAGCGCGATTGTTTTTAAGGGTTGCTTCCATATTTGGTTGAAGGCCCCGCGCGCATCCGGCAAAACAATTTCGTATCCCTGAATATAATCGCAGAGCGCAACTCGCCGGCCATCAGGCGAAATGTCGCCACCGGTAATGATTCCCCCGAGTAGACTGGGCACATTAAGCTTCGCGACGCGAACCAGCGTGGTTGTTCGATCAGTCTTTTGTGGCGCATCGACTTCATAGATGCTGGGATCGGCAAAAGGTGTCTTGGTAATGATGTAGATGTTCCCGGTAACGGGATGAACCAGCAGCGCCTCAGCATCGTGCGCTCCATCCGGATAACGAAGACGAATAGCTTCGGCGGCTTCCGTTGCGCGAGGTTTTCGTTTCGTCGATTGAGCGTCCTCTGCTCTGATCGCCGGCTCGGGAACTCGATAGACGACTACGTCCGCGCGACTTCCGCTATTGTCTCCGATGTCGCCGATGTAAAGATAATTGGTGCCGCGCACCGGTCCGGGGCCTGCCGCAATGTCTTCCCAGTCGCGTGCGTCCGCGCCGGTGACGCGCCAAACACCTCGACGTGCGCCGCGATTGTCAAAAGCGTAAATGAATGGACCATCTCCCGAGTCGTTGTGCGTCCAGTACAATCCCGGACTAGTGCGCGACGCAACGATCCCACTACTCTCATTGATCGCCGGATCAGCCAAATTGCCGAGTTTCGTTGGCGGCCCATAGGTTTCGTTTGTTTGGGGAGCAGCTTTTAATTCGGGCGCTTCAGGAGAGTGCGGTCCAGCTTGTGCAGTTTGTGGCAGCGGTATTTGCTGACACGCAGAGAGCGTTGCCAGCAAACAGGCGAGCAGGCATAACTTCAAAAAGCTTCCAGGGTTGATCATTTGGTAATACCTCTAGGCTTTTTGAGCCAGTGCCTCGCGCGCGACTTCTTTGTCGTCGAAGTGGAAAACTTCGCGACCCAGGATCTGATAGTCCTCGTGGCCTTTGCCCGCAATCAGAACCAGATCGTCAGGCTTCGCTTCCGAAATCGCCTGGTGAATCGCTTCCCGCCGGTCAGCAATTTTTCGGTAGGGCTTTCCTGTCTTTTGAATTCCCAGTTCCGCGTCCGCCAGAATTTTTTCCGGGTCCTCGGTGCGGGGATTATCGGAAGTCAGAATCACAACGTCACTCAAACTTCCCGCCGCCTCGCCCATGGGCGCGCGTTTGGAAGCGTCACGATCGCCGCCGCACCCGAAGACGGTAATGATTTTCCCCTTTGTCACTTCACGAGCCGTGCGCAGGACATTTAGTAACGCATCGTCGCTGTGTGCGTAATCAACCACCACCGCAAAATCTCCATCGTGCGGCACTCGTTCAAAACGACCCGGAGCGCCCGTACATGTTTCCAGGGCGCTTGTAATGACGCCGAGTTCGTAGTTAAGAGCGAGCCCGGTGGCAACGGCAGCCAGGGTGTTATAGATGTGAGGTGGACCGACGAGGGGCGAATGAAACTCGCGCTCGCCGGCCGGGGTTTTCAAAGTGAACCTCATGCCATCGAGTGAAAACTCCGCGTTGCGCGCGGTGACGTCTGCTTCGGAATTAACTGCGTAACGAACAACGGACAAACCTTCCTTTTCCAAACGCTGTGCAAGTTCAACACCATGCGCATCGTCGGCATTGATCACGGACAGGCGCGGCCGGGTTCCCAACCTGCCATCAAACAGCCGTTGTTTCGCATACCAATAGTTTTCCATTGTCTTGTGATAATCGAGGTGGTCGCGCGTGAGGTTGCTGAAAACAGCGACTGCGTATTCGAGCCCATCGCAACGGTGGAAATCCATCGCCTGTGATGAACTTTCCATTACCGCGGTTTTGCAACCGATCTCGACTGCGTGTCGCAGCAGCCGCTGCATGTCCGTAGCCTCGGGTGTAGTCCTTTCAGCTTTTCGACGTTCTGGTCCAAGTCGATATTCGACCGTTCCAGTCATCGCCACCGGCTCTCCGGCAGCTTCCGGAATCGAAGCCACCAGATAGGCGGTGGTGGTCTTTCCGTTTGTTCCCGTAATTCCCACCAACTGCAGCTCGCGCGAAGGATGATGGTGAACTTCAGCCGCGGCCAGGGCCATTGCGCGACGAACATTCTCAACTTTCAGCCACGCGCCCCCGAAATCGGCCTGAGGATCCGCTTCTGAAATAACTCCGGCTGCACCCTGGGCCATCACCTGCGGGACAAACTTGTGCGCGTCAAGCAAAGCGCCACGGATGGCCACAAATAAACTGCCCGGACCCGCTTGCCGTGAATCGTGCGTCACATCTGTAATGACAGCGTTCTCGTTGCCGGACAGTTTTCCACCCGTTGCTTCAGCAATTTTCTTTAGTGTTACCGGATTGTTTTCCACGTTTTGAATTCTACGCAGCCGCTGAATGAAAGTCACATTGCGCAAGAAAGATAACCGCAGAGTACGCAAAGGTCATCGCAAAGAGCCGCAAAGTTAAATGTTACGGATGTTTATTCTTTGCGCGCCTCTGCGAAATCTTCGCGTCCTTTGCGGTGAAGGTTTTCCCTCTAGACATCCCGATTGCTAACAATTACGATGCAGCGCTCCATTAACCCACTTCTATGGTGAAATGATGATTAAGCTTTCACTCGGTCTGATTCTAGTGAGCATGCTTCTGTTCTCTTTCTCGTCAGACGCCTGCACGACTTCTGCACCCGACTACGATCTCCTTATTAAGCATGGACTGGTCATTGATGGCTCGGGCCGTCCGGGTTACACCGCCGATCTCGCCATCAAGGGTGATCGGATTGTTCGCATTGGCGAACTGAAGAATGCCAGCGCGGCTCGGGTCATTGATGCTGCGGGAATGGTCGTGGCGCCCGGTTTCATTGACATGCTCGGGCAGTCGGAAACCCATCTCCTCATTGATCCACGCGCCATGAGCAAGGTGATGATGGGTGTTACGACGGAGGTCACCGGCGAGGGCGAATCGATAGCCCCGGTCAACGAGCGTCTGATTAAGGAGCAGGAAGACTTCAACCGGCGCTTCAACCTAACAATCGACTGGCGCACGCTCAGCGAATATTTTGCGCGCCTGGAGAAGCAGGGTGCGGGCGTCAATCTCGCCACCTTCGTCGGCGCCACTCAGGTTCGCGAATACGTTGTTGGTTTTGACAATCGGCCACCGACCCCAGCTGAGCTGGACCAGATGAAGAAACTGGTAGCCGATGCGATGAAAGACGGTGCTCTCGGTCTTTCAACTTCGCTGCAATACGTTCCCGCGCGTTTCGCCAAAACGGATGAGATAGTGGAGCTCGCGAAAGTGGCGCGGAAATATGGCGGCATCTACGCGACGCACCAGCGCAGCGAAGCTAACGCTCTCGACGAATCACTCGCCGAAGTTTTTGAAATTGCAAGCCGAGCTCAAATTCCGGTCGAGATCTGGCATCTGAAAACTGCCTACAAAAAGAACTGGGGCCGCATGCCCGAAGTGCTTGCAAAGATCGAGCGTGCGCGCGCTGGAGGGCTCGATATTACCGCCGATATCTATCCATACATCGCCGCCAGTACAGCGCTGAGCGCCTGCCTGCCGCCCTGGGCGCTCGAAGGTGGAACGCAAAAGATGCTTTCCCGCCTGGGCGATGCGCGTATTCGTGAACAACTGAAGAAGGAGATCACGACCGACTCGAAAGATTGGGAAAACATTTACCTGGGCAGTGGCGGCGCGCCCGGCGTGTTAATCGGCTCGGTCGTCAACCGCGACCTCGAATCAATGCAGGGTAAGCGCTTGTCAGAGATTGCGGCAGTGCAACAGAAAGAGCCACTCGATGCCCTTTTTGATCTTATCCTTGCTGATCACGGGCAGACGGGCGCGATCTATTTCATGATGAGCGAAAACGATCTGCGCGCGGCGATGAAGGCTCCATTTGTAAGCTTCTGCACTGACAGCGGCGCGCGCGCCAACGATGGTCCATTAGCAGGAACGAAGTCGCATCCCCGCGGCTGGGGCAGCTATCCGCGCATCCTCGGATGGTACGTCCATGAAGACCACATACTGACTCTCGAACAGGCAATTCACAAAATGACTGAAATGCCCGCCAAGCGGGTAGGCCTCGCTGATCGCGGGTTACTGCGTGAAGGAATGTTTGCTGACATCACGATCTTTGATCCGCTACACGTGAGAGACCGGGCAACGTTTGAAGCTCCCAATCAACATCCGGTAGGCATTAACTACGTCATCATCAATGGTCAGATAAGTGTCGATGACGGTAAGCGAACGCCCGCTCTCGCAGGGAAAGTACTGCGCGGACCTGGGTACGGGAAGTGATGTTCAAAGTCCAACGTCCAATGTCCAACGTCCAAGGTTTGTCTCGACCTTAAAGGACTTGCACCACCTGATATTCAACGTGCCCCGGAGGGACGTTGGACTTTGGACTTGTGCTTACAACGAAGCGATGAGCCCGCGATACTCATCTTCGGTGAAAGCCGCAATGGTTTCCGTCGTTACCGCGCCTACCTGAGCAAGGCTAAGAACCGCTCTCGCAACCGTTGCGCTATCTGGCGCTTCCAGCACGCAAATCAAATCGTGTTGGCCCATCGTAAGGTACACGTCCTTTAAGTCGACCCCGAGTTTCTTAAAGGCTTTCCTGCCCTCGTCGAGCCGGTTCGGACTGCCCTTGATG
The DNA here is from genome assembly GCA_030854715.1 of Acidobacteriota bacterium. GTDB lineage: Bacteria > Acidobacteriota > Blastocatellia > Pyrinomonadales > Pyrinomonadaceae > PSRF01. The sequence goes on from JALYSR010000186.1 coordinate 7,876, forward strand.
TTCTGAATTCCACTCGTCGTCCATTTGAGCATCGTGATGAATGTTGGCATTTGATTCTCTCCTCTCCATTTTTTCCGCAGATTACACAGACTTGCTTTTGACGTTTATTTCGGCGTCACCGCCGGCGTTGGTCGTGGCCCTAACCCAAATTGCTCCGGGTCCGGCAGAATTGAATTGTTGTTATAGAGTCGGACCGCTTCCGCAAGCGATTTGCTTTTGTTGAGCCAGCCAGCTATCGCCTGATCGTAGCGAGCGAGGACGCTGTCGAGCCAATAGGGTCGATTCTCGGCGAGCCACTGTTGCCGATAGCCTTCCCTCAATATCGTCAACTCTTCGGCCATCTCGCGCAGTGCGTTGTAAATGTTTCCCCAATAGCCACGCAGGCGCCCTACCTTGCGCCGGTCGCCGAGATTCAGGTAAGCATCCCAATAATCCTGACTGAACTTTTCCACTACCTGCATTCTTCGTCCCAGGTGATCAAACCTTTGTGCGGCAAAACGCATGACAGGAATCATCGAACGGTTACGACGGGCGCGCGTTTCGTTGCGCAGTAATTGTTCGTCGGCGTTCTCAACAGCCAAACGCATTTCCTGGACCTGGCTTTTGAGAGTTCTTGCCTGTCCCTGGAAGTTCGAATTAAAAGGATCGCGCCAAAACATTTCGTCGCTGGCGCCAATGCCCAGCAAACTGTTCACGCTGCCTAAGGCACGCAGCGCCTCGGTAAATTCTCCGCCTTCATTGCGGAAGAAGGCCCAATCAAAATCTTCATCAAACGCGTTTCGATCGACAGGCTTGTTTTGCCATGATGCCGCCGCGCCAAGCACTATTCCATACCAGGTCATTTCAAACAACGACTCGCCGTCGTCGTCCCAACTGGTATTCATCATGCCCAGCACGCCAGACGCCTGGCCATCGCGGACGAAGTTAGCGATGTTCTTCGTGGCTGCATCGAGATTCGGAAATATCTGGTTCCAGTTTTGCACACCCGGACAAACAAACTCTTCGAGGCCGGCATCCTTGAAGGGCTTGATGCGCGATAAGTAATCCTCTTTGGGCGCGTAATCCCAATTCATTACGATCATGTCCTTCGGAATGCTGCCAATGAGATCGGGATGATTGAGCGCAATGTCACCCCAGAACATCAGCCGGCGGTCATATGGTCTGAGCACTTCCCGCACTCGATTCAAATGTTCGAAGTAGACTGCGCCAACACCGCGCACCCTCGCGGCTTCCCGACTCTGTCCTTCGCCAAGCTCAAAAGTTTCATCGGCTCCGATGTGAAAGAACTTGCCTGGGAATAACTCATTAAGTTCGCGATACCAGTCAGCAATAAGTTTGTAGCTGCCCTCCTGTTGTGGCGACAAAACATCGCCGTAAGGTGTCTCAGCCAGCGAGTTGTACTTTTCCAGCTTCAATGCTTTGTGCAAGTGGCCGAATGTCTGCTGCTCCGGGACCAACTCGATGTGATAGCGCTGTGCATAAGCCACCAGGTCCTTAATTTCGTTCGGCGTAAAAGAGCCGCCTGCGGGTCCAATCAGTGGATGAGCACTGCCGGAAAAGGTCTGCTCCATGTAGAACGAATGCATGTTGAGTTTGAAGGCAGCGAATGTTCGCAACTGGCGCTTCACGTACTCGACCGTGGGCACTGGACCACGACTCACATCATCCGAAACGCCACGCCAGCGCATCGCCGGCCAGTCCACGATCTCCACAGCTGGAACAAAAGCGCCAACGCCCTCCCCTCGCACGAGTTGTTTAAGTGTCTGCAAACCGTAAAACGTGCCTGCCGCGGTCTTGCCGGCCACCAGAATCCCATCTGCGCTCACAACCAAGACATAACCCTCCGGATCCAGATTCGCCGGAGGGCTACTTCCCATTCTCTTCAATGCCAACTGCATCACTGGAAGAGCCAGGTTACCAATCAGAATGGAACGGCGCGCGCGGGAGGTGCCTATCTTGATCGCAAGTCGCGCTGTTTCCTGCACATCGCTAGCGAAGTCCTGGGCCGCGAACCGGTCATCATCTGAGTGCTGGTCTGCAAGCGCGAGACGCGCGTTGGCCCCGAGTTGAAACCCGCCTTGCTGAATCGTGACCTGTCTGGGCTGAGGTATTAGTTGGATCGAGTCGACAGTCGCGGGCTCCTGGGTCATCCCCACGGAGCTGGTGGCGACGATCAGAATCAAGAAGCACCACGGACGCACGAAGGCGCTTCGTGTTAAAGTGTTCCGCATTTGAAGAAAGAGAATTCCGGTTCTAGTGTTGGGCAACGAACGTTACGATTATTTAACTGAAATCAGTCCGGAATACAATGCTTAATATCAGAACCGGGAGCCGTAGCGACCGGGTTGTGCTGCGACCTTGTTCATACACCCGCTGAGACCCGGTCGCTACCGCTCCCTGATAGAGGATCGGACAGACAGGAATGTCTGTTCTACTGTGGGAGGATCATCTTCTTGTCGTTGATGCTTCAAGAAATTGCCGAGCAGCCTGACGCCCTGGCTCGAACCATTCAAGCTGAGCGACAAAAGATCGCGCGGGTCGGGAAATTTCTGAGGGAGCGCGATATTGATCTGATCGTGCTTGTAGCTCGGGGAAGTTCCGACAATGCCGCACTCTTCGGCCGTTACCTGCTTGAGATCACTACGGGAATTCCCGTTTCGCTTTCGGCGCCGTCGGTCCACACCCTCTATGGCGCAAAGCTAAACCTGCGACACGCGCTGGTGGTTGGCGTATCGCAGTCCGGCGAAGGCGAAGATATAAATCAGGTTTTGGAAAACGCCCGCGCTTGCGGCGCGTATACCGTCGGCATAACTAATGAGCCATCTTCGGCGATGGTGGGCTTCGTCGATGAGACCTTATTAATGCATGGCGGACGCGAGCGGTCGGTGGCGGCAACCAAGACTTTCACCGGCCAGATGGTGCTCTTTTACATGCTGGCAGCAGAGCTCGCGGCGAGCGCGCCTGGATGGTCCTACGATGCCATTCCGGATTATGCCGCGCGGGCGCTGGAGCAGCAAGCGGCAATACTTGAGCTGGTCCAGCGTTATGTCTTCATGGAAAACTGCGTCGTCGTGGGGCGTGGGCTCGCCTACGCAAACGCCTATGAGCTGGCCTTGAAGCTAATGGAAACTTGCTACGTCGTGGCTGAACGCTTTTCATCGGCAGATTTTCTTCACGGACCATTGGCGATGGTCGAGCGTCATTTTCCGGTACTTCTGTTTGCGCCGCCGGGCGTCATGTTGCCGGGCGTCAAAAGTCTAATTCTTCGTTTGCGTGAATTGCACGCTGATACCATGGCGATTACCAGCGACCTCGAGGTGGCTGCGAATTGTACTCGGGCAATCATTCTGCCGAAGGAAATTGATGAGTTTGTCGCGCCGATTCCTTATATAATTCCCGGACAACTTTTTGCGGCGCTGCTGGCCGACGCGAAAGGACTTGATCCGGATAAACCGCGATCGTTATCAAAGGTGACAAGGACGTTGTAACGCGCACTGTGGGTTTACGGCTTGCGCTATAACAGGGTAACCCGACTATGAATATCGAGCTAAAAGAGTTGTCCAAAGGACCTGTATACGCGCAAGTGCGCGAACAAATTGAGAATCAGATTAGCAGCAAGGTCCTGGCTTCAGGCGAGACCCTTCCCTCTCCGGCAGCACTGGCCCAGAAGCTTTCCGTTGATAAAGGAGAAATCCAACGCGCCTACTTTGAACTCGAGCAGGCGGGCCTCGTTACTAAAGCAACCGGCAAGGATTTCCTCGGCCAGCCAAAGACAACCTATCGAGTCGCGTGAGCCTAGTTAGTTGAGTCCAGAAGCACATAATCCGCGCTAAGTTGAAACTGCACCACTACCAACGGCTCAATTGACATGCCTCTGAAATAAGCCTACAAGTAGCTTATT
>JALYSR010000231.1 GCA_030854715.1 Acidobacteriota bacterium
CATCTGAGCACCCCAGGGGAGTTCACACCTGCCGCTTTTCTCCCGGCGGTCGCCGCATCGTCTCGCACGGTACGAACGAGACGGATCTGAGAGTCTGGGACGGAAGCGATGCGGGAGAGATTGGCAGCTTAGAATGTGGGGCCGATCCTGGCGTCTTCTCTTTCTCCGGTGACGGGCGTGTCGTAGCGGGCACGTCGAACGGGATGGTTGTAGTTCTTGATTTGGAGACATGCAAACAGGTCAACATACTGAAAGGGCATGAGTACAGCGTAACGACCTGCGCTTATACGCCCGACGATAGCCGCATAGTCTCAGGCGAACTGCTTCGAGAGATAAAGGTTTGGGATGCACAGAGCGGGCAGGAGAGGGGAGCGTTGAAATATAGTTCGCAGATAGAATCCCTGGCTTGCTCGCCAGACGGGCGTCGCGCCGCCTGTCTCTACCTTGCCGGTGATGTTGTAGTCTGGGATATTCCTACTTCACGTATCGTCACTGAGATTAAAGCACGCGGCACAGCGCCCCTAAAACTCTGTCTCTATTCGCCGGATGGCCGCGTCATTCCGGCAGCGACGCACTGGCAGGAGCAATGCAGCCTGAAAATATGGGACGCCGAGACAGGCGAAGTGCTGAAGGTCTTCGGTGATGTAAACAAGTCCTTGACCTCTTATAGCTTCTCACCCGATGGTCGGCAGATAGCGACGGCCATAGATGAATATGAAAATTCACCCATCATGTTATGGGACGCAGGTTCGAGCTCGCTTTTAAAAGTTTTAGAGGCGCACACGGGGGCTGTGAAACTGGCCTATTCGCCGGACGCCTGGTGGATATTCTCCGCCAGTAAAGATCGGACGATCAGAATCTGGAGCATCCGCTCCGGCGAGCAGGTGGCTTGCTTTTACACGCGCTCAGAGAGTGGCCCGTTTGATCTCTACGGCGATGGCGAACACATCATCGCGGGCGATCTGGGAGGCTGGCTTTACCTGCTTCGCGCCGTCAACCTGCCGCTCAGACCCGCGGTCGTAACAGCAACACGGTTGTATCGTCATGCCCTTGACGATTGGGACAGTGACATAACAACGTCCTGCGGATGGTGCGGCAGACGATTCACAACCACCAGCGCTATGCTTGACACTTTGCACGGGATCGTCCGCGATGTTGCTCTTCCTGCGAACGACGCACCGTGCCTTTCCTGGCCTACAGAAGCATGGGATGACCCGCGACTGCTCTCCGAATGCCCGCATTGTCATCAGCTCGTCAGGTTCAATCCATTCATCGTGGATAATCGGGATCGCTACTAATCGAAACGGTAAAAGTTAAGTTGTCGTCGAGAGCGCCTAACTCAACCCGCTCTTGCTACTAAGCCATCCATCTCAACTTCGAAAACTCAACGCCGCCACCAGCCAGGGGCCACTATCTCTTCAAAAACCGGTTGGTCTCAACTTCCCCTTAGCTGGCACAGCAATCGCCCTAAGACAAAAGTGGAAGAGGGCTGTGAGATCAATGTTGATTGCCGGTGATTACGGTCTATCTCAGGAACGCAACGTGTAGAAGCGCAAAACTTATTGGCCGCTGAGGCAGATGATTGTCGAAAAGACCGAAGGATAAGTTTAAAGAGGTGCTGTTATTGGAACGATCTCAATTGGGGATTGAACATGCAAGACAAGATCTTTGAGAGCTTTCTGGAGCGACAGCACCAGGAGGGAATGGCGCTCGCCGCAGAGAGCGATCTGCTGGAGTTAAATCCGATGTTCGCGTTCGATGGCGGTCCGCCGCAGTGCTATCTGGCGCGCTTTTCCTGCAAAGGGTTGGTTCGCACCTCTGACGGAGAGGTTAAAGAGGCCGATTATTTCGAGGTGATGATCTCTTTCCCTTCGGATTACCTGCGCCGCGCGAATCCGTTTGAAGTTCTGTCGTGGCTGGGCCCGGCCCAGGTGTTTCATCCGAACATCAGCGCCAGGGCGCCCGTGATCTGTATCGGCAGACTCGCGCCGGGCACGCCGCTGGTGGACATCCTCTACCAGTGCTTCGAGATCATCACTTACAACAAAGTGACGATGCGCGAAGACGATGCTCTCAACCGCGAGGCTTGCCTGTGGGCCAGAGCGAATCAACAGAGGTTTCCGCTGGACGGGCGGCCTCTGAAACGTCGAGCACTCGATATTCAGATGGAAGCGATGGAGCAGGTGAAGTAGGTGTCTTACCGAATCGCACGGCATGAATTGGCAATCTCAAAAACGCTCGCCAATTGTGCTTCGTCTCTGGAACGTGTGGGGCGCTGGCAATGGAATTTTTCCTTGAGCAACGGGCACAACATTTCTGCGCGTGCTCGGATTGACGAGCAATGGCTGCTAATTCATGCGCCGCTCGCCGCTTCGGCCGGGCATGATGCATGGGACCTTCTTCAGTTGAATGCACAGCTCGAAGGTTTGAGCAAATTTGCGCTGCTTCCAGGAAGAGAGAGGACGTATCTATGCGCGGAGATGCCTCTGGATGAGGACCTTGATTTGGGAGCGCGGCTGCGCGAGACCTGCGACGGGTTCAAAGCGGCGCTTGAAGTGTTACATGACGAAAAGGCGGGAGCAGGCACGAAGCTTCGTTCGTCCGCTCATTCAAAGCTTGCCGGGAAGAACAATCGTGGTGATCTTCGTCGCCTTTGCGAGGAAGCGGGGTGGAATTTCACCGAGAAATCGGAAGGCAGACTCGCGATTGATTTGGACGTTCGCGGCGGGTTCTATCAAGCGTCGGCTGAGGAGCGAGGGACGGGTGGAGTTCTCCTTTCTGTCGAGCTCGCGCGCAACGAGTTTGCGGCTGATGAGTGCAGGCGAGCGCTTTCGACAGTGCTCCTCAGAGCATCCGGCGCAGTCAGATTGGCGCGGGCTGCAATCGAAAAGGAAGAAGATCAAACGCTGGCGCGCTTCGAGGCCAACTTCGTCACGGCGCCCTGCGCGGCAGAGCTGAACCACGCGCTCTCGGCGCTTTCCGTTGCCTGCGCGCTGTGCGGTCAAGAGGCCAAAGCTTTGCAAGATGAGTTCGTAGCGAAAAACTACATTAAGAGTCTGGAGTCTTAAGGCAGAAGATAAAGCCTCAGACTCCAGACTTCGGGACTTAAAAAAGGAGAATAGCGAGATGGGAAAACCGGAAAAGATGGGACTGAGCCTTCAGGTAAATGACGTGTCGGGACAAAAGCCTTTCAAGGTGAGCAACGTACCGCACGATTCCACCGTAGGCGAGTTGATTCAAGGGGTGCTGGCGCAGATGAGCCTGCCGCAGAACGATGTGAGCGGGCGCCCGCTCACCTATCACGCGCTGCTTGAACGCGAAGGTCGCCACCTGCATGCGTCTGAAAAAGTAGGCGACGCTTTGAAAGTGGACGACCAGCTCGTCCTGCAACCAAACATCGATGCAGGGTGAAGACCTTGCCTTTGAGCTTTCATGTTGAAGAACAGCTACAAGTATGTGCTGATGATGTTCCGAGGCGACGAGACGTCGTTAGGGCAGTTTGCCTTGTCGGTTGACTGGGAGCCGGCGCGTGAATGCGCGGAGTTTGAGGCGGTCCGTCTCGGGACGATTTCGGGCTGCGCAGCCGGATCTGTTTCGTCCATTCATCCGGTCTGGCATCCCAAACTCGGCGAGCCTTACACCAATGGCTTTCGCGTGAGCGTGAAGTCGAACGGCTCGCAGGAGACCTCCGTCAATTTTTCGAGCGCGTACTTCAAGTCGTTCGCCTCTCAAGCATCCGCTCAGTTGGTTGAGAAAGGGGATCTCAAAGCGGGCGAAACTTTCTGCTACCTGGTCGTGGCCTTTCCCCAGGAGGATGAGCAACAGAACTGGTCGCACCTGGGTTTCACGGTTGAAGAGGTCGCATCAGTTTTGCCATTGAAAGAGACGCGGTTGCAGCTTTTGCTGGACAACGCGGAGCCGCAAGGAGAGATCGTCCCGAGCGAGATGCCACTTTTCATGCCGCAGCATGTCTTAGACGAAGCGGCCACACTGAGCCATGAGGCCGGAGCGAAGGAGACGGGAGGTATTCTGGTGGGCTACCTGCATCGGGATGATTCGATGCCGGAAGTTTTCGCGGAGGTCACCGCGCAATTGCCCGCGCGCCATACAAAGGCCGAACTGACGAAGCTGACTTTCACGCGTGAGACCTGGACTGACGTGCGGGCGGCGCAGGAGCTACGCCGCCGCAACGAGATCATGCTCGGTTGGTGGCATTCTCATCCCGCGCGCGAGTGGTGCAAAGACTGCTCCGTGGAAAGCCAGCGGGTGTGCAAGATGGCGCGTGACTTCTTCAGCGCGCACGACCACGCGTTGCATCGCGCGATCTTCCCGAAAGCTTACAGCATTGCGTTGGTGGTCAACGATGTCAGTTTTGCCGAACCGAGCTTTTCGCTCTTCGGGTGGAAAGACGGGGCGCTCGTGCCGCGCGGGTTTTTCATAACCGCCAAAAGCGAGCCGGCAGAAAAAGTTGTGAAGTGAGACGGATATGACACGCGCACCACAAAACAGTACGGACATTCCATTCCTGGTCGAGCGATTGAACGCCTTCGGCGAGGGCGCCCCGACTGTCGAGGAGAAGACTCGATTGGTCGAAACGATTCGCGCTTATTCGAGCGACGCGAGCAAGCAGGTTGATCGTTTCTTCGTCGAGGAGTTGTCTCTTCTTCGCCAGGGACTAGTGGAAGCTCAAGACAAGCAGGACGAACTCAAGGAATTGCTCGAAACCCTGGCCGCGCCACCACTGCACCCGGCGGTTTTTCTCGGTCTGGTTCGGACCAGCAAGGGCGAAGCCGCAATGGTGTCGTGCGGCAATGCACGTCGCATTGTCACGGTTGCTGAAGAGGTTGATCGGTTATCGCTGGCAATTGGTGATGAAGTGCTGCTGAGCAACGGGCTTAACGTCATCCTCGAAGGATCGCCTTATAACTCTCTGCAAAGCGGAGAGACCGCTTCGTTTGATCGCTCCATGCCGGATGGCCGGATGGTGCTTAAGTGGCGGGATGAAGAGTTCGTCGTGGATGTTGCCAGCGGTTTGCAAGACGTTCATTTGAGTAATGGCGATCAGGTGCGCTGGGACAAGAACGCCTGGATGGCGTTTGAAAGGATCGAGCGATCTGAAGGCGCAAACCTCTTCCTCGAAGAAACTCCGGCACAAACTTTCGCAGAGATCGGCGGACTCGACCGGCAGATAGAGGAGTTACAGCGCTCTATACGGATGCACCTGCAACACGCCGAAACGGTGCGCAAGTATCGCCTGAAACGGAAAGGCTCTGTGCTTCTGGTAGGACCGCCGGGAACGGGCAAGACGATGGTGGCGCGCGCGCTCGCCAATTGGCTCGGGCAAATCTCCGAAAGCCGGCGTTCGCGCTTCATGAACATCAAGCCTGGCAGCCTGCACAGCATGTGGTACTCGCAGAGCGAAGCGAACTACCGCGAGGTGTTTCGCGTGGCGCGCGAGGCCGGCGAGCAGGAACCGGACGTGCCTGTCGTGATGTTCTTCGACGAAGTAGATGCGGTCGGCGCGGTACGCGGCGATAGTTTGGCGCGCATCAACGATCATGTCCTGACCGCCTTCATGTGCTAGCTCGACGGGCTGGAGTCGCGCGGGAACATACTTGTCGTTGCGGCAACGAACCGGCGCGACGCGCTCGATCCGGCGCTCCTTCGTCCCGGACGTTTGGGCGATGCCATTGTCGAAGTTCCGCGACCAAATATGAAAGCGGCGCGCGAGATCTTCTCAAAGTATTTAAGTGCGGACGTCCCGTATGCGTTGGACGGCCACGGCTCGGACAAAGTAGCCACTCGTCAAGCACTGATTGATTCTGCCGTTTCGCGACTCTACGCGCCAAATAGCGAGAACGATCTGGCAACGATCACATTCCGCGACGGGAAGCGGCGCACCATAAGGGCCGCAGACCTCATCAGCGGGGCCAGCATCGCGAAGATCGCGCAGGCAGCTGTTGAGCGAGCGTGCGCGCGCGAGATCGAAATGAATCAGCCCGGCCTTCAATTGTCAGATGCGCTCTCGGCCGTCGCCGAAGAATTCGAGAGCGTAGCACGTTCGCTTACACCTGCGAACTGTCATCAATACGTGTGCGATCTGCCGCAGGATGTCGACGTTGTAAGTGTCGAGCCAATCGTGCGAAAGGTCGCGCGCCCGCACCGCTATCTTCGAGTTGTGTGACGAGGAAAGGATTTCCAGTGAAGCGTGGTAGCAATAAAAACGGCGCCGGCGTTGACCAGGTGCGACCTGGTGAAAGTATTGAAAGGGCATGCGTGCCGAAGCTCTGCGGCGCTGATATCGAGCTAGGCAATTTCGTGCTCGGAGTGAACAGTCAGGGCGGGACAGGCTACTTCGCCTCGCGCGCTTTGCTCCGGGAGATCGAAGGATTGCCGCGAGTCGTCTCCTCTGGAACTCTTCAGTGCAAGTGTCAGAACTGTCGCGCTCGTAGAAATTTTCGGAACGCTGAGTGTAGCGCGGGATCGGATAACGATGAAACAAGCTCCGGCATGAGCGGTGGCGGTTTTGATCCGCAGGATTGGGGGCGAAAGTTTCTGCCGACAAACGGGGGCTGCGCTTATATTGACTTGGATCATCTGGAACTCTGCCTACCGGAAGTCATCAGCGCGTTCGATCACGTCGCTTGCTGGCACGCGATGCTGCGACTCGCACGAGGGGCGCTGACCAGCGCGAATGAAAAACTTCCGCGCGACAAACAGATTCAAGTCTTGGTTAACAATAGCGACGGGCGCGGAAATTCTTACGGCAGCCACTTGAATTTTCTCGTCACACGCCGCGCCTGGAATAACATCTTCTCTCGGAAGATTCACTACCTGCTCTACCTGGCGTCGTTTCAGGTGTCGAGCATCATCTTCACAGGCCAGGGAAAAATCGGAAGTGAGAACGACACTGATGCGGTTGAGTTTCAGATTTCTCAGCGCGCCGACTTCTTCGAGACACTGATGGGCGCGCAAACAACCCGGCATCGTCCCCTGGTTAACAGCCGGGACGAGAGCCTGTGCGGACACTTTTCCAGCAGCGAAGAGAAGGAACTGGCGCGACTACACGTCATTTTCTTCGATAACACGCTGGCCCAGGTTGCGAGCCTGCTGAAGGTCGGCGTGATGCAAATCGTGCTCTCGATGATTGAAGCCGAATCGGTCAACCCGGATTTAGTTCTTGATGATCCGCTGGAGGCGGTCGTGAGTTGGAGTCACGACCCGACACTTCAAACTCGCGCTCAGCTTACGTCAGGGCGTGAATTGACGGCAGTCGAGTTGCAACTTCTCTTCCTGGAAGACGCAAAGCGTTTTGTGGCGCAGGGTGGCTGTGATCGTGTCGTCCCGCGCGCAGTAGAGATCATGGTTCTTTGGGAGGACACGCTGCTGAAACTTCTGGCGGGAGATTGGCCCGCGCTTGCGAAGCGACTTGATTGGGTTTTAAAGCTCTCGATTCTTGAGCAGGTTTTGGAACACCGACCGGAACTTAACTGGAATGCTCCGCAGTTGAAGCACCTGGACCACGCCTATTCGGGCCTCGATTCGGAAGGTCTTTACTGGGCTTACGAGAGAAGCGGCTTTGTAGAGCGCGTTGTGACGGAAGAACGCATTGAGCATTTCACCGAAAATCCGCCGGAAGAGACGCGCGCCTGGACGCGCGCGATGCTGCTTCGCGCACTGGACCCTGAGGTTTTTGATGATGTGAATTGGGATTCCATCAGTTTCAATTTGCGAACGGCACGCGGGCGAACGCGCAAGCGCCGGCTCGAGATGGCAAATCCGCTGCAGTTCACCAAAGCAACAACGGAACATGTTTTTAATGAAGCCAGATCGCTCAATCGGTTGCTCGACGCTCTGGGCGCGCCGCGGAAAGATGAATCTGCGTACAAAATGCGGAGAGGCAATAGCAGAGGCGAGCAAAGGCAAACTTTGATGAGATTGGCCGATTGATCTTCACAGAGTTCACCTGGGTGGGGAAGATTCGGCCCCATGATCCAGGAGTCGCCGGTGAATAACACGCTGGAAGCAGGTTTAATTGAGAGAAAAATTCATGGAAAGGAGCGTTATGAGATTTCTTGAGAGGTTTAGAAACGAACGCGAAGAAGAGAGCCGTAACCCTTCAGGGTCAGAAGGCGGGAGCGGCCAACTAAGTGAATTAAGACAAGCTGCCGAAGAATTGCTGGCTGCCGGCGCCGAGGCCATCAATCGAACGCTTTCAAATGACAGCGAAGCATATCTGGCTGCGACGCGCCAGCAGGGAGGGCAATAAGTTGTGGCCGAAAGGCTCATCGGAATCGAGACTGAATACGCAATTACAGGGAACCTTAAAGATGAAAGCAATCCGGGTAACGAATGCCTCATCAACGACCTGTTGCGGTTAGCCAGGCAGCGACTTGATTATCTGCCGGATCACGGAGAAGGACTGTTCCTCGGCAACGGTTCACGTTTTTATGTTGACTACGGCATGCATCCTGAGTTGGCTACGCCCGAATGCACTACTCCGTCAGAAGTCGTGCGCTATGTTCTGGCGGGTGAGCGAATACTTGTAAAACTCGTACGCGAACTCGAAGCCAGAAGCTATCCCCCGGACTCTGTATCTTTGTGGAAGTGTAATGTTGACTACAGCGGCACGTGGGCGACCTGGGGCTGCCATGAGTCTTACCTGCACCGAATGAATCCGGGAGAGCTTTCCGCGCAGATCATTCCGCATCTGGTCTCGCGCCTTATTTACACGGGCGCCGGTGGTTTTGATTCTGACTCGCAGGGAAGCAAGTTCACGCTTTCGCCGCGCGTGCCGCACATCACAAACGTCACCTCGCCTCATTCCACTTCCGATCGGGGCATTTTTCACACGAAAGATGAAACGTTGGCGAGCGAGGGCTTCCACCGTTTGCACTTGATCTGTGGCGAGAGTCTGTGTTCGGAAACCTCGATGTGGCTGAAGGTCGCCACTACTGCGCTGGTCGTGGCTATGGCGGAAGCTGGTTTGTGCTTGAGCAACGCCGTGCAGTTGATTGATCCATTGATAGCGATGCGGAGTTTTGCTTCGGATCCCGAGTGCAAGGCTACGGCGGAAACAGCAAACAGAAAGCGCATGACTGCCATAGAGATTCAGCGTCACTACCTGGGACGTGCAGAAGCGCATCTGCACGACAGTTTTATGCCGGCCTGGGCCGGAGAAGTTTGCCGGAAGTGGCGAGAGATTCTGGTTCGTTTGGAGCGTGGGCCGGCGGCCGTCAATAAGACACTCGATTGGGCCATCAAGCTCGCGCTCTATGAAGACTTCGCGCGCCGCCAGGACGTACCGTGGGAAATGCTCTCGCACTGGACCCATGTCAGAGAGGGAACACGCCGGGAGGTAGCGGGGGCAAATCGTTACGGTCAAGACCTGGAGTCTGTTTTTGAGGACCGACAACGGACATTGCGCGGAACGGGGCGGTTACTGCAACCGTTAATGAAGGAAAAAAAATTGAACCAAAGTGACTTCGGTACATTCCTGCGACTCAGGAAGCAGCTTTTTGAGATTGACATGCGATTCGGTCAACTCGGGGACAAGGGAATCTTCGCTGAGCTTGATCACAAGGGGATTCTGGATCACAAGATTACTGATATCGGCGACATTGAGCGCGCTACGATTCACCCACCCGAAGGTACTCGCGCAAGGCTGCGGGGAGATTTCATTCGACGGGCCAATGGCCCACGGGAACGTTACTACTGCGACTGGCAAAGCATTTGGGATGATACGGAAAGACGTAGCCTTGATCTTAACGATCCGTTTGCCACCGAGGAGCAGTGGTCCGAGTGTGTTCAGGCGAATCCGTCATCCGATTGGCAATGAGGGGCGGGACAGAATCGTGAGGTTAGAGGCACAATTAATGCAGAAGCTGGAGCGATCGCTCGTTCGCATAGACATGCCTGACGAGGACACGCTTTTCCTGCGCAACGTGCCCTCGATGAGCGACTGCTTCAACAAGTCTCATACCAACTTGCTTGTCAAACGCGCCGGCGCGGGAGTGCTATTTCTCGTCTGCGTTGATGAAGACCTCGAATACAAGGGAAGGGATCGGGGTCTTGCGCGCGCGTTTACCGCCGCTCACAAGCAACAAGGCTGGCGCGTCATCTTCGTCGAACAAGGCGCGGAAGCGGATTTTCAGCGAGCCGTCGAGCGCGCCCTCGATTGCCTTGGTTTCGACAGAGAAGAACCGATTCTGACCACTAAGGAAGTTTGTACCCAATCCTGTCCTCAAGGGAACTTGCTCGCCAGCTTCGGAAAGAATCTTTCTGAAGCCTGTGGCGCGGAGCTTGAACCGACAGTCGGGCGAGAGACAGAGGTCAACGAAGTGGTGTCGGCCCTGTTGCAGTGGCAACCGAAATTCACAATCATTACGGCCAAATCGGGTGTCGGAAAGACGAATCTGCTTTATGGGGTTGCGCGAAAGTTGCGCGAACCTCGTCCGGAACTTCAACTAGCGTCGGTTGATCTCGCCAGCCTGTTTGCGGGAACGATGTTTGATGCCGAGCGCGAGAGTCTTTTCTCAACTCTTCTTAACGAGGCCACCGGTTCGCCCCACACGGTCCTGGCAATAGAGCATCTCGAGATAGCCCTAATCGGCCAGGTGCCGCACGCGAATGTGCACCTGGCTAACGCTTTGGATCACGGCGCGAAACTCATAGGGACGGCAACATCTACCTTTGCACTTGACTCGACTCTTTTAGAAAGGCGAGCGCAGATTGTGAATCTACCTGAGATGGATTGGAAAGAGACCGAAAAAGTGCTCCTTGCTTTGCGAGGACAGATCGAGTCGCATCATTGCGTTTACCTGGATGAGGATCTGATTCCTGCGATTGTCGAGACGGCAAGCCCGCTGGAAGGGTTTTTCCCCGCGAAAGCAATCGCACTGCTGGACGCAGCCGCGGGCATCGTTGTTTTGTCCGGTCAGGCTGAAGTTAGATTGCCTGACATCCATCTCGCCGCCGCGCGTTTTCGTGAAGACAGGGAGTATCCGACGCTCATTACTGCTGAGAACTAACGACAGATAAAGGGGCGGCCAAACTCGATTCCTATCAGTGATGTTATGAATATCGCAGTTATCGGTGATGTACACGGACATCTGGCGTTGATGTACGCCATTCTGGGCCGTTGGCAGAAGGAGGCGGGTCGCCGCATCGATCTGATTCTGCAACTCGGCGACATGGGAGCTTTCCTGCCCTCTTCACAATTAGATCAGGCAACCAAAAAATACTCGCAGCGCGATCCGGATGAATTGGGCTTCGCTGAGTTTGCCGGCGCTCATCCGCCAGTGACGTTGCTGGATCCGCGCCCGCCGCTAGTCTTCATTCCGGGAAATCACGAGGACTTCGATTTTCTGGAGGAATGTGGGCGGCGTGCGCCGCAAGCTGAAGCTATCTATCCGGTGTCGCAAGACGGCAAAATTTGTGCGTTGCGTTCAGGGCGCATATATAACTTTGGCGTGGGTGATGAAAGCGTACGCATTGCCGGAGTCTCAGGCATCGCCCATGGTCGTCAAAAAAAAGGGCGGCACGTGCGTTATTACTTGAGCGATGAGGATGCTTTGCGCTTAGCGGGCGCAGGAGTTGGAGCGATTGATATTCTGATCTCGCATGAGGGTCCGAATGGTCTCTATGCCGATGAAGCTGAACCGGTCGGGAGCGGTGCCTTGCGTTTGATTATCGAAGAGGCGCACCCGCGTTTTGCCTTCTTCGCTCACTACGGTCGAGCGGGCGAGTGGAGAATTGGCTGGACGGAAGTTTTAGGCATGACTAACTGTTCATATGTGCCTTCGGGTGATTGGCCGCTCTGGCGGAACGGCGTGGCAGTGATTAATTGGGAACAAGAACAGTCGAGCGCCGAGCGCATCTGCCCGCCCTGGTTGATAGAATCTAATCGGTACAATTGGCGGCACTGGGGAAAAGCTTGAGATGCTCGAGTCGAATCTGATATGAACTGGCGGTCAAAAGGCTCGATGCCGCGAACGACTTTCGCTTCTAAAGAGCGTTCGCGGTGTGCGTCTCGTGTGGCGTTCATCTGGAACACTAAGCCTCGCCTTCGCTAACCTGCTTTCATCGCAAGCGAAGAAGTAGCTCTAAGCAGTTGCGGAAGTTGCGCCAGTCTTGCCCGTCTAACTCATCACTGAGAGTCTCTTCTCGCGTCCTCTGCTTGAGGCGCAAACCCTAGCTAGATGGAGGATCCTTCTATGAGGCTGCGACGTGAAGATGATCCGCTGACAATGGCCGACCACCTCTATCTACAGACGCATGTTTCAGCCGGAATAGACGGGGTGCGTCGAATATATATCATCTCTTTCATCCTATGCTCCGTCTGGTTTGTAATCCTCAACGTCCTCGTCGGTTATAACATAGTAAATCCGAGCAGCCTTCGACAGTATGAGAGTTGGTGGATGTTTACCCTCTCTCGCGCGGCGGCTATTTTTGTTGTACTGGTGATACCGGCTTATAGCGTTTACAGGGGCTGGCAATGGCTGAGATTCACAAACGGTTTCTCTCTTCTGCTAACGGCTGCGCTCCTTGCGCTATGCTGCGTGAACCTGTACTTGCACGGCTGGTTCGGCCAACCTCAACAGCAGATCGCTTGGCCCGCTTTCCTCCGGCGAATCCCATGGTTGGCCTTTCATCCCGGAAGCCTTGACCTGAGAGACAACTGGGCGGCATACGCTCTATTGAGCAGTCTCTTATGCTCGGCCATCTTAGTTATAGCTTTCAAATATGATCAGCGCTTCGACCGCACTTTTAGCTTGGAGTACGGGTGGCGTTTTCCTAAAATCAGCAAGACCGTCGCAATTATCAAGCAGGCAATATCGTTCTTCATCGTGAGCTGTCTTCTAGCTCTGATTACTCTTTCGGTCTGGAACTTCTTAGCGAATCGCACAGGCTGGCACGCTTTGGCAAATGCGCCTAATGATTTAAGGCTTTGGAGGATGCCGAAGAACCATCCATTCTGGATGCTTACAAACGCATGGCTCATAATCATTGCCCTTGTGAACATCGTGCGCTCTTTGAAGACTCCTCTCTACGACATCTTCATCAGCTACAAGAGCGAACAGGCCGAGACGGCGCGCGAGATAGCCGATCAACTGATAGCCAACGGGCGCAAAGTCTGGTTCGCCGAGTACGAAATTCTCTTGAGCAACCGCGACGACGAGTTGGTTCAAGCCGCAATTGATGAAGGCATACGTCAAAGCGCCTACGGACTGGCGATTACGAACAACCTCTATGCAGGTTCTAAGTACTGCCGTCTTGAGATGAAACAACTGCTTGAGCGCTGCGGGCCGAGCAAAATCCTGGAAATCAGGCTCCCTGAAGAGGAAGAGCCTTATCGCCTCTTCCCTAAGTTGCAAGAGAGTCCTAGCCATTCGAGTGAGCACACGAATGAGATTCTCGATTTCGTCCGGGCGCAGAGCCGTTGGCCCATTCGGCCAATGGTTTCTGAAGATGAGCCGCCCTATCAATATTACGAAGACACTTTCATGGGGCACCCTTTCCGCCTGAACACCACAGGTTGGGAGATGCACGAGCGCGGGGGAGAAAGGCTTCCCGGCGATAACGTTCAAGGCCCTAAATTTCGATGCAAGCACAACGGGCGTAAAATCTTCGTAAACATAATCTGGGGGCCTGAGTATTCGGCTGCTGGGCAAAGACGGCATCAGACGAATGACGACCGTGAGATGTACAACCAGCTATTGAAGGATTATCTTCCTAAGCACCTCGGTCGAATAGCGGGCAAAGTGCGAGGCGTCCACCTGCTGTTTCACAGCGGTTTTAGCCAGATGGTATTGACCTACCGCATGCACGGCTACTGGTCTAGGAAAGCTTCCATCATATTGCCGCACCCGGAGCCTAACAAGGCCGCCGAGTTCGTATTCACTTTCGGCTTCAAGGGGGCGTTCACAGAGTATTGCCGCTACTCGCACTTAATGGATCGCTTTGTAGAATCGCTCGAATGGCGATAGAACTGGAGCGCTTGATCTTCGAGTGTGACGAATTTCAGAGCTTCCTCTGCTGGCGGAGCGGCTGTCTTAAGCGCCAACTGCTTTAGGCGGGCATTCCAATCATGAACGGAGCATGGAAAACGATTCGTGTCTTCATCTCTTCGACATTCAAGGACATACACGCCGAGCGCGATCACCTCACGCGGTTCGTGTTCCCGCGCTTGCGTGAACGGTTGTTGAAGCGCCGCATGCATCTGGTGGATGTGGAAGTGCGCCGGCATGGGACGAGCGATTCAGGATCGATTTGATTTTCCATAGATGAGTTGAGCGCTGCCATCCGCTGTTAATGCACACTCTTAACTCCCACTAATGGACTCTGGCAAAGCTTAACGTGATATTGGAGAGCCTTTATGTCACATTCTCCAAATCAAGGGCAATCGACGCGCGAAGAACTGCAAGACTGGCTGCGCTTCATTTGCGGCGAAGCTCCCATCCTGCGCCAGCGGTCGTCGCTGTTTCAGCAAGCAGCCAACCAAGGGTCGTTACGGAAAGCAGTGCTCGAGGTGTTCTATGGAAATCTGCTATTTCTGCGATATCGCATCCGGCAAGGAGCAGCGAGTGCACATTGCCTTCGAAGACGATCTGGCGATCGCCGTGCTCGTGACTGGACCCGTTAATCCAGGCCAGCTCTTTATCTTGCCAAGGGCGCACCTCGCTACGCTCGAAGAGATGGGCGAAGAAAGCGTCGCGCGCTTTTTCGACATCACGAGGCGATTGATCCGGGCAATCCGCAAGGCCGGCATCAAGTGCGAAGGAACTGAGCTTCACCTGTCGGAGGGACCGACTTCGGGTATGCCACACGTCACGATGCAGTTGCTTCCGCGTTTCGAGGGCGACTGGTTATGGACGAAAGCCAGGCTATCGTGGGACATGTCGCATGGTCGTGGACCGAGAGGGCCACTCTGGTGGGAAGAGTTTGCGGCCCGCCAGTTTGGTGATGCGTGGCTTCCAAAGCGGAGAGTGAGTGATGAGAAGTTGCGCGAAGTAGCGGCCGGTATTCGCGAGGCGTACTGGTCGGAGTGGGGGAGCGATTCCCCAGCAGGCTTAGAGCTGACGCGCCGAAGCTGACTACGTTGACACCTTCAACTTAGTCGTGGTCAAGGAAGCGGTTGTTTAGCAAGAGCACTATGTCCGAGCCCTCAAGTCACCAACAATCGAAACGCGAGGCAGTGCAGGACTGGCTGCGGTTCATCATTGCAAAGGAGATTAGAGCCTTAGGCATTTAATCAATGCCTGGAGGTACGGCGAACTCGGTTGTGAAATCATATTTTCACCGGATGGAAAAAAGACCGTCTCCGCTTCGATGGACAACACATTGAAGTGGTGGGGTTAATGTTTTCTATGATCTATAGGGCGGTGCTACAATCCGCGAAAACGTTTCAAGAGCTTCAGCTGGCGCGAGGCTAACCGCAATCCAGAGGGCAAACGTGGCGACCTCCCTGTCGGAAGACAACATTTTCTTCCTCGGCAAGATCAAGAAGGGCCTTGCCGCGCAGGGGAGCTCGCTCGAAAGCGACCTTGAGTCCTTTCTCAAGAGGCCGCTCGATCGAGACACTCTCTTCGCGGTGGCGTTAGGCGGGGAAACCCAGGCGCATATAAAATTCTTTGCGCAGGCGCTGGAGGAGGCTTTCACCCGTGACGGGGCCGGAAAAGACAAGATACGCGCCGTCCGGGACTGGCGTACCAGGACGGATGCGGTCCGCGGGAATTCGAAAAGCCACATCATTTCCCTCGTGGTGATGCACTGGTATCGCGACGGCGGCCAGGAGCAACTGGAAGCGGCCGGAGGGGGCAGTCGCCGTTCATATTGGGCGTATCTCCTTGTGCTCGCACTCGCGGCGGCACTGGCTGTTTGGTTCGTCTTCAAGTTTTTGGGACGCTAAAGCACACCCCCACTCACACACGAGCTCCTTCGCCTGATGCGGCAAGAATTGCAGGAATGGTTCGCGTTCATTCGGGGTGAAAGTCATATCCTCGTCCGCCATCCCGTCCTCGCATTTCAGCAGGCCGCCAACCAGCCCAGTTCTACCGCCCCTGCCCAGGCCGCGTGGCGCAGACAGCGGGCACTCCTGCACACCCGGCCGTGGTTCCGCTGGACGAACAATACTCAGGTCCGCTCCGCGTGTCTGATGACGTGTGTGGGACACAGCGCCACGGTGACAGCCTGCGCGTTCTCTGCCGACGGTAGTCGAATCGTCTCTGCCTCATTGGACCAGACGGTAAGACTGTGGGACGCGAACGACGGCGCTGAGATCGCTGTCTTGCGCGGACATCAGGGTGGGGTGCGGGCCTGCGTCTTTTCGCCCGATTCCAGCACGATTGTGTCGGCCGGGGGCCGCCACGACCTGGATGACCCGAAGAAATCGTTTGGTGAGCTGAAGATCTGGAGCGTCGCAACCGGCGAGGAGCTGGCCAGCCTGAACGGACACGCGGATCAAGTCACGTGCTGCGCCTTTCTAGCGGATGGAGAGTCGATCATTTCAGCATCGGCGGACGGCGTCTTGAAGGCGTGGAATGTCGCGACCGGGCGGGAACAACCGACCGAGCTTGGCAGCAAGCCGGTGGGAATCTTCACCCTTTCGCCCGACGGAACCCGAATCGTCTCGGCATATGGGTTCGACGGCGTGTTGCGTCTCGCGGATGCAAGAACAGGCGAAGAGCTGGCCGATCTCACGGGGCACGTCTACGAAGTGAATGCCTGCGCATTCTCAAGGGACGGAAAGCAGATCGCATCGGGATCCTATGCCTGCCGGGCCAGCGATCTCTTCCAGATTGAAGTGCTCGAAGAATTGAAGCTGTGGGATGGGCAAACCGGAAGAGAATTGGTCGCCAACCTTTCCACGGCTACGGGCACGGTGCACGCGTGCGCGTTCTCGTCTGACGCGAGCCGCATTGTCTCCGGCTCTGACGATCAGACGGTGAAACTGTGGGATGCGTCAACCGGCAAGCACCTGGCGACCCTCCAGGGTCATTCGGGCACAGTGAAGGCGTGCGCGTTTTCTCCAGATGGGACCCGAATCATTTCGGGCTCGAGCGATCACGCGCTCAAAGTGTGGGATGCTGTGCTGGCGCAGAGCCCACAGGCTGCCCGAAGCGATGAGGCGTCGAGCACGCTGGCGAGGTGGGTAGGTAGCGCAAGTGTCTTCGCGCTTTCTGGAGACGGCAGTTGGGCCGTCTGCGGCGGCTACGGCGCGTTCAGATCCGCAGTGATCACTGCCGTCGCCGTGTTGTGGGACACGGAAAGGGGAGAAAAGCCGGACTTACTTCATGGTCAAAGTTCCATGTCTTCTTTATGCGAGTTTTCCGCGTGCGCATTTTCGCCGAATGGCACTCGACTCCTCACCGCGACCGCTGCGGAAAGCCACACGCTCACCGTATGGAACCTCGACACGAAGGACGCGGTGCTCACGTTGGCGGGAGAGACCTCCCCTGTGCAGGCCTGCGCGTTCTCGCCCGATGGGCAGCGCATCATCTCGGCCTCATACGACGGTACGCTGAAGCTTTGGGACGCGGCATCGGGCACGATGCTGGCAACCCTGGCCGCGCACGGGCTGCCCGTGTCGGGTTGCCTCTTCGTACCGGACGGGAGCCGCGTCGTTTCTTACTCGCGGGACGGGACGTCGAGACTATGGGATGTTGAAACCGGCCGCCAGCTCGTCGTCTTCGCCGGCAACTCGGACAGCGTGGTTGGCTGCGCGGTTTCCCCGGACGGACGGCGGTTGGTCTCTGCGTTCCACGACGGCACGCTGAAACTGTGGGAACTCGAAACGGGTCGAGAGATCGCCACGCTGTCGGCGCACACCGGACAGGTGTCGGCCTGCGCCTTTTCTCCAGACGGCAAGCTCATCGCGTCGGCTTCGGAGGACGGTACCCTGATGCTCTGGGATGGAGCGATTGGAACCGCTTCTGGCAAGCTGACGGGACATACCGATAGTGTAACGACGTGCGCCTTCGCTCCTGACGGAACCCGACTCGCGTCGGCTTCCGCCGACGGCACGGTCCGCGTGTGGGCTGTCGACGCGGCGACTGAGATGTGCAGATACTGCCTGTCCGAACGGATTATCGGTATCGGCTGGCACCCCGACGGCGGTCGGCTCGTGGTCGCAACTGAGCGCGCTCGTGTCTGTCTGCTGCAGGAGGAAAACGATCGGCCCGCCTCTCCGGTGGTCACCGCATGGCAACCGCCGCGGAGTTTTTTCCAACGACAGCACACCATTCACGTCGGCTGCCCGCTGTGCAGGGCATGGTTTGAGACACCCTCATCTGCGGCTGGAGGAGAGGTCGATTGCCGGGTGTGCAGCAGCTCCTTGAAAGTGAATCCCTTTACGATCCGCGCTGACTGGCGGCCGATGGCGAAAGCATGGCGTGGGCCAGCTGTTAAATGTTAGGAATGAAACTGCAGATGAACGCAGGTGCCGGCAGATCCAAATCCGGTGTGATCCGCGTCGACCCGGTTAGACCTTCGCTGGAGGTATTACGAGCGATCAGGACGTATTTGATTTTGCACGGACGAGATCGAGCGCTGCGATGCGGTTTATGCGCGCACGCAACTCCAGCTAGTGGACTCTGGCAAAGCTAAACATGATATTGGAGATCCTTATGTCACAGTCTCCAAATCAAGGACAATCGAAGCGCAACGAACTGCAAGACTATCTGAGCTTCATTCGGAGCGAGAGCCAAGTGCTCGCAGCACACCCAGAGCTCGTATGGCAGCAGGCGGCCAATCAGCCCAAACGGAGCGTAGTGTCGCGTCAGGCAGCGGCACTTAGGGCCACGGGCCGCGGGCCCGGAAGCCCGTGGCTGCGGTGGATCAATGTTCCCAACCAGCGTTCTTCCTGCGTCATGACCCTGACCGGACAGTTGTTTACTGCCTGTTTAGCAGTCACCTCGGATGGCCGGAAAATAATTTCAGGGGGAGAGAACGATATCAGAATCTGGGACGCTGAGTCAGGCCGTGAGCTTCGTAATCTGTCAGGTCATACGAAAGCAGTAACCTCGATTCTGGTAACCCCGGATAGTAAGCGTATTGTCTCAGCCAGTGAGGATCAAACAATTCGGGTCTGGGACATGGAAACCGGGCAAGAATGCTTCGCTTTACAGGGTTACACAGACCGTGTT
>JALYSR010000244.1 GCA_030854715.1 Acidobacteriota bacterium
GCGTTGAGATTGGGCTGGTATCGACGGGACCTGAACGCACACAAACGATCGTCGTCAACGACTCCGCTGTCGGGCGATGGCTTTCTGAATAGTCCAAAGTCCACTTCTTCAGGAGTCAGAACACAGAAGTCAGAATACAGAATTGTTTTACGTCACTGACTTCTGACTTCTGTATTCTGTATTCTGGTTTCTGCCTTTGGACATTGGACTTTTGCGTCAGTTAGAATGCAGCATTCAAGTTGAGAGATGTGGGCCGATAGCTCAGTTGGTAGAGCAACTGGCTTTTAACCAGTGGGTCGCAGGTTCGAGTCCTGCTCGGCTCAAACTCAATCAATAACAGTTGCCACAGGCGTCGCTGCGGTAGCGGGTGGGTAATCGAGGCCCGCCGGGCTGTTATGAGCTACAAATCACTCTTCGCTGCCTCAATGTAGAAGTTGCGATTCACCTCAAATGTTTTGATTTCTTCAGAGGACTCAAAAGTCTGTTTTACTTCATTCGGTGTTATCTGAATTTCCTTACCATTGAGACTGACACGAATCGGCATTGCGAATCCCTTAACTACTCTTTCGTAGTAAAACGAAACGCTCTTCCCGTTCACGTTGTATTTCAACAAGGGAATCTGTGTGGTCCGCAGGTATTGGTCAAATACCTTGCTGAGATCGGCACCTGCCTTGTTGCTGATATATGACTCAATCTGTTCCGTGGTCACGGTCTGATGCCAAAAATCAGTATTGAGCCCACGCAGGATGGAGAGCCACTTCGCGTCGTCATTGATGACGTGGCGAATCGTGTGCAGCATGTTCCCGCCTTTGGGGTACATGTCGCCGGAACCTTCTCGATTAATTCCATAAGTACCAATGATCGGACGGTCGTTCCTTATACCGCGACGAGTACCGATCACGTAATCCTCCGCATCTTTTTTCCCGAAGTGGTATTCGACAAAAAGATTTTCTGCGTAGTTGGCAAAGCCCTCATGGATCCACATGTCCGCAGCGTCTTTCATTGAAATGTTGTTGCCGAACCACTCATGCGCTGATTCGTGAACAATGATGAAGTCGAATTTAAGACCGACCCCGCAGGCACAAGGATCCCGTTGCATATATCCATTCCTAAACCAATTACCGTAGGTAACCGAGCTTTGATGCTCCATCCCCGGATATGAAACCGTAACCAGCTTGTAACCATCCTCATAAAAAGGATATTTCCCAAACCAGTGTTCAAATGCCTCAAGCATCCTTGGAACTTCTTTGAATTGTCTGAGTGCTGCTTCTTTCTGATGAGGCAAAACCCAGTACTCAATATCCAACACTCCACCTTCTCCCTGGTACTTTTCAGTAAGATTAATGTAGTTGCCGATATTGACGTTGACTCCGTAGTTATTGATCGGGTTCAGGACTTCCCAATGGAAGGTCTTCTTCTTACCAACGTCGTCATGATCGGTTTTTTTTAAACGCCCGTTAGAAACAGCAACCAGATTCTCCGGCACCGTTACGCTAATTTGCATGCCGCGATCGGGTTCATCAGCGCCATGATCTTTGTTGGGCCACCAGATACTCGCGCCAATGCCCTCACAAGTGGTAACGATAAAGGGCTCCCCAAGGTCATCTCTGCCCCAGGTTACTCCGCCAACCCAGGGCGGATTCCTGCTTACCACCGGAACACCTTCGTAAAATATTTCGATCTTGTCCTCAGTTCCTTTGGGAATGTCCTTTTCAAACATTACCCAGTAGACATTTCCTTCTCGTTCAAATTTGAGTTGCGAGTCGCCGTGCGTGATCTTGGTAATTGCTAATGGTGGCTGCAAATCAATTTGCATTTTGTTTCCCGGCTTTAGCGTCTTGAAGGTTATCGTGTTCGATCCTTTCAACCTTCTCGTTTCAAGTAAGAATTCCACCTGGAGGTGGTAATGCAGTACGTCCCACCATTCGCGTTCCGGTGTTACCGAGCCGCGAAGTGTTTCCTGGCGGGTGACAGGCTCGGCCTGAGGGGCCTGAGGATTTTGGCCAAAAAGATAACTGGCGCCCGTGTGCAGCTGTAGAAGTACTGCAATCGCGAGTATTGGCAATTTACATTTACGCATCGTTATCAGAAACTCCTGTTGCAAATAAATCATGAAGTGGCCACGAACGGCTTTGCAAACATCTCCGAACGCAGATTGTACGATAGTCGTATACTGCTGCAGGTTTGCGAACCGACCGACTTGGAGTTGAAACGGTTATGGAAAAACTACGCCCTGGCGCTTTGCATGGTCGCGTCACAAAAAGCCTCGCAGTTGCAGATTTTATTCTGACGGAAGCGGCGTTTGACCCGCGCTCCAAATTGCCGCGCCATGCTCACGAAAACTCCTATTTTTGTTTTTCGTTGCAGGGAGTCTACACCGAGAGATACGGAAAGCGTGAGGTTGTCCTCCGTCCTTCTGCTTTGACGTTTCGCTCTTCCGCCCAAACACACGAAGCTCTTGTTCATAACGCGGAGACCCGAGTCTTCGTGCTGGAGATTTCTCCCCACTGGATCGAAAGACTACGAGCAGATTCCCTTACGTTAGAAAGCGCGTTTGAGTTTTATGGAGGCACGGTGACGAAACTAGGCGCGCGCCTCAATCGTGAGTTTCATAAGACCGACAGCGCAGCGAAATTAGCGATTGAAGGTTTAGCACTCGAGCTCCTGGCTGAAGCCGCGCGACAACCTTCCTACGGAATCGGAGCAGCGCCTGCATGGCTCAGGCAAGCTCGGGAAATGCTTGTCGAACACTTTTCCGAAACGCTGAAGCTCACGCAGATCGCTGCTGAAGTGGGTGTTCATCCCGTTTACCTGGCCGCAGCTTTTCGCCAAAAGTTTGGAGTGACGATTGGTGAATTCGTTCGGAAGCTAATCTTAGTGACGACGCCTCGCCCGATTATCTGTTTTTTAATAAGACTCAATCCCGCATATTTATAGTTGAGTGCAAGGGCACACAGACGACGCGCACCACCTCCATTGATCAACTTCGTCGGGGCACGGAACAGGTTCCTTCTCTCCTGTTTACCGATGGTAGAAGTCCGCCGGCACTCGTCGTCGCCACGCTCCTCTCAAAATACAGTACCGATGTTCTGATTATCGATCCACCAGACGACGAAGAGTTGTTTTCAGAATTTCAGGATAAGCCTGAACGAGTAGGCAAACGCGAGTGGCGGGTTCGAGACGACGCACAGTTTGCTCTCTCGACCGGTTTGATATCGGAAGCAAAGGTTCTATCTTTTGCGGGAGCTGACGAGGGCGCAGAAACTAAGCTCGAACGAGCCCACGTTCGAACGGAAAGAAGGCGAAGAGCTGCGTCGCAGGAAACGGAAGTTACCGAGAACGAATTCGGACGGTTTAGAGGTGTGAGACAGCGAGTCCCCGTAAAAGATCGCGTCAACGTGGAAGTATTCCAAGCTTTAGATACCGCCGTCTACGACGCAATGTTATCGGAAGAGCCACAACGTGCGACCGAGGAAATTCAGGCTTTTCAACGAAGAACTACTTCGGCCACAGACGATCTCGACAGCGAACCCGTACTTACGACACATGATGGCGACGCGCTAGTCGTTAAGAGCGCGGGACCAGATGGAACCCTGCTAGAAGTGCGAGTCTCACCTTCATCGCGATGAGCGGGGCGGGCGACAGCCGATACGAAATCGCTATCGCCCGCTCCGCGGGCTCAACGGGCATTGGGCGGCGTGATCCTGGGGCTTACCCCAGGCTTTATGCTAGCGTGCGCTACTCGCACTCATTCATAATTGATTAGGCTGAATTCAGGAGGAATCAAAGATGACGCTTCGGGATTTCTATCTAAAACGCGCAAAGGCAGAGTTTCCTGTCTTTCTAAAAGTGCTGAGGGCATTGCCCAAAGACCTTAGCTACAAACCGCATGACCGAAGGGCACGCCGTGGGATAAGTAACAGCGGAAAACCTTCTGACGCTTTCCCAGTTTGTTATCGTTTAAGAAAAGACATTTAGCCCTCGAAAATGCACGCAGCCTTTTAGCTGTTCGAAGGACTCCGTCATGAAGGTTGAGGAGTTTGCGGCGCGCGGGCAGGAGCCTCGTCCTGGACCAGTAGGTCACAGGTTCGAGTCCTGCTCGACCCAAAATCCCCAACAAAGCCTTTTTAAATTAGACTAGTTCTGACAAGCTTTGGCGCATCGTTTACGTGAAGCTTATCAAGTCAACGGACAGACTGCGTAGGCTTTGGTTACTAAGTTTGAACGCCATCGCGTGCAGGTCGTCACGAAGCTAAGCGACGATGAAGTACGTCTGATGCGAATGACTCCGGTGCGCTCAATTGAAGAAGCCTTGGCCGGTGTCCGCTCGGGTGCCAGAGCCTAAATGCTGGCGCGTGGTGTGGCGCTGCTGCTGGTGATCGCGTAAATATTGCGGTGTTTTATAAGAGTCCCACCCGCCGCAAAAGATCCGGGGCGTGTAGATCACCCCGACCCTCTTTCGACCTTCCGATTCGGGCCGACTCGACGGCGACGCCTCAACTTCATAAGCTACTTCATATTCATAAGCTACTTCATAAACTTCTTGAACCATTCGACAATTCTTTTGTCGGCATCAGGGAGGTTGAGCGACAGAGCATGGTCGTCGCCTGCGTAGATGATTAGCTCGTAAGTTTTGCCTAGTTCCTGCAGTTTTTGGGCGAATGATAAAGTCCTGCCGGCGCAGATGAGCTCGTCCGCGCCGCCGTGCAGAATTAGTAAAGGGACATTAATCTTCTCAGCCCAGGCGATGGCAGAACGCTCGCGCAACACTTCGTCGGGGCGCTTATCATAATCGGGGATTAACTGCCGATAAACTTTACCCAAATCGGGATGGTCTTTGAGGTTGCCGAAGAAATCGGTGCCACTGCTTCTGACCGCGGCGGCTTTAACCGGGATGCCGTTCTTGAGCGCGACATACGTCATCATCCCGCCGCGCGACTCGCCGAATATGAAGATATTCTCCGTGTCCACGTAGCCGAGCGACCTTGCCAGCGGGATTAGATTCAACACGTCACGCACGTCCGCGCCGCCCAACTCCTCCTGGCCTTCGCCGCCGTCAACCCCGCGGTACTGCGAGCCGATAACGACGAAGCCGTTTGAGACGAAGTCGTAAAAACCGAACCTCGCCCACGGACCGAGCTTGCCCACTTCACGAAAGCCGCCGCGGTTAAAAATGACGAGCGGCAGTTTCTTTGCCGCGCCGCCCTTCGGCTTCCAGATGTAGCCGACGACTTTCAAGCCGTCGCTCAAGTATTTGACCCTTCGGCAATCGACGCCCGCGTAGGAACTGCGGCGCTCAAAATCCTCGCGGCTCAAAACTAACTTTGTGAAGTCGATCGGCATCTCTGTTGTGACGCCGCTGGTGCCGCCCCGTTTAGCGCTTTCGACTACTCCGAGGTAGCGGCTTTTCGTCGCCTCGACGTACTGCTCATACTTGCCGGCTGGCCTCGCCGGGCAGGGTGCGTCTTCAACTATCGAACCGTCATTCGGGGAACTGCTTTGCGCAAACGCCCCGGATGCCAGCGACAGCACTGAGGCGACTATTAATAGAAAGGATGTCTTTCTCATTTGACCTCCCTGTCCGGCCGCTCACCGGTGGCTGCCTCAAGGCGTGAGGCGGAGGCGCCTCAGCAAATCCTGAAAGCGTGCGTCTGAGCGCAGATTATTCCACTTCGGCTCAACCTTCAGGAAAACCATCCCCGGGCTGCGCTGCGCGTAAGCTCGCTCGAGCGAAGCGAACGCCTTATCGTGCTCGCCTAAGCCGTTGTAAACGAGCGCGATGGCATAAGGTGAAACGTAACGCTCGGCTGAGGACTTCAATAGTCCGTCCAGGACGGAGCCCGCCTCAACTTCCTTGCCGGACTTCGTCAGCGCGTAACCGAGGAACGCCTCCAGGTAGTTGCTTCTAGCCCCGGAAATTTCCCTGGCCCTGCGTGCCTCACTAATCGCTTCCGCGTACATCCCTTTCTCAATGTAGGCGCTCGCAGCGTAGAGGCGGGCGAGGAAATAGTTCGGATCCATCTCTAAAGTTTCCCGCAACCTCGACAGCGCCTCGTCGGTTCGCCCCGCGTGGATCAGAAACTGCGCTTCGAGCGCGTTGTTCCGTAGATTGAGTGGATCGAGTTCCCTGGCGCGTTTAGCCTCAGCGAGCGCCTCCACGTGTCGTCCCGTGTTCGAGAGCAGATGCGCGTAGAACAGGTGGGCGTTCGCGCTGTTCGGGTCGAGGTCTAAGGCCCGCTTCAACTCCCTTTCGGATGCGCCCCAGTCCCAGTCCCACCAGAAAATGATGAATCCCAGTTCGGCGTGGGCTTCGGCGAGCGTGTCGTCAATTTCAATCGCCCGCAGTGCAGCGGCTCTCGCTTGCGGAAGAAATTCGTTCGGCGGCAGATCGGCGGCGAGCGACGAGATGTGCGCGTCGGCGAGTCCGGCGTAGGCGAGCGCGTAAGACGAGTCCAGGTCAATCGCCTGCTGGAAATATGAGATGGCTTCTTGTGTTTCCGGCAGCGTCCTCTTGAGCGCATGGTGTCGACCCTGCAGGTAGAGTTGGTAGGCCTCGACGTTATCCGTGTAGCGCTTCGCCAGCTTCTGTTCGTCCGTGCTCGTCAGCCGCGGTTTGAGCGAGGCCGCCACCTTCTCCGAGATCGCGTCCTGGACGGAGAAGATTCCAGTGAAGGGCGCGTCGAAGCGACCCTCCCACAACTGTCTGCCATCGCCTACTCTGACGAGCCGGGCCGTCACTCGGACGCCTTCACCCGACCGCTGCACCGTCCCGTCGAGCACCGCCTCGACGCCCAACTGTCTGCCGGCGTCAACGGGATCCTGCTCCAGCCCGCCGTAACGGCGTACGGCGTTTAAGGGGCGTACCGTAACTTCGGCGATGTTGCTCAGCTTGGCGATGAGCGTGTCGGCCATCCCTAGCTCCAGCGCCTCGTCGCGGCCTTCGGCGACGAGGGGCTTGAAGGGCAACACAGCCAGCGATCTCACCCCGGCGGTGTTGGTTGGTCGGCCGGACTCGGGACGGGAGAAATAGTAAGCGGCGATTGCGATCAGACCCACGCCCACCAAGCAGGCCGCAACGAGCGCTCTCCTACTCACCCGTGCGGCGCCGGGGAGCGCGGCCGTTGCGACGGCCGGTAATCTTGGCGGCGCGGCAAATTCACCCTCGACCACTTCCTCCTCCTCGACGATCACCCTAACGACGTCGACCTGTTCCGACCACGCGCCGTTCGGCGGATCGAAGATGTAGCCGCGCCCGCGCTCCGTCCTCAGGTACTGTGCTCCGCCCTCGCCCAACGCCTGCCGCACATCTCGGAGGCACTGCACCAGCGAGTCATCGGTAACAGCGCGGCCTTCCCAGACCTCTTCAATCAACTGATCTTTGCTAATCAATCGGCCACGATTCTCAATCAAAAATTGCAGCACTTTGTAAGCCTGCGGACGCAAATGCACGGGCTGGCCGCCGCGCAGCAGACAGCCCCGCGCTGTGTCGAGCACGTACTCGCCGAAGAGGTGTAGCTTCTCGTTCACCATATCTTATTACGGCCGCGATAAAAATCCTGAAGTCTTCGCCTGCCTTTCAGCCACTTTTCGTCCTCTTTTCAGCTTACTTTCGTTACGAATGCACCTGCCTGCGGCTATCGTGCCGCACACCCGACGAAGGAAAACGCCGGCGGCGACTGACGCGACCGGGACCGGTGGAGGATGCGGAATTATAGAGCAGCCCCACTGCCTTGGCTACGAGAGAGGAAAACGCTTTGAACAGGAAACAACGCATCGAGGTCGTTAGGTATAGACGCCGAATCACGATAACCGGAACATCGGCGGGCGCCGATCCGCTAGCCGATCAGATTGCAGGTGATGCCATTCTCGATGTGTTAACCGTCGTCCCGCCGGCGCCTGAGCTGGTGATCTGCGACGGGGCAGCTGCTGACAAGACGGCTGCTGCGCGGACGCCATGGCGAAGGTTGCGTGATTTGCTCAGCCTGTGCCGATAAGAAGAGCGAACAGCGTCCGAGTGAGCGGAGAACTTACCAGTTAGTCATTAGAAGGATAACCAAGAAACCAAAGGAGAAACAGACATGAAAAACAAGTTGGCTTTAGTCAGAATAATGTTTGTCTTGATCACTCTGTTTGGCGTCGCGGCAATCGCCGTTGACAGCACCGGTCTTAGCTCAAAGGGTAACGCCACCATAGCTGCTAATCGCGATGATTCCGGAACTCTTTCCGTGTGGGGTGACGACTCTGCCCATCAGGTTACGGACGCACCGACGGGAGAGTTCAGGGCGATTGCGAAGGGTGGTGCCTTTCAGGGCCTCGCGATCCGATCAGATGGAACGCTGGTATTGTGGGGCGGTTACAACGACCCATTGGCCGTTCCGCCGATTCCCGTCGCAATAGCCGGGGAAGAATTTGTATCGGCGGCAATTGGTCGCTCTCACGCAATGGCGCTCCGGTCCGACGGCAGCGTGGCGGGCTGGGGCAAGAACAGTTCCGGTCAACTGAATGTGCCCGCCGCCGTCCGCTTCGAGGCCATCACAGCGGGCAATAGCCACAGCATTGGTCTGGCTGAGGACGGAACACTTTACGGTTGGGGCTCAAATGCCTTCGGACAGATCAACGTTCCCGCCGGGCGGTTTACCGATATCGCAGCCCGAATCCATTACAGCCTGGCCATCCGTGACGATGGCACGCTCTTTGGCTGGGGCGCGAGTCCCACAGGCATTTTTGCCACCTGGACGCCCGATGGAGAGGGACATTTCTATGTTGCTGGAAAGAAGTTCAAGGGCATTGCTGCCGGCAACTTCCACGCGCTGGCAATGAACGGGAACAAGACGGTTGAGGCTTGGGGCAGCAATGCCAGCGGCCAGCTCAATGTTCCCGAGCGTGTACGCTTCAAAGAAGTCGGAGGCGGATTCGGTTACAGCATCGGCATTACGGTAAACGGAACCCTTATGGCATGGGGCGACAACAGTAGTGGCCAACTCAATGTGCCTCCCGGGAAATTCGACTCGGTGGCAGCAGTCGCGTTCCACGCCGAGGCGATCGCGCATTGAGTAGCGTGTCTGTCATATTGACCAACTTCATCGGCGCTGTTCTATCTTATGTTACCGAACTGTGTGTCTGCACAAATAGGAAGCTAACAGCTCGCGCGCGAAGTGACTTTGCCTTGGCATGCGGCTTGAGAAGGGCGGCCACGTCGCCACCTGCGCCGAAATTGCGATTGCGAAAGAGCCCAGAGACAAGAACAAGGCAAGGGTCAGGATTGTGCGAGTCGTAGAAGCATTCGAATGCGGCGCGGTCGTGAATCCGCTTCACCTGAAGAACCAAATGGAAGGCGCAATCGTGCAGGCGGTTGGCGGCCTGTTATTCGAAGCGAAAGGGCGCAGGTACGGTTTCTCGATCAGGATTTTCAGATGGTCAGACATCTCTGCCATCGCCCGCTGCGCTAGTTGAATCTCAGGCTGCTGGCGGGCGCTCTCCAACTGCGCCGCGCTGTCTCAAGCTGCTCCCTCGCGGCGCGTAATTGCCTGACGAACACGGAAAAATTCAGCAGGCCGGTCACGACCAGCAGCAGGGTCCCGCCGAAAGTCAGCAAGGTATTAATAGTTCACTATTCACGGGTTTACTCCTGGAAGGAGAATAATGCAAAGAGGTAGGCGCGATTGAACCATGCCACCGCCGCAAGGATGCGCCGGTTCACTCATTAGGACTACTACCAATTCCGTTTCCTGCGTAATATATCGCCGCCTTTTATCCAATGTCCTTAAATTGATTGGGCTGAGTTCAGGAGGAATGAAAGATGACGCTTCGGGATTTCTATTTAAAGCGTGCAAAGGCAGAGTTTCCTGTCTTTCTAAAAGTGCTTAGGGCATTGCCCAAAGACCTTAGCTACAAACCGCATGACCGTTCACCCTCGGCCGAGCAATTAGTTTGGATCGTTACTAGTGAACTGAAAGCGTTGATTGATGTCGTCGACACCGGGAAGTCGGAATGGGAAGACAGCAAGCCCCCGAGTCTGGATGAAATGATCGGAATGTTTGAAAAGTGGTCGACTGAATTACTCGACAAGGTTGCCGCGCTTGATGATGCTTCGCAGGAAAAAAATGCACAGTTTCTTTATCAAGGAAAGGTCGTAATGGAAAGGCCAACGGTGGAATTTCTTTGGGACTTCATGTTCGACGCGATTCATCATCGTGGGCAGTTGAGTGCCTATCTCCGACCCATGGGCGGGAAGGTCCCTTCGATTTATGGCCCGTCCGCTGACGACAGTGGGATGTAACAGTCTAAACCGGACAAGCGCATAAGCTGATGCCTTTGAGTAATATCTCCCCTGGCAGGAAAATATAATGCGAGCAACGCCGTAGTGCCTAAGGATGGAATGACAAGGTACTCTCTCACGATCCCTGGAATACGCGTGATTATGTAACAGGGTTGCGATAGAATGCGGTCCCCGAAAGACCACGTAGCGCCGTAGGTTATTTGCGCGTGTCACGGATGCCATTCAGCCAAAGCTGACAAGTGCTCTACAGAATAGGCCATTAACAAAAACCCACACCCTGTCACGAGAGGATAAGTCGATGAAGTATGCACGATTGGTTCTTGCAGCCCTCGTTTTCTTCGTTCTAAGCCTGAGCCTGAGCCAGCAAAAAATCTTCGCGCAGGACAAACTCGCACCGAATCACGTTCACTACAAAGAGCCAGCTCAGCAAGGGGTGTCGCCGACCGGCGCTATCGCGCCACGGCTGCAGAAGCTTGGCAGCCACACCTTCCCTGTATCAACGAAGAATCGCCAGGCTCAGCTCTTCATGAACCAGGGACTAAATCTTTCCTATGCGTTCAATCATGCGGAAGCCGGGCGCGCGTATCGCGAAGCGGCGCGACTCGAGCCGACTCTGGCGATGGCTTACTGGGGCGAAGCACTCGCGCTGGGACCAAACATCAATGCGCCGATGGACCCGGCAAGCGAACCAAAAGCGCTCGAGGCAATTCAAAAAGCTGTCGCGCTGAAAGCAAAAGCTTCTCCCCGCGAGCAAGCGTTGATCGACGCGCTGGTGAACCGTTATTCAGGCCGCGCTGAAGATCGCCGGGCGCGAGACGTGGCTTATGCCGACGCAATGCGCAAAGTGCATCTCCAGTTCCCGAACGATCCGGACATCTCGATGCTCTACGTTGAATCCGTGATGGATTTACGTCCCTGGGGTTACTGGACGCGCGACGGCACGCCCTATGAACGCACTGCGGAGATCGTTGCGCTCACCGAAAAAGTGATCACGCAGAACCCCAATCACCCGGGCGCGTTGCATCTGTACATTCACTTAATGGAAGCCTACGCGGCGTATAAAGCCGAACCCGCCGCGGACCGCTTGCTCACGCTCATGCCCGCTGCAGGTCACATGGTCCACATGCCGGCGCACATTTATCAGCGCGTGGGCCGCTATGCCGACGCCGCCCGCAGCAATGAACTGGCGATCGCCGCCGATGAAGATTACATCTCGCAGTGTAACGCGCAGGGCCTCTACCCGATGGCCTACTACCCGCACAACCTCCACTTCCTCTGGTTCGCCGCGACGGCTGAGGGTCGCAGTAAGGTGGCTATCGAAGCGGCACGGAAAGCGGCGTCAAGAGTTGATGATGAAACTTTGAAAGCGGTGCCGTTGCTCGCAGGCTTTCGCGTAGTTCCCTATTTTGCCCTAACGCGTTTCGGCAAGTGGGACGAAATGCTGGCCGAGCCTGAGCCGCCAAACACCAGCGCCTACCTGAGAGGCCAGTGGCATTACGCGCGCGGCACCGCGTTTCTCGGCAAAGGTCAAACGAGCGCAGCGGAGCAGGAACTCGCGAAGTTGAAAGAGATAATGGAGGACACGTCGCTCGACCAACCATTGTTCTCGCCCAACACCGGTCGCGCCGTCCTTTCGATCGCGCAGGAAGTTTTGTCGGGTGAAATCGCCGCGGCGAAAAAGAATTTCGACGAGGGAGTAAGCCATCTGGAACGTGCAGTGCGTTTAGAAGACGCTTTGGTTTACACCGAACCTGCGGAGTTTCACTATCCGCCGCGTCTCGCGCTCGGCGCAGTGCTGCTGGCGGCGAATCGCGCGACTGAAGCCGAAACTGTTTACTGGGAAGACCTGCGCCGCAATCGTGAGAATGGCTGGGCGCTGTACGGCTTGATGCAGGCTTTGAAAGCGCAAGGCAAGAACGAAGACGCCGCGCTAGTCGAAGCCCGGTTCAGGAAGGCCTGGGCCCGCGCAGATGTAACGCTTACTGCGTCGCGGTTTGGAAAGTAGGAAGACCAAGGGAGCAATGGGCCGTAGCCCGACCGTAAGGGAGAGCTTACAGGCCTGCTCGAGGAAACGAGAGGAGCAGCTGGCTTTTAACCAGTGGGTCGCAGGTTCGAGTCCTGCTCGGCTCACCACTATTTAAGAAAGCGGTTTGCTATAGGCCAGCCGCTTTTCTTTTGCTCTTCGCCTGCTAATCCGACCCGCCCTATCTCAGCACACCCGCTCAATTCTCCTTTGACACTGGACTATTTGAAGAATATAAGTCCTTTGTCATCAAGTAGACCGAAAGTGCATAGAGAGTCCCTCGCGTCTGGTATTAACAGTAGCCCGTTCTTTCACAGGAGACTCTAGCCATGAAAAGATCAATTCAAACTAAGTTCATTTGTTTACTGGCCTTTATCTTCGCAATGTCTGCGAGTTGCGGCTCTCCGCCGCCCAGAGCTCCAAAGGTGGGGAAGACGGTGGCTTTCATTACGAATGCCTCCTCCGACTTCTGGAAGATCGCCCGCAAGGGCACGGAGAAAGCTGACACCGAACTGGCCGATGTGACGGTTGTATTCAAAACCACGAACACCGGAGCGGTAGAGGAGCAGAATGGACTCATTAGAGACGCGCTGGATAACGATCGGGCTGACGCTCTTGCAATTAGTGTGGTCGATCCGGCTGCTCAGAAGAAGTTGATTAACGAGGCAACGAGCAGGGCTGTAGTCGTCACTCAGGACAGCGACGCGCCGGACACCGCGCGCGCGCTATACCTGGGCGCCGACAATCACGCCGCTGGACGCCAGGCTGGTGAACTCATCAAGAAAGCTCTGCCGCAAGGTGGAAAGATCATGGTCTTCGTCGGCAAGCGCGACGTGCAGAACGCACGCGAACGATTCGACGGACTGAAGGAATCGCTGCAAGGTTCGAAGGTTGAGATTATTGACCTTCTAACCGATGATGCCGATGCCGGTCGCGCCAGGGAAAATGCTTATCAAACGCTGAAGAAGTATCCCGACATCGCCGGCATGGTCGGTCTGTGGTCCTACAATGGCCCAGCGATATTGCAAGCGTTAAGCCCCGAGGGCAAACTCGGCCAAATTAAGATCGTGTGCTTCGACGACGAACGAGCGACTCTAGATGCGATCAAAGCAGGGACCATCTTCGGGACGGTCGCACAGCAGCCTTTCGAATACGGTTACCAGGCAATTCAGAATGCGGCCAAGATCCTGAAAGGCGACCGTTCCGTCATTCCGGCCAGCAAAACGATTCTCATTCCGACAGTCGTCATCCAGAAAAATAACGTTGACGACTACACCAAGAAATTGAACCAGTTGCTCGGTATCACCTAAACGTTAGTCTAAGAGAACTGACTTGTCAGCAACCGCTTTTTTAACAGTGGGTCGCTGATTTGTCTTCAAAGGAGTCAATCATAATGGTGAAGAAGTTACTGTTTTCCGTAGTGGTGTTCAGCCTGATCGTTCCGGCGACGATATTTGGGCAGTCAAAGACAAACCCGGTCGACAAGTTCGCGCAGATGGATGATCTGCTGCCGACGCCTAATGAGCAGCGGACAGCTTCCGGCGCGCCGGGTCGCGGCTACTGGCAACAGCGCGCCGATTACGTAATCAACGTTGAACTTGACGACACCAATCAGCGTTTGAAC
>JALYSR010000296.1 GCA_030854715.1 Acidobacteriota bacterium
ACGATTGTAGCAGTGGGCGGTGGGCGGTGGGCAGTGGGCCGGGAGCAGTAGACCACGGATCGAATTTTTGCTGGGACCGCGGGCGTCTCGCCCGCCAGCCCAATACACTGGCATCCAGCTTTGAGGAAACGAGGCCGTTCGCGCCTAGGCGCTCATTACGGGCGAGACGCCCGCGGTCCCAGTAAAACGGTCCCAGTAAAAAAGCAAAGGCAGCTAGCATGTAATCTGCTAGCTGCCTACTTGTATACTTGTCCCCTTGTCTACTGCTTACTGTTAGCAAGCTACGCTGCTTTTTGGAGTTCTCTAAACTCAGGGTTTGCGGCCGCGGCAATCTGCTCTTTGCTGATAAGCCTAATTCCCTTGGCCAGCCCCAAAAACTTCAACAGACTAATGCCGTACCAGTTGAAATCGATTTCATACCACGTCAGACCGTGCTTCGCTGCACGCGGATGCGCGTGATGGTTGTTGTGCCAACCCTCGCCAAATGAGAGCAGCGCCACCCACCAACTGTTGGTTGAGTCATCTCTGGTTTGAAAACGGCGAGTGCCCCACAAGTGGGTCGCCGAATTAACGAGCCAGGTGAAGTGCAATCCGATCGTGACGCGAAGGAAAACGCCAACAAACATCATCGACCAGCCACCAATGGCCAGGAGAACAATTCCACTAAGAATCAAAGGAACGAAATAAAGCCGGTTCATCCACAGATGCACTGGATCCTTCATCAAGTCAGGAGCATATCGCTGCATCACACTATCGTCGTGCTGTTGCGAGGTGCCACGCAGGATCCAACCCATGTGTGACCACCAGCGACCGTCGCGTGGTGTGTGTGGATCGCCTGCATCGTCTGTATTTGCGTGATGAATGCGATGAGTCACAACCCAATTGATGGCTCCGCCTTCGAGGGCCAGCAAGCCACAAAAAGTTAGAAAGTATTCGACCACTTTGGGAGTTTTGTAGCCGCGATGTGTAAGCAGCCGGTGGAAGCCCATCCCGATGCCCAGGCTTCCCGAAATCCACCAGAGAAGAATCGTGACTGGAACAACTTTCCAGCTCAACATGAAAAGAGAGGCGATAGCGCCTGCGTGAAAAATGGCCATGAAAATGGTCGTGTTCCAGTTAAGGCCGGCGCGCGTATTAAGATTGCTTGTTTTGCCAGGATTGCTTGTTTGCGTGTTCATCTAAACTCCGTAAAAAAGTATTCAGCCGTATCTTTGATGCGACTGCTTTAGCATCCTAACAAGTTGCAAAGGCTGGGGTTGTAATAGTTATGTAATCAGCTCTGGAGAGCGCGTCTGCTCGCCAAGGAGATGGTCCAAATAGGGACGTCAACTTGCACGAGCGCGGCACATAGTGCATTATTACAGTCGCTACTCCTTCTCTCCTGCATCAACGGTGATGCGCCACGCCTTATGTAATGGCTTCGGCGTTAGATGGTATGAGAGCGGGCAATGAAAATCTGAAGAAGCTGCTCAACCGAGCGCCCGAACGCGAGCCTTCGCTGCTGCCGTTACTCCGAAGCCACCTTTGATTCGAAGCTTCTCTTAATGCTCCGCGCGAGCAAGGAAAAACGTACAGCTATGGCTATGAAACTCTATGTAGGAAATCTGTCGTTTCAGACTTCGAGCGAAGACCTACAGCAACTATTCGCGCAGGCGGGAACAGTCGAATCAGCTTCAGTGGTCGAGGACCGCGACACCGGACGATCACGGGGTTTTGGATTCGTCGAGATGGCTTCGAAAGAAGATGGCGAAAAAGCAATTCAACAATTCAATGGGACAGACTTAAACGGGCGCAACTTGACCGTTAACGAGGCCAGACCACGCGAGGATCGCGGTAATCGTGGCGGCGGCGGACGTGGCGGCTTTGGCGGCAACCGCGGTGGTGGCGGTGGTCGTGGCGGCGGCGGTGGCGGCTTCGGCGGTGGCGGCGGTGGCGGACGCGATCGCGAGCCTCGCTGGTGAGAGACTGGTAAATAGTGAATGGCAAATGGTGAATAGCTAAAACCAAGAAACCATTTGCCATTCACAAGACGGCGTCGGTTGACCAGGGGCTCCACGGCAAAGACGAATTTAGAACCATTTACTATTTACGATTCACTATTTACTCGAAAGGTGTTTTATGGAAAAGCAGGTTACGGAAACCAAGACTACGGGAAAGCAGGCAATTGAAAAGCAGACATACGCGATCGGTGATCGCGTTGAAAAACTATGCGCGGTGTGTCAGGAGGAACGTGGCCACGTGGTGGCTTCGATCACCAAGCGCGGGCTTATCTCGCGCGTGACCTGTCCCAAATGTGGGACTCGTGGTTCTTTCTCGAATGGCACCAAGCTGACGCGCGGCCGTTCCAAGTCAGTGAATAGCGAGCCTTATGATAGAACTCGCACCTACCGCGCCGGCCAAACTATGAGTCATCCGATCTGGGGAGCCGGTGAAGTCACTGCCCTGATTGAACCTCGCAAAATCGACGTGCTCTTTGCCGATCGCATTCGCCGCCTGATTCATTCGCGCGCTGACGCCTAAGGTCAGCGAGAGCAGTCGGAAAAAGTAGCAAGGCCGCGTCTCGAGGCGCGGCTTTTCTTTTTAGAACCAGAATCCGCCCTTCATTTCGCCTTCCTCACTCTGCGCATTTCAATTTTTTGCGGCAGCCTTACTTTTCCAGATGCAAATAAAATCAACCAAACCAGGCCGGAGACCGCCGACAGCAAGCCAGAAATAACGGTCAACGTTCGCGGCGTGATCCCGCGCAACGACCAGCCCGCAATCGACGTTGACAAACTCCACGTCAAGAATTCGGTCGCGCGATCGGTGGTTATGACCCGACCACGGAGTTTGTCCGGCACCAGGCGCATCAAGAGAGTATCCTGCACCCCAAACTCGGCGCCCAGCACAATTCGTCCCAGGAAAATAAAGAGACACGCAAACCACAGATTAGGCATCAGTCCAACCAGTGCGAATAGAAAACCCTGGAACAGCAAACTCCAACCAATGAACGCGGGCGTCCTGCCTAGAAACTCGAAATAGTGCCCAAGACGCCTGGCAATCATCATCCCGATGAAGAGACCGAGCCCGCCGGCGAAGTAGAGGGCGGCCACCGCTGAGTCACCACTGACCCCTCGCTGGCCTGCGAAGACGATACCGCCGAGCCGGTCCATGATGAGATTGAACGCGCCGCCCCCGCTGGCCCAAAGAACATCGATCGCGAGAATGGCCGCGACCGGAGCATGGCTAATTATGTACGACCAACCCTCGCGTATGTCCGTCCAATAACTCGTCTTTTCCGTTTCTCCAACTTCCCCCTCCAGTGCAAGTTGCTTTGTCTCTCGCTCGGGAATAAGCCAAACCGACAAAGCTGATCCAAGGAACGACACGGCGTTGACTATGAAAGCCGCGCGATAGCCTACGTTGGCGGCAGTCCAACCGCCCAGCGCGGCGCCGAGCGACATCAACAGAAAGCGCGATGAAAACATCAGCGCATTTCCCGCGAGCAAATCTCGCTCGCCGGTGATGTTAGGCATGGCCGCGCTTTTCGCCGCTTCGAAGAATGAATGAAAGAGTGAAAGCAGTGCCGTGCAAAGGTAAGCGATCCACAGATCTTCGGGGCGGCGCACAAACAGGAAACCCAGTGCGACGCCAACCCGCGCAACGTCGCTGACGATCATCACTGTTCGTCGCGACCAGCGATCCACAAACGCACCGGCCAACGGCGCAAACAGGGTGAATGGGATCATCCGCGAAAGCAGTATGATCGTGGTGACGCGTGCATCACCATGGGACACCATGCGCACCAATCCCAGCGCGGCAATGAAATTAAACCAGTTGCCGAGTTCGGAAATCACCTGTCCCCACCACAGTCGTCTGAAAGAACGATTGCGGCGCAGGAGCTGGATGTAGGTTAGTGAATCCATAGGTAAACCTAGTGCTGAGTGCTGAGTTCTGAGTTCCGAGTACTGAGTCTAAGTACCACCGTAACGTTCAATCGTTATCTCAAGTCAGAAATCATCACCCAAAACTCAGCACTCAGTTCTCAGCACTCAGAACTCTGAACTTAAAAAGAGCCGCCAGTTCCGACCAGCGGCTCGCATCCTTATGAAAAACTACTCTCAGATATCATCCGCCAACAAACTTTGGCGCCCTCTTCTCAATAAAGGCTGCGACGCCTTCTCTGAAATCCTTTGTTTGTCCTGACTGTATCTGCGCCTTTCGTTCGAGCTCAAGTTGTCCGCTGTAATCATTTGTAGCGCTTGCTTCCAACAACTCCTTAATCCGTCCAATCGCCACCGTCGGTGCCTGGGCCAGCTGGTCTGCCATCGCCATAGCCCGGGCCATTAACTCCTCATCAGGGACTACCGCATTGATCATCCCAATCTCCAGGGCACGCGCGGCGCTGGTTACTTCACCTGTCATCATCAACTCACTCGCGCGTTTCCAACCCACAAGCCTCGGCAAGATAAACGTTCCACCGCAATCAGGAACTAGTCCAATCTTTATGAAGGCCTGATTGAATCGCGCGCTGGTACCGGCGATGACGAAATCACAGGCGAGCGCGAGATTGCAACCACCACCTGACGCCGCCCCGTTAACGGCGGCAATGATCGGGACCGGCGTGCGCCGGATGAGCAGTATGCACTCGTTCAGCTGCCGCAATGGTTCATCGAAGAAGGCTTCCACTTTTCCTTCGCGCTCGGCGATTCTTTGCATCTCGCGCAAATCGCCGCCAGCGCAGAAAGCCCGACCGGCTCCGGTAACGATTATCGCGCGCGCGCCACGGCCACAAGTTTCCACAACCGCCGACTTAAACTCCTGGCCCACCTCGGTTGTCAACGCGTTCAATGAGTCAGGACGATTTAGCGTAATGACGCCAACCGCGCCGCGCATCTCAAGTTGAATAGTTTGATAACTCATCGTTCGCAGGATCCGGGTTTAGGACGCATTATTCTGCCGTAAAAAGCGCAGCTTCGAACAGTGCGCTTACGGTGTTTCGTTTGTCGCGTGGCGGCTTTACTCTAGCTCGACTGACTGGCTAGATTGAACTAACTCAGGTTCTAGGCTGAGCGGCGCGATTGGCGCTGAAACAGTCTCCGCAGAGAACGGGCCTGCCGGTTGAAGGCTTGAACGGCACACTGTCCGGCTTGCCACACTGATCGCAGGTGATATCGAATCTCTGACGTTCGCCTCCTCCCTTTGGT
>JALYSR010000303.1 GCA_030854715.1 Acidobacteriota bacterium
AAGAGTGGTCACAGCGCGGGCGAGGTTTTCTCTTTTTGACTTTGGGAAGCGCGACGGCCCTTGCTATCAACAATCATGAATTGTCTGTTTTTGAGAATGGTATAGGAGCGATCAACTTACCGATTAATGGAACCCAGATAGGTACCTACAATTCGCGAGCTGTCAATCCCATCACACTGGCTCGGATGGCAACCTTCATTCGGGTGCTGACGGGCGAAGACTTCACGATTCAAAACCCTTTCTTGTTCCAAACAAAAGGTGAGATGTGCAGCCACGAGGCTCTGGTTAATCTCGCGTCACTCGTAAGTGAAACCTTTTCCTGCGACGGTTTTCCAATACGTGCACAAGGCTCTCCCCAATGCGGTACGTGTTCGTCCTGTGTTCTACGTCGAATTTCACTACTGCAAGCGAACCTTATTCAGCATGACCGAGGCTACTTGGTTGACGTGTTCGACCCTGCGAAGACGCTAAGTCGAGATCAACAATATGTTCTCCGGGCGATGTACTGGCAAGCTCGAGGCATCGCCCAGTGTCTAGGTAGCATCGACGCCTGGCAGGCCATAGCTCGCGCCTTTCCGACGTTGGCCAAGATCGAGGATGCGCTGGCTACTAACGGCGACCAAGATCGGCAGTTAGTACAGTCATCACTGCTCCGACTCTACCAACAATACGTTAATGAATGGAATGAGTTTCAAGCTCGCTGTTCACTGTTCCTCAGCTTTGACGAGCGAGCTGCCTGAGATAACCCGGGGGTAAGTATCATGGACGAGAATGTACTCAATCAAATAGATCCTCGAGTATTAGGCGCTCGTCTTCAAGAAGCACGCAAGGCCCGTGGCCTGACCCAACTGGAAGTAGCACGTCTCATGAAGATGGCGCGTACCACTCTCGTAGCAATTGAGAAAGGTGAGCGGAGGTTGTCGCCCGACGAGCTCATTCGTTTGGCGGGACTCTACGGCAGACCGGTCTCAGAGTTTGTGGCACGCCAAACCGTGGTTGAAGGATTTGTTCCTCAGTTCCGCGCGGTGCTTCGCGACGACTTTGAAGCAGACACGGATCTCCAGAAGGTCACGGTTGAACTGCAACATCTCGCGGAAGACTATGCAGAACTGGAGCGACTTTGCGGTCTAAATAGTGCGAGATCCTACCCTCCTCAGTACACGACGGCGAACGCCTCCGCGGACCAGGCTGCGGAGGAAATTGCTACGGCAGAGCGGAATCGCCTCGGTGTTGGCGATGGACCAATTGGCAATCTGCGGGAGCGTTTGGAAAGCGATGTGGGCCTGCGAGTCTTTTACTTTGAGATGCCCTCTCGAATCTCCGGCATGTTTGTATTCAATGAAGAGCTGGGTGGCTGTGCGGCGATCAACATTAACCATCCACGGGATAGACGGCAATGGTCACTTTCCCATGAATATGGCCACCTGCTAACCAGTCGGTATCAGGCA
The DNA here is from genome assembly GCA_030854715.1 of Acidobacteriota bacterium. Taxonomy (GTDB): domain Bacteria; phylum Acidobacteriota; class Blastocatellia; order Pyrinomonadales; family Pyrinomonadaceae; genus PSRF01. The sequence continues at coordinate 1,449 of JALYSR010000303.1, forward strand.
GAAGTCACCTACTTGGTTGAGAAGCGACGAAATTCGCACAAGGAAAAACTGGCGGATGGTTTTGCAAAATGCTTTCTGATGCCGGCTAGTGGGCTCAATCGCCGTTTCTCGGAGGTCAATCGTGCTAGCGAGGAAGGAATCACTCTTGCTCAAGTCTGTACACTCGCTGACCTCTATCAGGTTTCCTTGCAAGCGATGATTCTTCGCCTGGAGGAGCTACGTCGGCTCCCAGGCGGAACGTGGGCCAAACTTGAGGCCCAGGGGCTCGAAGTAAGACGTGCCCAACAAATGTTGAATATCGACGTCAATGTGCCAGTGCAGGACAAACTACCCCGTCGATACCAGAGACTGGCAGTAATGGCTTACGAGAAGGGAGAGCTGAGTGAAGGCCAGTTAACCAGATATTTGCGGACCGACAGAGTCTCGGCCCGCATGCTCGTCGAGGAGATGACGCAGGACTTTAGTACGGAGCGCGAAGGGAACTACGAAGACTTGGAACTCGACCTTGCGCTGCCGCTTAATGCGAGGTAATACGCGTTTGGCAATCTCTCGACCTCATGTGCTCCTTGATACTTGCGTCCTGCTAAATCTCCTCGCCACTGGAGAGATTGAGTCGATCCTCCGTGCCCTGAACAGGCGATGGCTCGTCTGTGCTGCAGTTGAAAAGGAAAGCCTGTATTTGCGTACTGAAGATCCCAACAACCCATTGCAGTCAGTCAGTCTGGCGCCGTTAATTTCCGCCAAGCTGCTGGAGAGCTGCGATATTGAAAGAGCCGATGAGGCCCAGCTCTACGTTAATTACTCAGCCCGGTTGGATGACGGAGAAGCTATGTCGGTAGCATTGGCGATTGCTCGCGGCTACCACCTCGCTACGGACGAGCGTAAAGCTAGGCGCATCTTCCTTGAGGCCGGGCCTTCGGAGCATCTCTCGTGTACTTCGGACATCGTTCGAGAGTGGACCGAGACGGAGAAACTTTCACGTGCAAGAGCAAAGAGCGCGTTGCTTGAAATTGTTCATAAGGCGCGATTCTTTCCGGGCGCGAATGACGAAAACCTTCAATGGTGGAATGACCTATGTTCGTGAAGCGTGGCTCACCTCCGCTTTAAGATGTGTTCCATGTCGATTAAGGTAAAGCCCCCCTTTTTTCTTGGTCAGCGCCGAAGTCGGCGTAAGCTCAAGGGAAGGATTCTCTTCCCACAAATAACTGGCGAAACACAAGTACTCGTCGTTCGCAGCAAGGAACCGAATGTCGACTCATTCGAGAAGATAATCTACTTCTCCGAGCGCTCTTTCGCCCTGCCGGACCTGACTTTCGGTCATTTAGTGCATGCGAAGTTTCCGAAGTGTCAGCAATATTGGGGGAGAGTGTGCGACAAAAAGATGACGCGGCGGCGTGGTGATTGTTAGGCCGCAGAAAGGGCGGCATTCGCTATTCGCGAATGTTGGATGACGGAGTAACTCTAGAGTGCTTGATCTTTGGCGGTCAGTTCCTTGACGTAATAGATATTTCGTTTATTATGTTTTTATAACTTCCAAAAGGAGAATTGCGACGATGGCTGAAACTGAGCAACAGGTGAATGCGCAAGTGGCCGAGGCTTTTGGTTACACGCTGGATGCGGTGCGCGCGGATGCAGTAGCGGCGGTGGAAAATTCTGTCGTCCGCGAAGCAATTGAACGTGTCAAGCAAGGCCAAGCCGCTCAAGGGTTCAACAATAAGTTCAATAAGGCGTACCACTCTCACTCTAAAACGCGCTGAGAGCCCAAACGCGCCGCAGTATATCGGTGGCACCAACTCCTCTCATCATCAACACGTTCCTGTGTAAAGTGGCGAGCCGCTGTAACCTCGATTGCGACTATTGTTACATGTACCACCACGTCGATCAGTCGTGGCGGAATCGTCCGCGTTTCATGAGCGACGAAACCGTCAAGGCTTTCGCGCGCAACCTGGCCGATTATGTTGCAAGTGCGAAGATCGACGAGGTAACAGTACTCCTTCATGGCGGTGAACCACTTCTAGCAGGCGAAGAGCGCATCGTGCGATTCTGTAACACAGTGCGTCAGACGCTAGCACCACAGACCACTTCTGTGGTGTTCGCAATGCAGACTAATGGTGTCCTGCTGACGCCGCGGTGGCTGGAAGTGCTCAATGACTTTGACGTCACTTTTGGTGTGAGTCTCGATGGCAATCAGACCGCGAATGATCGACACCGAGTTGACCACGCCGGCAAATCCTCATATGAGGATGTGGAAAGTGCGTTGCGTCTGTTACAGAAGAGCCCCCATGGACACCTCTTCCGTGGATTTCTCAGCGTGATAGATCTTGATAACGATCCGCTGGCTACCTACCGATACCTCGTCCAGTGGAAACCACCTCGTCTGGATTTCCTTTTTCCGGAAGGAACTCATGATAGGCCTCCTCCCGGCATTCAGGGTGGTGGGGACGTAACACGACAGCCGACACCCTATGCTGACTGGCTGATCCCCATCTTCGATGAGTGGTTCAATAACCCAGGCCAGACCGGTATGCGACTGTTTGAGAATCTCATTGATGTACTTCTCGGAGGCAGAAGCCAGACGGACGGCACCGGAGATGGGAGTTTCAATTTAGTAACGATCGAGACTGATGGTGCAATAGAGGATGTGGATCTTTTCAAAGCCGCGTACGTCGGAGCACCCGGTTTAGGACTGGCTTCACAGCCCCCGCCGAACGTTTTTACCACGTCATTCGCTGAATTGACCTCTTGGCCGACCGTGATTGAAAGGCATCGACTGAACATGATCGAGGGACTGTGTCGAACTTGTACTCAGTGCCCTGCGGTCCAGGCTTGCGGAGGTGGATTTGTGCCGCACCGATGGTCTTCCGAACACGGCTTCGCCAATCCTTCAGTTTATTGCGCAGATCTATACAGGCTCAGTGCGCATGTTAACCGCAAATTGGGTATAGCACTTAAGCCTTTACTCGAAGCTGACCAGGCTTGGCTACAGCCCCGGATACAATATGCGAGCGGTTAAGGCGATCCGCGACAACCAGCTTGAACGATTTTGTTTACCGCAGGGCGATGCGGATGGGACCCGACGCCTGGCGTGGCGTCGTAGTGCCGTTCGTCTCCAAATCCTGCTGGCGCTGCGTCGGGAGCGGGCATGCGAGGAACTCTCTTATCTTATTGACCACTTGGGTCGCGCTACTGAGAGCACCAGGCACCGAGCATTAGCTGCTCCGGAAATGGCCCTTTATATCAGTGCCCTCCTGAACGAGACCATTCCAGACGCTGACATTGCCGTCCCTGTCTTAGCACGAGTTGCCGCCTTGAGTTCGGCTCCCGCGTCCCAAAAGTTTTCGTGGACGGGCGTGCTTCCGCTCGACTACTTGCCACTCGGAGAACGCATAATCCGGGTTCCAGGAGGGACGCTCAATAATCCAGAACTTACACTCAATAGCGATCAGATTAGGCTGTCTTCGCCTAGCGACGGTGCTACTGTCGAGGTGGCGATCAGAACTCCTGGTCAGCCGTTGGAAAGCTGCCTTTTCCGCAGTGACAGACTTGAGCTTGTAGATGCGTGGCGACCTTTCTCTGACCTCTTCAACGACGGTAATCTATCCCTTAACCTCGATCCGTCATCCAGAGCCGCATTTCTAACAGTGCTTGACGAAGCTGTTGAGCTTATTAAGGTGGTGATGCCTGCCGCGTTGGAAGAGATGGTGGAGACCGCTCAGTACCTGAGTCCGATTCGCCCTAAGGACACCGAGACCAATGCCCTCCCGAGCTTTTCGTCACCGACCCTGCCAGGTGTGATCTTTGTGGGCATTGAACGAGGTGATGGCCGACTGATTGATGCCAGACATCTGGCCGAGTCTTGCGTTCACGAACATTTGCACAATCGGCTCTATCTCTTGGATGAGGCGCTCCCTCTTACAGTTCAGACAGCAAACCCGCGCTCATATTTCTCACCGTGGAAGCAAACTATGCGAACTATTGAAGGTATGCTCCATGCTGTCTACGTCTTTTCACATCTCGCATGGTTCTGGCGCAACGTCGGTGAAAAAATCAATCACTTGGCTCAATATGCAGATCACAACGTTGCCGAACAGATCGAACACCTGAAGATCGCAACGGCCGAGATTGACACCGACGAACTAACGCCAGCCGGACGCTGCGTACTGTCGGCAAGTACAGAAATTATCGCCAGTCTAACGAGAGCGTCTGCGACCTAGAATGCCGTACGACAGTTTATACATTGACGAAGATGAGCAGACTTGGAGCATTCGGGAGTTTTTGGCATCCGACCGACCGCGCGTTCGACAACGCCTAAGTACGGCAAGCCTCTGGAGCCGAACGTCTTACCGACGATGTTGGGGAGGAGATCTCCCAAGTCCCGCTTACATTCTTTCACACGCACGTCTTCAGAGGACGGCAAACAACTCCGCCATCCAGTATGCGAACACAGTTAAAGATCACGAACTACGCATCGCTTCCTTTGTCTGCGCACTAGAGCGAGGGGAGCCCATAGAGCCTCTGATCATCGGCCTCGATGGATCGTTGTGGGATGGCATGCACCGTCTTGCCGCACTTTATTCGAGTCGGGTTCCAGAAGTCGATGTCCTAGACTTTAGCGCTGGCAGATCCAAGCTCCTTCAGCGCGCGGCCTCGCTCGATGAGGTGCTAGCACTGTACTTGCGAAACGAGACTGCCTCCGTGGTACTTCGCGAGCAGTTCTCGAAAGCGGAACCATATCGACACATATTTGTACCGGAAGTGTTCGACCAAGGGTTCGCTGAAGCAATCATGAGTGAGAGCGAAGGATTGGCGTGGACTCTGTCGACAACCGAATTCTATGAGCAATACGAGGTGTCATTAATCGACACTGAGGAGTTGTTTGATAACACCGCACTTGATGTGTTGCGGGAAGTCGCGCTGAGTTCCCCATTTAACGAACTCATTAGCGCCATTACTGGACAGGGCGGGCTGAAGGTTGCCGATGTGGCATGCCATCGCAGTACCACTGGTCAGCAAATTGGAATCCACAATGACTTTTATCCAGGAGGAGAGACGTGCCGCTTCACAATTCACCTGAATCCTGCTTGGCAGCTCGACGAAGGCGGGTTGTTCGTGACATTTGCTTCAGAGGATAGTGCCACGATGAGGGCTGCTTACCTTCCTGCAATGAACAGCGCGTTGGTGTTTGAGATTTCACGAAAGTCATTTCACGCCGTCACTGCAGTCACTAGTACACGTCCGCGGTATTCCATAGTGATCTCCTTCCTTCAAGAGGATCTAATCGGGCCACTAAACCCGGAAGCAACTCGTCTTGCAGACATTCGTCAAAATAAGCTGCCGTTGCTTCGCCCTGATGTAATCGATGTTCAGACTCTCAAACATCTGCGGACGCGGCGCTGTGCTCCGCTGAGCTGTGGCGGAGCGTGTTGTCGGGATGGTGCGGGACTTCTGCCTGAAGAGATGACTCTTCTCAGTCAGGTCGCGCTCGCATATACCGAAGAGCTTCGGGAGCTTGGCGTGAACGAAGCAGGTCTTCAGAAAAGCGGTGCGTCCCCACGCACCAGCATTGTAACGGATGCCGATGGACGAACTCATTGCAGCTGGCTTATGCCAGATGGCAGATGTTCACTTCAGGTGCTCGGTGAGAACCACGTTCAGCAACCATGGTTCTACAAGCCGCTTGCGTGCATTCTCCTGCCACTCCGCGTCCGGTCGCAGCTCGGCGCTCGTGTGCTCACAGCTGATCACCGTGCGTTTGATCGCTCAACAGTCATGGATCCATGTCTTAGATATGACCCGACGGCTCCCGTGCTTGAAAGTGTCGATGACGAAATCGCGTTTATCGCAGAGGTTTGGGATATAGACGTAGGTAGACTTGTGGACGTGGCGGATCACGCTTCATTTTCACCCCGCGCCGCCTCTAACAGAATCGGGGTCGTCGCCGCCACACAAACCCATTTGCTCTCCGCCCTTCGTGCTTATGATGGCGAAAGCGTCGAAGTGGTGAAGGTTCGTCGTACCGATTCTGACAGAAGCCCTCCCTCACAAGAAGAGGCTATCCTGCGCAAGCTCGTGGGGCGGTGGTTTCCAATACCGTCTGAAAGCTCTGATCGCGACGGCGCAACCCGGATGTCGTTCGTAGTCGGGCACCTTCCTCTTAACGTGTGGCTTAACACGCAACCTAGAGAAGACGATGTGATAGATGTTGCACGTGATTTACTGCGGGCACTTGTAGCACTTGAAGACCAGGAGATTTATCACCTGGACCTCGCGCCGCGAAATGTGCTGGTTGACCCAACACAACGCGCTGTGATGATCGTCGACTTCGAAGACGCGATCGATAGCGTAAGCCAGGTCGAGTGTGTCGGTGGATCGTTCGGATATGCGGCGCCTGAACAGTATTTGAACTACTTGGGGCTGCACAGTAGAGTAACGGAATCATTCTTTGTCGGGGCAGTTCTCTACCA
>JALYSR010000328.1 GCA_030854715.1 Acidobacteriota bacterium
GTACACGGCGGTCAAACAAAGCGATAACCAGGCCAAACCTTCAGCCAGAGCGGCCAGAACGTCGCTCAGGTAATGGGCGCCGAGGTATATCCGGCTAAAACCCACGAGCAAGATCAAACAGCCCGCCACGGCAACTATCAACACTCGCCAGGACCACCGCGGAGTTTTTGAAATAAGGAATGCTGCGAGCACTCCGTAGAGGACAGTGGCCATCATTGTGTGTCCACTGGGAAAGCTATAACTCGTGAGCGACAGAATTGGATCGTTGAAATGCGGACGAGCTCGGTGAACTACAAACTTCAAGAGCTTGTTTACTCCCATCCCCCCGAACACCGACAGCACCATTACCGTGAGCCAGTAAGGTTGTCGCCGCCATAGCAGGTAGAGTCCAAATAAAACTGCCAGACAACTTACCACCACGGTCGAACCCAAGTATGTGACTACCATCATGGAAGTAGTTAGGGGTGCCGATCCATGCGTGTGTAGCCAGTTACTCAGTTGAACGTCGGCGAGTGTTAGAGGTTCGCCATTCCTGACATCTTCGGCAATCTCACCCAGGGTCAAGGTCATGGCGATAAGAACGAGAAGGCCGGCAACCAAATACAAACCGAGAAAACTTCTTGCTTGACGTTTATCTTTCATGAGCGCAGTAGGACAGACATCCTGTCTGTCCTACTTGAATTAACCTACACTATCGAAAGCAGAGGAGATTTTCCATTTTTCATTTGGAATTCAAACGGGCCGCCTGGTGATTGAAAATGGCAAATGAGAAATGTCAAATGACATATGGAAACTCTTCTGACTTTCCTGTCCCCTGAAGCCATAGGACATGCAGGAATGCCTGTCCTACATGCTTAAATTCTGAGCCAACCATCCACCGTGTGGTTAAAGCGTTCTGTCATTGCCAGCGCGAATTCCGGATGATTGGCCTGCCATTCAAATCTCTCAACCGCGATGTGCGGCCGGTCGATGCGGATTACATTGAAGGAGTTTGCTTCGCCTCGACCGCGCGTTGAAGTGGCTGTCCCTGCCTGTACCACGAGAGCTGAATGTCCTTTGATCTTGTAACGAGTGGCGCTGTGTCCTGTATGACTGATGTGGAGATGTCCCGCGAGAAACAGGTCGGCGCCGCAGCTTGCGAGGGCTTCCATTGCCATCCGGGCCCGGCCGACTAAATTGCGTTCATGGTGACCTTCCGGCAGATCGAATGGGTGATGTGTCACCACAGCCTTTACCGTCTGCGAATCCGAGGCACAAAGGCGTTCACGCATCCAGGCTACTTGCTCTTCGTTGATGCGTCCTCCTTTAATTGTCAGCGAACGCGCGGTATTGACGCCTAAAACAGCAATCTCGTCATCGTAATAAAACGGTCGCAGATCGTTGGTGATATAGCGCTGGTACTTGCGCAGCGGGTTCACAAAACGCGCGAATACATTATGCAGTGGCACATCGTGATTCCCTGGCACAACGATCTGGGGCTTGGGCAAGCTATCAAGAAACTCGCGCGCCTGCTTAAACTGATAGGAGCGCGCGCGCTGGGTCAAATCTCCCGACACGGCTACCAGATCGGGCTTAATTCTGTCGATCGCCTCAATCAGCGGAGGCACCACGAGGGGATTGACCCGGCCAAAGTGAATGTCAGAAAGATGAACTATCGAGCGCATGACTTCTCTCGTTAGCTTGTCTTGTTAACTTGCCTCGGGCGTCTCAGGAGTCAGAACCCGCAACGCCCCGGGACGCACGAGATAATGAAGCGGTGGTTCTATAACTGTAACTTCGCCGTCGAGTGATACACGCACGCGCTTCCGTTTTGTATTGATCCAAATTTCTTTGGTGCATAAGGCCAGGAAATCTTTCTCCTGACGCAGACCGCCAAACAGCGCCCGCAGTGCCAGGCGAATTAATCCCAGCCGGCTGGTATCGGTAGTCATGTAGAGACTCAGTTCGCCGGCGTCGAGGCATGTCCGTCCGCCAATATTGAGCGACTCCATTTGGTATTCGTTGTTGCCGACAAAAACAAATGGGGTGCGACTGGTTAACTCCTTTCCATCGGCGCTCAACCTGATATTCAAAAAAGGATAACGGCGCAATATAGAAATTGCGGCCCAAACATAAGCCGGCCATTTGCCCCATCCGAGCCGTTGTTGCTTTTCTCGCTCGCGAACGATGCTGGGGTAAAGTCCCAGGCTCGAATTGTTCAGGAAGGTCTGGCCGTTGACCTCGCCGATGTCAATGTTGACCGTCTGTCCGGCGATGATTGTATTCACGGCGCCTTCCAGGTCGAGTGGTATGTGCAAGTCTTTGGCAAAATGATTCATGGTGCCAAATGGTAAAACGCCGAGAATCTTGTTCGCCTGGAGAGCAACCCTGGCCACTGAATTGACAGTGCCGTCTCCGCCTGCAGCTACGATGGTGTCAGCATCGCTTCGCGCGGCTTCTTGCGCAAGGCGAACAATCGTAGCTCCCGTGTGAGCCAGCGAGATCCGCGCCGTTATTCCAGCCTCACTAAAAATTTCAGCCAGGCGATCCTTGAGGCCCTCTTTATTGTCTGTGCCCGAGGTGGCATTGATGATTACTTCTATTTTCACTCAGTCATAGTAGTCCAAACTTGTTTCAAAGACGTAGCGCTCCGTATGTAACGCAAACTGTTAGTTTGCGTTGCAGGGTATTGAGTACTGTCTTAATTTGGAGTGCGGTGACCTGTCACCGCTTTGGCCCGTGGCGGCTCACCGCCGCGTTTCGTCAAAAGGGGCCTCAGCGGAACGCTTGCTGCGACATGTCGCAGCGACCCAAAGCGACGACAGCCGGGGTCCCCGGCGCGGCAGCCGCGCTGGGGTGGTCGTGTCGTCGCACTCCAAATTAATACAGTGCCGGACATTGCCTGGTTTAGAGTTTAGACAATCTTTTCAGTTATACTCACGTAAAATTCCTATGACCAAAAACGCTTCTCATTCCCATTCTCTCGATCTGTTTGCGATAGCTCATCAAGCGATGATCGAGGAGGGCTTCGCGCCAGACTTGCCCGGCGCGGTCACGCAGGAAGTTCAGTCCCTCGTTGCAAAACCCGCCCCGAGTCTGCCTGATTCGTCGGTTCGCGATCTGCGCGCGCTCCTATGGTCCTCGATAGACGACAGCAAATCTCGTGATCTCGATCAGGTTGAGTTTGCCGAAGCGTTGCCAAGCGGGGACACGCGATTATCAGTCGGTATCGCTGACGTCGACATGCTTGTTGCGAAGGGTTCGGCAATCGACCAGCACGCGGCGGAAAACTGCACCTCAGTCTATGCGGGAGTGAAAACATTTCCGATGCTGCCGGAAGAATTGTCAACCGACTTGACCTCGCTCAATGCGGGCCAGAACCGTTTTGCAGTCGTTACCGAAATGGTGTTGGCCGCAGACGGCACGGTGAAAAGCACGGAGTTCTATCGGGCGCTACTGAAGAACCATGCCAAGCTCTCGTACGAAGCAGTGGGCGCATGGCTTGACGAAAAAGCAGACCCGCCGCCGGCGGTTAAAGCCGTTCCAGGATTGGAAGCGCAGATTCGTTTGCAGTTTGAAAGTGCAAATCGCCTCGAGGAGTTTAGAAGACAGCAGGGCGCGATTGAGCTTGAAACTATTCAGGCGACGCCGGTCGTAAATGAGCTTGGCAAAGTTACCGAGCTTGCCGTAACTGAGCAGAATAGTGCTCGCGACATAATCGCGAATTTCATGATTGCTGCAAACGTCGCGATGGCCCAGTTTCTGGAGGCTAAAGGTGGACCATCTTTGCGCCGTATTGTGCGCACCCCGAAATACTGGCCGCGCATTGTAGAGATTGCTGCTGAACTTGGCGAAAAGCTTCCTGCGATACCTGACTCGCGCGCGCTGGCTGACTTTCTGGCGCGGCGCAGGAAGGCCGACCCAATTCATTTTCCGGATCTTTCGTTGGCGGTAGTAAAGTCACTGGGCCCGGGTGAATATGCGGTGCAACTGCCGGGCGAAGACGGCGAGGGGCATTTTGGACTCGCTGTTCAGGACTACACTCATTCCACGGCGCCGAACCGCCGTTTCGCTGATCTGGTCACGCAGCGACTCGTGAAAGCGGCCATTGCTAGTCTGGCAACTCCTTACACGGAAGACGAGCTAAAAAGTATTGCCGAACAATGCACCTTACGCGAGGCGGGCGCACGCAAGGTTGAACGCAAGATGCGCAAAGTCGCAGCCGCCGTGCTGTTGCGGGACAGGATTGGAGAACAGTTTGAAGCGATCGTTACCGGAGTAACACCGAAAGGGACATTCGCTCGTGTCCTTAGACCACCGGTGGATGGACGCATCATGCGCGGAGAGCACGGCCTGCGCGTCGGCGAAAAGGTGCGGGTGCGGCTGCTCTCAACCGATCCCGAGCGTGGCTTCATCGATTTCGCACGAGCGTGAGTGTGTGAGAGCAGTGAGCAGGTGGGCAGCTTCCGAAAATGAAAAAATGAGAAATGGAAAATCTCCAGTCCGAACCCGTTTGTCTCAAATCATCCCACCGGCTGTCTGGACTTGAGGACTAGCGTCCTCGTAAACTGTCCGTCGCCCAAGATGGCGGGGTAGCTCAGCCGGTTAGAGCGTGGGATTCATAACCCCAAGGTCGGGAGTTCGAGTCTCCCCCCCGCTACCAATCATATCAACCACTTGCGGCGATCTGATCAGCAGTCGGTTTTTCATTTGTCACGCTATGGTCACGTGAAATAAAATTTTGAGCGATTGCTTCGACGGCTCTTCGCTTTGCATCTTCCATCGCATGGGTGTATCGCATCGCCATCCGAATGTCAGACCAACCGAAGATTGCAGCCAACGTGAATGCGTCCGCGCCCGCGTCACCCATGCGAGTTGCGGCCGTGTGACGCAGATCGTGAAACCGAAGATCCCTAATCTTGGCATCCTTCAGCGCGTGGCTAAAGGCATACTTAATCTCAACTAGTCGCTCCTCAGTTCTTGGACTAGGAAAGACAAAGCTGCTGGTCTTCGGTTGGTCCCCAGGCACGGCTCTGACGGTGGCATTCATCGGGATCAGCCTGTCTTTGCCATTCTTGGTATTCCGAACGTGAATCAATCCACAGTCGAAGTTAAGATCGAACCATTGAAGCCCAAAGATCTCGCCGCGTCGCATTCCGGTGTGCAAAGCCATAAGAACGATGCTCCTGAGCCACTCGCAGCCGTCAAAATGTTCGAAGAGGCGTTTCTCTTCATCTGACGTAAGGTAGCGGACCCTTTCGCCAGAAACCCGAAACATCGTGGTTCTGGGTCGTGAAGCTATTAACTTCTCTTCCAGAGCCAGCGTGAAAATTGAAGAGAGGACTTGCATCTCTTTATTCACACGCAACGGACTGCGATTCCGCCCAAGCCTCGTCTTTTCTTTGACTCGGACTTGTCTGTATCTCTCGACCATCTCGGTATCGATTTCTGCTATGAAATGTTTACCAAAGAAGCCCTTGAGAGCTTTACAGATGCTATCGATCGAGGCGTAGCTTTTCTTCAGTTCCTTAGTTGGCAGGAATGACGAATCAACAAATTTGTCGAAGCGGCATTCCGGCGTTTCAGTGAGGCCATAACTTTTTTCAAAGATCTGAGTTCTTATCTTGGCCTCAGCTTTTAATGCTTGCGCCTTCGTCCGTGCGCCTTTAAGCAGGCGCTGGACTCGGTGCCTTCCTTTCTCACTGATGTCTACGAACCAGTGTTCTCCCCTTTTCCTTACGGACATGGTTTGCTCCTTTCCGGTTTGCCGCCGTTACAGGAGCGAGGGGATTCTAACACGGGCACACCTCCATCTGATTTGCGATCTGCAATCCTCCAACTGTTCTTATCTAGTTACCGTGTTGATTCGTTCCAGGCGAGAACCGCATCAAGTCGAAAGCGCAGAAGACTGCCCTTCCGCTCAAATGGAATCCTGTTCTCGCTTACCCAAGCGTAGATAGTCCGTGGTTTCACCTTGAGCAGTTCAGCGACTTCCTTCAACGTTAGATAAATCGGCAGTTCCTTCGCCTGCTTCAAATTCATGGTTGCCTTTCCGAAAGGGAGGCTTGACTGATGCGGTAAACTCATCACATCGCAGCTCTATGTCAATCAATGTGCCAGAACGCACATTCATGGAAGCATTAGAAAAAGAGTGGACGGGATGGGAATCAATGGTAAAGAACCGAAAAGCGTGGACTGGAAATTCGGGATTCTGGTCTAGTGGTTCGATCACCCCTGTTGTAAAACACCACACCAAAAGTGTATGTAAAATCCAACACCCCCTGCTTCTGCAGGGTCACCGACTTTCGGCTTCTTCCTTCTTGAGCTTCTCTAACAATTCGACTGCATGTTCCTTTGCGTAACGGGTTTTCATGTCGAAGTAGTTGACCAAATCCTGCTTGGTTCTACCCTTCTGCATCGAGGGTCTTTCGATAAGTTCTTCCCAGGCTAGAGCCCTGCCTGTACGCGCTTCAACAAAGGTTTCTAAAAGAAGCTTGGTTCCGACCCGCTGATTGCGCAGCAGTAAGTCTTCATGCCTAACCAGCTTGAGTAATAGGGTTTGCAGCGTATGAAGCGTTTCCGCCGTGCCTTGTCCAGGCGGCTCTTCCGAATCGTAAATCCCAGCTCCTTTTCGCCGGCGCGCTCCCAAGGCCTCGTCTAGCAGCTCGCGGATTACCGGCGCATCTTTTACCGCTCCGGTCGCTTCCATGATCGCCCGGACTTGATAGACCTGGTCTATGTACATGTTGAAGGATGAGACATGTTTTGAGAGCGTTCTCTTCCTTCCTCGTGGCCTGACAGTCATATGCTCTCCGCCTTATCGAAATGCTTTGCGTAGAGCAAAAATAAAGCCACAAACTCAAGCGGGATTGGAACTTGAGTAACTTCCCCAGTCGCCCAAGTTTATTCATATGATTTGCTTTATTCTAAAGTTACTGAAATGAGAAGACTTAGAGGATTGATAAAGTTTGAAATCACGTTCTATCTTGTCTGCCCTCCCCAGTTTGATTCTTTATAACCTTCCGCAAACTTTATTTCCATCCGATAGGCACTCAAGCGGACGATGCTTCTCAGTCGCTAGCGAGGCTCATTAGGAAGGGGCGAGGTGTAGACATCCGTCGGGAAGTACCGTGTCGGGAAGTAAAGACGCGAGGCGTACGATAATCGTCATTATGTAAGACGCGGCAGGCCCGCATGACATCGCTGTTTGATGGCAGGGCGTGATGCTCGATTACATAATGCCCGATTATCGGATGACCGTCCTATTTCGTCTGTAACTTTATGTGGGCCTCACCTACTTTATAGTTAGCTACGTTTTTCTTAGCAGGCAATGACCTCGGCAACCATAGCGGCTGCCACAGACAGAAGGAGAAAGAATGTCAGAACAAATCCTAGAAGCTAATGAGGGGTCGGAAGATAACAGGGCAGGCCAAGAGCCTGAATTGTCGATGCATTGGGGAGCTGGTGCCCCGCGGGGCGGAAGAACGGTTCTAAATCGAATTCTGAGAGACGGGGCGAAAGTACCGCTCTTCCTAGGGCAAACGTTGGTGAGTTCGCTCCGGGACATGGGTTACAACAGCACTACATCGGCCTTGTGCGAGCACGTAGACAACGCCATCCAGTGGCAAGCGACCGAAATTCGGGTTTATTTCCATCAAACGGGTCATCGTGGTGATTTCAAGATTTCAACCCTCGTTTACGATAACGGGGTCGGGATGGCACCGCACGTTCTCAAGGTCGCCACAGCTTTCGGCGGATCAATGGTATATGAAAACCGGGAAGGGATCGGACGTTACGGGATGGGAATGAAAACCGCCGCCCTGAGTATGAGCTCAGTCTTTGACGTTTACTCATGGCAAGAACCTGGCGCTATCTACAATATGACGGTCGATGTGGCCGAGATTGGCAACAGTAGAACAAATCTGATTGAACTGCCGGACCCAACACTAAACGACCAACTCCCATCGGACGTGTTGGACATTCTCACAAAACCGATGGTTTTCCCAAAGAATCCGCAGCAATCTCAAACCCTTCTATCCCCTACGCGCGAGGAACTGCGCGAACGGATGGGAACATCGGGCACTATTGTCTTCATGCCAGAATGCGATAGGCTGAGTTTTCGTAAAGCCCAAACTCTTGCGGAGCATGCTACCAAAGAAATGGCGCGTATCTATCGTCGCTTCATAGCGAAAGGCTTGCGGCTATTCGTCAATAACCGTTTGGTTGAGGCATTCGATCCCACATACTGGATGTCGTCCGCACGACATAAGGATATCGAAGGCCTTAACCCAAAACAGAGCAACTTGGTGGGTAGCTGGCCAATAGGTATTCCAGTTGCCGAAAACTCAAGAGAGGCAACGACCATCAACGTTCGTTTATTCGCGTTGCCGTACGAACAGTGGAGTTCATTACCACGAAAGGTATTGAGGAACGATCTTCACGTTTTCGATGATCATACAGTCTCCTTCATGAGGAATGACCGTGAAGTTGAGATTGGCTCGTCGTACCCAAGGCTTAAGATTCGGAAGCACAGCGACAATCTTTGGCTCCGACTCGAAATAGATTTCCCTGGAGAAGCGGATGAAGGGTTTGGGGTCGCAGCCAACAAGCAAGGCATTCGGCTTAAAGAATATGTCTCAGAGATAATTGTCGAAAAAATTGGACCCGAAATCACTGCGGTTCGCGAGAACATCAAGGAACTTCAGGGCCGACGCGCCACGCAGAAGTCTGGATCGAAGATCAGTGAGGCGGAGCGTCGCGCTACAGATGCGGAGGCATTTCAGGGTAAGCAGCTACCCGAACTTACCCAAGAAGAGAAAGTTGCGCTGGATGAGAACCTGAAAACTCTAGCGATTACTCTCAAGAGGGAAAGTGAAACAGACGAGCAAGCACTTGAACGCCTAAAGGGCTCGCGATACGTAACGATCTTCAAACACGACGAGTATTGGCCGTTTTATCACTGTGACTTTCGGTTTGGAAAAGTAATTCTGACAATAAACACGGCTCACGCCTTTTTCGAGAAGATATGGCAGCCATTAAGCGAACTCTCAAAAATGGCCAGCAATGGAGAGGACCCCGATGATGAAAGCATTGGCGGTTCAGACTATGTTGGCAGAACATGTTCCGAGGTTCTTGTCGGGCTTCAATCGGTCCTTCTTTCGTTGGCGAGGACTCAGAGTCAAATCTGTAGCAGGGAGCATGGTGTTGACTCAGAGTTTGAGCAGCTATTCGACAAATTGCGTCGAGAATGGTCCAGCAATTTGGCGACTCAACTCGTAGCAAAGTAGTGCCGCCGCTTCTGAATGAAGTATTCGGTAACCTCGGCGCTCGGTCACCTACTTAATAGATAAGGGCTACGAGTGCCGAGGCCCAGAATATTGTAAACGCGGCCTCTTGGCTGTAAAATCGCTTTGCTTTTTTTTTAGCCGGTACCCGCAGGCACAGCGTCCTGACGTCCGGGTTGGTAAGTACAGCAGTAAGACGAAGTTTTCTTGACGACCCCAGCGGGCCACAGCGGTCCGCACAGGGCAGGAGGTCATGAATGAATCCCGATCGTATACCCGGAGAACTCTGGGATGAATACGGCGTGCTCCAAAAGCGAGCTGACCGAGTTACCACCCTTGCTCACAGTTCGTGGGCTACCGAAGATCAACTCAATACATTTCTGGATTCGCTCTCTAACGGCGAGCTTCCTGCGGACATTGACACGCGTCAGCGCCAGCTGAATAACCTCAAAGTCAACAGACAGAAGAAACACTTACACCGTTTTAGGTTGTTGGAATCCTTCGCAGCCGTCCAAGCTCAAGCTTCAGGGGAAAAGACAGCTTTCGATGAAGTGCTTCAAGCTGAGCAATTGCTTAGGGTGCGCTCACTGACCGATTCGGTAGAGTGGTGCGTTCTCTGGAAGCTTGCGCGCGAAGAGGGATACGAGCGTGTGGCGCTAGAGCAAGGGATAAGTGTGGCGGCGCTGAAGACGCGCGTGTCTCGATGTCGATGTCGATTACGAGAACGTCTTGCTGCTTGAGTTTCCATCAACTGGCGTTCGCGGGACTATACAAGGCCAGGGGATTGCGTAGATGCGAGAAATGTGGAGGTGAACGATGAGTGAAGCTATGTCTTGGTTACTGCTTTTGTTCGCAGTAGTAAGTGCTGTGCTGTTGATTCTAATACTGGTCCGATTGCGGAGGCGCGATGATCCTGATGGCGCGCTATATGTGGAACTTCGGGCTGGGCGCGAGGAAGCTAGTCGCGCAGCTCGCGAATCACGCGAGGAAATCTCCAAGAACCTTAATAATGTGAACGAGACTGTGTCGAATGGGCTGACAAGCATTGGCGAGGTACAGCGTGCTCAACTCGATGGTATCAGCAAGCAGATGCAAGAGCTTTCAGAATCAAACCACAACTCCGTAGAGCGTCTGCGTACTGGGTTGGAGGATCGTGTCACCGAACTTTCAAGTAGGAACGAACAAAAACTCGAACACATGCGATGCGCATTGGAGGCGAAAATAAAGGAGAATGAAGAAGAACTGTCAAAGGGGTTGCAAAGTGCAAACGAAACACTAGCGACCGCGCTAACTAGAATCGGAGAGTTTCAAGCCACACAACTTGAGGTGACAAACGCCCAATTCAAGGAGATCAATGAATCCAATCGAGTCGCATTAGACCGAGTTCGCAACTCAATTGATTCACAGATCAAAGAACTGCAACAAGGCAACAAATTAACAATCGATGAGATTCGTAGAACGGTAGAGACCAAGCTTGCCGAAAACCGGATCGAACTCTCGGCGGGATTGAAGTCTGCAGACGAAACACTATCAATGAATCTGCGAACTATTGCGGACGTTCAAAGAACGCAGGTGGATGGGGTTACGAAGCAATTGCAAACCCTGACCGAGTCGAATCAGGAAGCAATTGACAGGATCTGCGCCACCATCGATTCACGTCTACATAACCTTCAGGATAGCAATGAGAAAAAGCTGGAAGAAATGCGGAAAACTGTAGATGAAAAACTGCATGACACGCTAGAAAAGCGACTGGGTCAGTCGTTCAAGTTAGTTGGCGACCAGCTCGAGGCGGTCCACAGAGGACTGGGTGATATGCAGAACCTTGCGTCGGGAGTCGGAGATCTAAAACGATTGTTATCAAATGTAAAGGTTCGCGCTAACTGGTCTGAGAAGCAGCTTGAGACGCTCCTTGAGCAATTCCTGGCTCCCGGTCAATATCAGAAGAACTTTCACGCGAAAGAGAACTCTGACGAAGCGGTCGAATTTGCAGTTCGGTTACCAGGTTCGCCAAGTGACTCCGACTCGGCCATTTGGGTTCCAATAGATTCAAAGTTTCCACAGGAGGATTATCGTCGACTGCAACAGGCAGCTGAATCTGGCGATGTTATCGCAACCCAGAAAGCTGTTGACGCTCTTATGCGTGTACTCAAATCCTCGGCTCAACGGATTCATGACAAATACATCAATCCGCCTCGAACAACTGACTTTGCAATCATGTTTCTCGGAACTGAAGGGTTGTATGGTGAAGCGCTTCGCCACGAGAGTCTTGTTGATGAACTCCAACGACGCTATCGAATAGTGGTCGCTGGTCCGACTACGCTGGCTGCCATTCTGACGAGCTACAGATTGGGTTTTCAATCTCTCGCTATCGAGCAGCGTGCGGCTGAAGTTCGAAATATCTTGGGAGCCGTTAAGACGGAGTTTGGAAAATTCGGAGAGGTTCTCGCGAAAGTTAAGAAACAACTCGCTACAACCACAAAAACCATCGAGTTCGTAGGCGTGCGAACCAACGTGATGGTTAAAAAACTGAAGGATGTTGAACAGCTCTCAGAGGATGAAACCGCTGCCATGCTGGCTCTCCCCGAGGATATGGTCTCTGATGACACATTGGGGATCGCACGCTTACAACTTGACGACCAGGGCAGTGAATTTGATGACGTTCCAAATCTTGACGATAGCGAAGATGCGACAGTTTCTGCGAACGAGGAGTCGTATGAATTTGATGATATCCCGTTCTAGAAAAGCAATTACCCAATCATGATGCGGGTGTGAGATTTCTCCGGTGCGCCTAAGTCAACAAATGAGGACTTCGACACTAATGACCTAGGCGATGCGATAAGGCAAGCAAACGATTGGCGGAAAACCCGGAAAGTTGACCGCGTAGCAGACGCGACACCTTGGTCTGATCCAAAGCCGTCCGCTCCGCTGTTTGAGCTTCGGTCCAGCCCTTGCTCTCGATCAGTTGAGAGATGTTGGTTGCGAGCTTTGCTTTCAAAAGACGCGCTTCCGCGTCTCGGAAACCGAGATCGGCAAATACATTGCCGCTGCTGAGTTCTATCGGAACATCGCGCTTCATCACTTCGGGCCGAAATCTTACCACGTTGCCTCACCAGTGCTGAACGACCGAAAAGCCGCTATGCGCCGAAAAGGGCACTTACAGTCTATACGCGACTTGCGTATAGATGTAAACACTAGGTATTATGTGGACGTGAAGGCCGTCTTCGTCGAGCTACCTCCCTTTGAACGCCATCGGGCGGATTATCTCGACGACGAAGCTTTACTGAAACTTCAGCGGTTGCTGATGCTGAACCCGGAAGTCGGCGATGTTATTCCTGGCACCGGGGGATTGCGCAAGCTACGTTTCGCAGATGAACGGCGTGGTAAGGGCAAACGCGGCGGTCTGCGCGTGATTTATTACTGGTGGGATGCCGGATCGCAGTTCTGGCTGTTTACAATTTACGACAAGGATGAAATGTCTGATTTGACAGCTAGTCAACGCAAAGCGCTCAAAGAAATGATCAAGCACGAACTTGAAGCAAGGAGAAAACGATGAAGCGATCAATCAAAGCTAAAGCGAAGCGTGGTGCTACGCGTGATCTTTTCGCGGAACTGAGCGAAGGGATTGAAGCTCTTGCTGACGTGCGACACGGCAAGCGAACGCTCCGCACTCATGCGGCAGAGTACAAACCAGCGC
>JALYSR010000019.1 GCA_030854715.1 Acidobacteriota bacterium
AACTTGAAAACGTGGCCAGTAACACCCGTTGATGCATTCGCTGGAAATCGATGAGCTACTTAACAAACCGGACCTGACGAAGTTGCTCTGTTACGCAAGAGGAGCAGCCGGGGTCGGTGGGCCATCGAACACATTGCCGATTTCCAATTGTCAATTTCCAATTGGTAATGCTTGACGCGCTTTCTGTTGCCATTTGGCAATCGGCAATCGGCAATTGGAAATGAATTATGGGTTGCAAAGAAACAACTGAGCTGCTTTCACAATATATCGATGACGAAGTGTCGTTGCCGGTACGCGCCGCCATCGACACCCACTTGGATAAGTGTCCTGTATGCCGCGCAGATGCTGCAGAGTTGCGTGCGATCAGCCGCAGCCTCTGGCAACTTGCTCGCCCAGTTCAGCCTGCCGACCTGGCCTCGTCAATCACCGACGCCTTGATGATCGAAGCGGCCGCGCGCCGCCAAACCCCCGAGTTGTCCCTGCGCGACCGCGTGGTCCAGTGGGTGGAGCCGCGACTGATGCCGTACGGCATTGGTTCTTTTGCTTCAGTCATACTTTTCCTGTCTATGTTTGCCGCCCTTATGCCGCACTTCATCGCGCTCCAGCAAGCCGCAAGACAAAGCAACTCGTTTTTCGCACGACAAACCGGGCATGACTTGAATCAGCCGGTAACTCCGGAAGACTTTTCCGCAGATCGAGCGCCATTTGCCGCACAGTCACCCAGCCTTGCTCCGGGGGGAGCTCTAGCCGCGCTCACAAAATCCTATGCACATCCCCATCCTGACATGTACGAAGATGGCGACGACATGGTTGTAGTCGCGGATGTTTTTAGTAACGGCGCCGCGTCGTTGGCCCACGTCGTGCAAGCGCCGCGCGATCGTCAGATGCTCACGGACTTTGAGGTCGCCTTGCGACAGAGCGCTGCCTTCGTTCCAGCATCGTTGGATCGACGTCCTGATACGATGCGAGTAGTCTTTACCGTGCAGAAGGTTGATGTGCGCGACCGAAGTTTTTGATGGCAGTATCCCGAGAGTGGAGGGACGGCGCGACTGCGTCATTGTTTATCCACCAGCTCTGTAATCATTCCTCGGCTAATTCTCACTTCTTCATCCCCAGAAAACCTTCCGCCGATTGAATACTTGATTCTGTTTTGTCGACCACATAACACTCCGACAGCGACTCGCTTGACGCCCCGCACTCTGCATGTTAGTTTGCGGCTTCACCTGTTTAACTAATACTTTGATCGGGATCAGGCTATGGGAATAGTCTGAAGAGACGCGTGACCGCAGTCGCTCCGGAACTAAAACGAACGCCGCTCAATGCTGTGCATCGCAGTATGGGCGGACGCATGGTCGATTTCGGCGGCTGGGACATGCCCGTGCAATATCCGGCGGGCACGGTGGAAGAACATCTGCGTACTCGCAATCACGTCGGCCTCTTCGATGTTTCTCACATGGGCGAGATCGACGTTCGTGGTACCGGTGCGATTCCGCTCGTAAATTACCTTACTTCGAACGACGCCTCTAAACTCATCGACGGCCAGGCTCAATATTCTGCGCTGACAACTCCGGAGGGCACGGTCGTCGATGATCTGTTGGTTTACCGCTTCGCGAGCGATCATTTGCTGCTCGTGGTTAACGCGGGAACGACAACCAAGGATTGGGAATGGATCACATCGCATAAGCGAGGCGAATCGGCCAAACTAAAAAATGTCAGTTCAGATTTTTGCCAGTTGGCGCTGCAAGGTCCGGATGCGCTGGGGATTCTTCAGCGATTGACTGATCTGCCGCTCGCGGAGATCAAGTACTACCATTTTACTGAGAGCCAGGTTGACGGTGTCACTTCGATTGTTTCGCGTACAGGGTACACGGGAGAAGATGGTTTTGAAGTTTATGCCGCAGCGGATAAGGCGGAGCAGATTTGGAACAAGATTCTCGATGCGGGAAATTTCGGTTCCGACACTGGGGTGCTTCCCTGTGGACTGGCAGCGCGCAACACACGCCGTCTCGAGGCGGGCATGGCGCTTTTCGGACATGAGATTGACGAGACCACGACGCTGCTGGAGGCAAATCTCGGGTGGATTTGTAAACTGAACAAGGGCGACTTCATCGGTCGAGAGACACTTGCAAAGCAAAAGCAAGATGGCGTGCGCAGGCGCCTGGTGGGATTTGAAGTGATGGAAAGAGGGATTGCACGTGACGGACAGGACGTCTTAGTCAATGGCGAGCGCGCCGGTAAGGTCACTTCCGGAAGTCCTGCTCCCTACTTGAAAAAGAATATTGGCATGGCTTACGTTCCCAGTGAGTTCACCAACGAAGGTCAGCAAATCCAAATTGATGTTCGAGGTAGACTGGTAAGCGCACAAACTGTGAAGACGCCTTTTTACAAACGCGACAAATAGCAATTACAAACTGAAACGCGGAGGAATCATGGCAAACATTCCCGACGATTTACACTACAGTAAAGATCACGAGTGGGTTCGCGTCGAAGGCAATACTGCCGTCGTCGGCATCACCGATTACGCGCAAGACTCGCTGGGTGACGTTGTGTACGTTGAATTGCCGAAAGCGGGTGATGAGTTTGCCGCAAATGAGTCCTTCGGATCGGTTGAGTCGGTGAAGGCTGTCTCGGAAGTTTTCTCGCCGGTATCGGGTGTGATCTCGGGAATGAATGAGGCGCTTAACGACGAGCCGGAGAGAGTTAACCAGGATCCGTATGGTCAGGGCTGGATGATTCGCGTTGAAATGTCGAATCCGGGTGAAGTGGACAGCCTCCTGACGGCCGCGGAATATGAAGATTTCACGAAAGCTGAGACGGAGTAAAATTGCGCTACATTCCCAACGCGCCTGAAGAGCGGGCCGAAATGCTTCACCAGATCGGCCTAAGCTCGGCGGCCGAATTATTCGATTCCATTCCCAAAGACCTCCGCTTATCCAGGAATCTAAACACGACAGCAGCTCTTTCTGAGATCGAGCTCCTTGCCCGCTTTGAGCAAATGGCAGAACGCAATCAGGGCGCGCGGCGAATTGGTTTTCTTGGCGCCGGCGCTTATTCTCATTACATTCCGACCATAGTTGATCACATCATCTCACGCTCAGAATTCTTCACCGCTTACACGCCATACCAGCCGGAGATATCGCAGGGGACGCTGCAGGTAATTTTTGAATTTCAAACTCTGGTCTGCCAGTTGACGGGAATGGATGTGGCCAACGCCTCCATGTACGACGGATCAACTGCGCTGGCTGAAGCGGTGTTAATGGCTGAGCGAGTTACCAAGCGATCGAAAGTGGTCGCCTGCGGGGCCATACATCCCGAATACCTGGAAGTGGTAACGACCTATGTCCAGCACGCCGGCATTGAACTACTACGTGCTGATCCTGACCCCGAGACGGGCCAAACGTCCGGTGCGGCAATAGAGAAATTACTCGACGACAAGACCGCGGCGCTGGTTGTTCAGTCGCCAAATTTCTTTGGTTGTATCGAAGATGTCGCCGCTCTCGCCGAACGCGCGCACGCCGCCGGCGCTTTGCTGATCGTGGCTGTTACCGAAGCGATCTCCCTGGGCTTGCTGAAATCGCCGGGGGCTTGCGGCGCTGACATTGTCGTAGCCGAAGGTCAATCATTTGGCGTGCCCCTCTCATTCGGTGGTCCATATGTCGGGTTGTTTGCAACCCGCGAGAAATATGCGCGGCAAATTCCGGGGCGCCTGGTAGGTGAGGCTTACGACAAGGAAGGGCGGCGCGGTTTCGTTTTAACTCTGGCGACGCGTGAGCAACATATCCGCCGGGAAAAAGCCACCTCCAACATTTGCACTAACGAAGGATTGATCGCCTTGGCGGCAACTGTTTATTTGGAAACCATGGGGCGGCGTGGACTCCAGGAAGTGGCGCAGCAATGCGCCCAAAAGACCGCGTACGCGGCAAAACAAATCGCTGAACTGGAAGGCTTTTCAATTCCCTTCACCGCGCCGCGCTTCAATGAGTTTGTGGTGCGCGCACCGCTGCCCGCGAAAGAATTATTGGCGCGACTGGCGGCCGAGAGAAACATAACCGGCGGCCTGCCGCTGTCACGTTACTTCAAGGATCGGTCAAATGATTTTCTGGTTTGTGTAACGGAAATGAATTCGCGTGCTCAGATTGACGCGCTGGTTGAGGGGCTCAGTTCATAAGGAACACAAGCATGATTAGTCGTCTGACTCTGCCAACTATCAGTTTACTCTGCTTGTTTCTGGCTGAGAATGCTGCTGAGGTAGAAAAACATTCTCCGCTTACAGCATGCCCAGTGTTACGCGACCCACAGCACATGTGTCCCCAGATCAGTGTTTCCTGCTCTCCTCACTTCAACGAAGGAGAGCCTATTACGTTCACGGCCAGTGTTAACGGTGGAAATCCAAATGTCGTTCCCAGTTACAACTGGACGATCGCGGAAGGCAGAATTATTCAGGGTCAGGGAACGTCCTCGATTACAGTCGATACCGTGGGTTTCGGCCGAACATTCACTGCCACTGTGAGAATTTCTGGGCTTGATCAGGGTTGCCCGACAACAGCGTCATGTTCAATCCTGCCAGGACTGCCGGCACCGCCCGCTTTTTTATTTGATCGGTATTACCCAAAGTCGACCGTGTCCGCTGTTCGAAAGAAACTACACGCAAGACGAAGGATGCACAGCCGTCATTGATCTGTTATGAAGTCTGAAATCACAAAAGTCACTACTCACATCAATCCCAACGAAGCGTTGATCTTCGAGCGCTCGCAGCCGGGTCGCATTGGTTATCGTTTGCCACCGCTCGATGTTGAGGAACTGCCGATCACTGAGCTGGTGCCGCAGGGATTTCTTAGAGATGACGATTTGGAAGGCGTGCCCGAAGTAAGCGAAGTGGATGTGATTCGTCACTTCGTTCGCATGTCCACCTGGAACTACTCCATCGACCAGGGCATGTACCCGCTCGGCTCCTGCACCATGAAATACAATTCGCGTTTGAAC
Source organism: Acidobacteriota bacterium (assembly GCA_030854715.1). Lineage (GTDB taxonomy): Bacteria > Acidobacteriota > Blastocatellia > Pyrinomonadales > Pyrinomonadaceae > PSRF01. Next base: position 4,984 of record JALYSR010000019.1, read on the forward strand.
GAAAAGGTCGCGCGGATCGCGGGCTTCGCCGGCTTGCACCCGTTGACCGAACCGCAAGACGCGCAAGGCGCGCTCGAGGTTATCTACAAACTTGAGGAAGACCTGGCGGAGATTACAGGCCTTCCCGGCATTTCGCTGCAACCCGCCGCCGGGGCGCACGGAGAAATGACCGGCGTCATGATTATTCGCGCGTACATCGATGCGCGCGATGGGGCGGGCGCTTCTGCGAATCGGCGCACTATGCTGATTCCTGATTCTGCCCATGGCACCAATCCCGCGTCTGCGCACTTATCAGGATTTTCAGTCAAAACGATTTGCTCGACAGCGGAAGGTCTAACCGATCTGGATCACCTGCGCGAGCTTTGTGCCGTCGGCGATGTTGCCGGTCTCATGCTGACGAATCCAAACACGCTTGGACTCTTCGAAAGAAACATTCAGGAAATTTGCCGCATTGTTCACGAGGCGGGCGGGCTGGTCTACATGGACGGTGCCAACATGAATGCGCTGGTTGGAGTGGCGCGACCCGGCGATATGGGCGTGGACGTCATTCATCTCAATCTGCACAAGACGTTCTCAACGCCGCATGGTGGCGGTGGTCCAGGCTGTGGCCCGTGCTGTTGCACCAAGGAACTCGAACCGTTTTTGCCTGTGCCGCGAATTATCAGAACCTGGAGCAGTCGAGACGGGGTTCCTGGTGACACCGAAACGGCTTCCCCCGGTTCGGCAAGCTACAAGTTGGATTTCAACTACCCGCAATCAATCGGACGAGTAAAAGCATTTTTTGGAAACTACGGGATGATGTTGCGCGCCCTCGCCTACATTCAGACCCATGGCTTTGACGGACTGCGGGAGGCGACCGAAGCAGCGGTACTCAACGCGCGTTACATTGCGCATGGTTTAACCAGCGATTACGAAAAACCTTTCGACGCACCACCCATGCACGAGGTCGTTTTCACAGACAAGCGCCAATCGCGCAAAGGCGTTCACACACTCGACATTGCCAAACGATTGATCGATTACGGGTTTCACCCAATGACGATCTACTTTCCTCTAATCGTGCAGGGAGCAATGTTGATTGAGCCCACCGAATCAGTGGGCCGGCAGGAATTGGATCAGTTTGTTGAAGCGATGAGGTCGATAGCCCGGGAAGCTATTGAGGATCCTGAATTAGTTCTGAGAGCTCCCCATTCAACCCGAATTGGCCGCCTCGATGAAGCCGCCGCCGCCCGCAAGCCAATACTTCGCTGGAAGCCCCAACAAGCCGCAAGCATTGCTAAGACCTAAAGGCCTGCCTTCTGAGTTGTTATTAAGTCTGGAAGCGCCATTGTGAGGGGACAGGACTAAGCTTCCCAGTTTTGATCTTGACCTCCCTGCGGAACAGCAACGTTTCCAACAGCCGGCACCTTCAACAGAGCCAACCGCTCCACCACCCGGCCGTTCACAAGGTGTTCTTCAACTATCTCCGGCACGTCGCCGGCGCGAACCTGTGCATACCAGACTCCATCTGGGTAAACCATAACGGCCGCGCCAATGGCGCAGAAGCCAACCGAGCCGCATTCCGTAAGCACCACGGTTCCCTTCGGATTCTTGCCTTTCGTTTCTTTCCCAAAGAGGATTTGGCGCGACAGTAGTTCACGTTCAAATGCCGCTTTCACTTCCGCGCTTTCGACCGCCGAACACGACTTTCCCGTGCAGACAAAGACGTGGTGCTGGATGGGCGCACTAGTGATAGGAGCAAGCGCTTCAAGCTTATCGCGTTCTTCTATGAAACAATTCTCAGCCATAGATCTTCAATAAGTTTACAGAGGTTGAGTCTCCCGTATGCTAACACGGAGAAGCGTCGGCTTATAAAGTGGGTTTGGTCACCGGCTACTGCTGACTCTCTTGCTAGCCTAGAAAATACCTGTAGAATATGGTTTCAAAGGGCGACCGCTCTGAAGACCGCGTTGGCAGTGGGCGGTCTAATGCGGGCGCCCGATTTATTGTGAAAAGGAATTCTGGTTAGCGCGTCGCGCCATCCATCTGGTCACCCTCCATGGCAACTGGCCTGGTCATCCACATCTCCTCGGGTGAGATCAAACACACCGAAATACTAACTGACCGTTTGATTCGAATCGGTAGGACCGACGCGTCCAATCTCCAACTGCCCATGCACCTCCCGGCATCCGAAGAAGGGGCCGAAGTAGTCCTGGAACTACAACGCAATAGCGGCAGCTATAGAGTTGTCAATTTCGATGAGAATCTGGGAATGACGCTCAATGGCAAGCCGATCGCTCCGGACGCCGAGATTAAGGACGGAGATGAAGTTCGTTTTAAGAACTCCCCGCTGGCCCTGCACTTCTACCCAATTCGCTCGCTGCCCGCTGTTATCGGGGCTCCTGCTCACGAAGAGCGCGTTGCGCCCTTTATTGAACAGGCGGCGATCGAGTCGGCTGCTACCGCGAGACGGGATGACGCCAAAGTTTTTCTGCGTGAGTTTACCCGCGAATTAGTGAGAGAAATCAATCCCAGCACGAAATTGATCACGCTGGCAATCGCCGTGGCGCTTGTCGGCGGCATTCTTTACATCGGGTTTTCGATGTTCAAAGAAATGCAAAGAAGCAGGCGCATCATTGATGACCAGCGCGCGCAACTCACCTCGATGAAAGATCAGGTGTCCAAGACCAACGAGACACTTTCCAGCCTTGACCGTTCAAACAAAGAGATTCGCGACAGTCTCTCCCTCGCGGTGAAACTCCGCAGCGACTACGGTAGCGGTGTTTCTTTGATTGCCGGCTCATTCTACTATGTTGAGGCGAGCACCGGTCGACCGCTTCGTTATGCTGAGTCACAGATGAATGAAAGCGGCTCGCCGGTTCAGAATGCCGGCGAGGCCACAACCTTGACACCAGAAGGTAAAGGGGCGGTAGCCGAGTTTGAGTTTGTAGGTACAGGCTTTTACGTCGGGGAAGGTTTTGTATTAACGAACCGCCACATCGCGCAGCCCTGGCTCGCCGACGAGCGGGCGCAAAGTTTAGTCACCAGTGTCAGATGGCAACCACGTCTCAAAAAACTGAATGCCTATTTCCCGGAACATTCGCAACCTATACCCTTGAAGTTTCAGGTAGCAGGCAAACGTGACGACTTAGCCGTTTGTTTGTTAGACACAACTTTGCCTACTGACATTCCTGTCATTCCTCTCGAGACTGATGTGGACGCGGTGGCGGTCGGGAAAACCGTGGTGATGATGGGCTACCCATTGGGCCCGGATCGCTTGCTCGCTTTTCTTGATGATGCTGAGGCCCGCAACATACAGCAACGTTACCAGACGCTCGACTCCATTCTCGGTTACCTCGCCAGCGTGCGCCGCATTCAGCCGCAGACCACGCAGGGGAATATTACTGACCTCGATGTACGGCGAATTGTTTACGATGCGCGCACGGCCGAAGGTGGTTCGGGTGCACCAGTGTTTGGCCCAACCGGAAGAGTTATCGGTGTTAATTTTGCGATTCTGACCGGAAATCAAGCCTCAAATTTTGCTGTTCCAATTCAGTATGGAGTTTCTCTGTTGCAAAGCTCGGGCTGGAAGTTCCCGCCCGAAAAAGATTCGAAAGATGCCGAACCTTCTGCTTCCCCTCAAAAATAAGTCCGTGGTATACCCCAATCGATTTGATCTACAGGCAGTAGTCTAAACATAAACTGTTCGTGCGCCATGCAGTGTTGTAGCAACTCCTGCGCAACGCCACGGCATCGTGCGGTATCAGCCCATCCGAAATCTATGGCAGGATGCGGCCGGCCGGATCCACTTCGGGACTATCGCGTGGAAACCCGGCCTCCCGTTACACATTTTCGAAGACAACGAACTCGCAACGCCGCAAGCTGATCGCGCCGTCTGGTTAAGTCAGTGGCACACCGACAGTGAATGGCTTCTTGCTTTGCACTGGACCAAGTATTCGAACGGCTTGATAGGACTCTACGAAGAGATGGCGCGACACCCAACCGAAAAACTTTCAGCCAACCAACCCGGCCTCTCCGAGGATGAGCGGCTGACGCGCAGGCTGGCGAGACGCGAGCGCAATCTCACTGAAACTTATATGCTCCTGGTTGGCAACAATCACTGGAATTTTGACGTGCGTGGCTTCAATCCCGGCGGCAATCATGGTTCGTTGTTCCGCATTTCCACCCACTCCACATTCATGTTAGTCGGCGGAGACAAAACTTCCATACCGCAAGCTGCGATAGTCGAGGAACCCTACGACAGTCTTGAGCTTTGCTCCGACTGTGCTAGCGCTCACAGGAAATTTACGCGATGATAGCAATCCAATTCCGGTTCTATGGGATAAAGGTTTTCGAAGCTTTCCCGGTCGCCTTGTAAAAGAAGTTTTGGTAACACCGGCAAACCGCAAAATCGCGACTACTGGAGCAACTGCATCTCCTTGACTACCTCAGAAAACGAGCTGGCGAATGAGTGGCCCGAAGATCTCGACGAGCTGGAAGAACTCGACGATCAATCTGAGCCCTCCGGCTCCGGCAAATCACGACGATCTTTCATCTGGTTACAGGCTATTGCTTTTCTGCTCGGCCTCGGTCTCCTCATCTATGTCATTAACCGCGTCGGGTTG